>JAWBZG010000036.1:0-13591 GCA_038866525.1 Bathyarchaeia archaeon
CTCCGGCCTGTATGAGCGCTGACAAGTATAAGCCCATGTGCCTTTCACCGTAAATGGCTTTCATAGTCGCTAGCGTTGCTCCCCTGCTAAAGAGTATGGCGAGGTCTTTAACCCGCTCCTCTTTTGATTGGCGATAAATATATCCTTTCTTGGGATCAAATCCCAGAGCTAAGAGATCAGCGATATTATTTACAGCTATTTTCTCGCTTTCTTCAAAGTGTATCCCGTTGTCTTCATAGGCTTCAATGTCAGCTACGCAGTAGAAAGCCATAGCTCCTTCCTGCTGAAAATATATGATTTCGCGAGCGGTCATCAGCGTCCCGAGATGAAATTCTCCGGTCGGCTTTATACCGCTCATAACCGCGAACTCTCTGCCGCTCCTCATAGCATCAATTATGCGTTCAAAGTCCCTATGCCCAAATATAACGCCTCTCCGCATGGCTGCGCATGGGTTAGGCACCTGCGATAATAGGGGTTTAAAGGGTTGTATTCCAAACTCCGTAAGGAGCCTGTCATAATCCTCGATTATATTTACTCCAAACGGATCTAGAATGAAGCCGCCAGCATCTTTAGCGCCAGACATACACTTGCCCTCACAGCAGACCAATGCTAATGGGGGAGCGTAAACTTAAATGTATTTTAACGACACATAGATTTAAACTATATTTTTATCGCTTTCATTTCAATATGCCCGATAAAATGCTTCAAAATTTGGAGCAGCGTTTTAAAGGTTCAGCAAAACATGTGGTAGAGTTTAACGCGCTTAGTTCGACAAGACTGGGCTGCGGATTAACGCATAGATCAGCTGGATCGATCCATGCAGGATTAGATCTAGAGCATCTTCGTCTTCAGCTTACCCTTAACTAAAGAGCGCGGGAATAAGTTAAGCAGGTGAAATATGGGCGCAAAGATAATCTTAATTTCCCCTAAGTAAATTTTCTTTAATCTTAGAGGTGCGAGGTCTTGAGATTTTACTCCTATGAGTTTTCGATTCAAAGTAAAAGGAAAATGGAGATTATAGATGTTACCAACAGCGTGGGCGGGGCGGTTGAGCGCTCTGGCATAAAGAATGGGTTCGTTAACGTATGGGTTCCACATACCACGGCGGCTATAGCAGTTAATGAGCATGACCCTGATTTATGGGAAGATGTTCTCGCCACAATGGATCGGTTGGTTCCGCAAAAGTCCAATTATCGCCATAACGCCAAATATGGTTGGATACCGAGCGAACAGAACGCGCATGCACATATTTTGAACTGCTTGATTAAACCTAGTATTACGCTGCCGGTAAAAGATGGGCAGATTCTTATAGGCGCATGGCAGTCAATCCTCTTCATTGAGTTGGACGGACCTCGCCTACGCACGGTTCAAGTGCATGTGATTGGTGAGTAACAGCCTAGACCCTATTGCCCAGCCTCCTCTTCTCTACAACCTCTATGAATCGTTTAACATCGCTGTAGATTCTCTCATATATGTGGGCGCTGTTGGAGAAGTCGATGTAGGCTCCGACCTCTAAGCCCAGTTTCTCGGAAATCATTTTCTGGAGCTCTGTCATGGCGAGCATGTTCATATGCATTGCCCTAAAAATATCTCTGCTCCTCCAAGAGGTGTGCATGATCAGCTTGCCATCTCTAACAGTGCACCAGATTCTTTGGAGGCATGGTGGAGAGCCAACCCACATATCTTTCTCCGGAACCCATGTTATAGCCTGCGCCCTCCTAGAATAACTAACCTTACTCAGCTTCTCAACTATGTAATTTATTTGGTTTATTCCGTTCGGCGGATAATTAAACAGGCGCTCGTGATAAGTGTAATGTATTTTACCTTCTTTAACAGCCCAGTCAAAGCTTCCCTCCAAAACCTCTTCAATATATTTGCGTAGTGAATCCTTCATGGCGGCGTATATGTCGCCTCTATGGACACGTGGCTCGCTGAAGGGTTCTTCAACAACCACAAGTAACCCTAAAATCTCTTTCGACTTTTCCCCGTACTCTGTTGGAACCTCAGCACCTTCCCTCCAGCATTTTATTACGGATTCCTCCCAAGCCTCGGCGATCGTGCGTGCTCTAATTAAGGCGCCAATAGCGCAGCTCACGTCAATCAGCCCTCAGAACCTCTAAATGATTAAACTAGGAATTATTTTTTCTAGTAAATTTTTATAGTGGGATTTGTATAAGTCTTTAACTCATACTCCTAAATGGTTAATGCTTATGGAGAGCAGCCCTTTAGACAGCGGGAAACCATGCTTAAAACATAATTGTGCATTGTGCTGCCATGAAACAAGAATGTATCTCACTTGGTTAGACATCAGCAGAATAGTTAAACTAGGTTATTCCGTGAGGGATTTCGCTGAAAGATTCGGAGGAACCTGGAGATTAAAGAATGTTTATGGAAGATGCTTTTTCCTAGATGGCTCCATGTGTAGAATATATAGGTTTAGGCCATATGGATGCCGTTTATATCCGCTGATATATAGTCGAGATGAGCATAAAATAATGTTGGACGATTTATGTCCGCATAAGAATGAGTTCCGTGTTCGAGCGGAGGATCTCAGGATGCTGCTGGGTATACTTAGGATGCTAGGCGTAGAGATACGTTTTTAAGGATATAATGCCAGATTGTTTATTTGGGGAAAGGTTATGTCAAGCTTTGATGAGTTTTGGGAGAGATGGTTTAGAAGGCGCAGACCCTTCTCAAGCTTCTTCGAAGAGATAGATGAAATGTTCAGGGAGATGGAGCGAATATTTGAAAGAGAGTTCGAGGATCTATCTAAGATGGTTCCGAAGGATCTAGTGCGCGAAAGGGTTTTACCAGATGGGAGAAGGATTCAAGAATGGGGGCCTTTCGTATATGGGTACAGCATAACGATAGGTCCTGATGGAAAGCCGGAGATAAGAGAGTTCGGTAACATAAAGCCTAGTGCCGCGAGACCAGGCAGACCATCAATATCGATTAGGGAGGAACGTGAACCCCTTGTAGACATAATTAACACTAATAACGAGATTAAGGTTATAGCTGAAATCCCCGGGGTTGAGAAAGAGGACATTAAGCTCCATGGTACTGAGACAACTTTAACGATAAGCGTCGACACGCCGCAGCGCAAATATTATAAGGAGGTTGAGCTGCCGGAGAAAGTTGATCCGAAGCAGGCTAAATCAACCTATAAGAACGGTGTGTTGGAAGTCACTTTACCTAAGAAGAGGGAAGCTCCTAAGGGCGAGCCGATAAGAATAGATTAATGGGAGAAAACCTCTTTTTCACTTAAACCATTTTATTTATTTCTTTTATCTAATGATTTTATTGGGGCATTTGGGCTGATTAGCGTTGAAGATATTAAAGAGGAAAGTGCTTAAAAAAGTTAAGCAAAATATTCCATGGTTAGAGCACATCATAGATGATGAAAAAATCGCGGGGGATCTTAATCCCTCAGCGGGCGTTGAGATCTGCTTCAGAGAAGGGAGTCTCTGCATATTTTGTAGGGGTAGCAGAATGCTATGTGGGAAGACTAGGTGCCCCGCCATAGTGAGGCTTTACTCGCTCCTCAAAATTAAAGGCCTAGTTGGTTCTGAGAGAGTTTTTGGCTCCTCCCCACCCGGGGTCTTTGTCGGCAGAATAGGGTATCCTTACGTTTACGCAGGTCCCCTGATCCCGCCTGTTTTAGGCGACACATCCCTGTTCGATATGCCTGAGAAATGGGTTGGCAGATCAATGGACGAAATAATTGGCTTTAGAACAGGCTTAATTCGCGGAAAGTTTAGAGTAAATGTTAGAAAACCGTTCAGTAACGAGCAGTTTCTCAGTAGAACTATAGAGATAGCTTTGTCGAGGGAGCCTGTGGATACGGAAGCCCTCTTTAAAAAGAAGCCTTCTGGGAGATTTATGTTCGATGATGAAGTCCAGCCTATGGGTCCCTCAGCTCCTCTATCAAGGATTGAGATCGATAATGCCAAAATAGATAATAGGATTGAGGAGGCTTACAGCGACTCCGACTTGAAGGCTGAGGAGGCTATTCTCAACCTTTACCTTAACGGTGTCCCGGTGTCAAGGATACAGAGGGCGTTCAGCGTCGGCGCCTTCGGCGTTAAGGGGCAGCGTAGAATGGTGCCGACGAGGTGGAGTATAACAGCAGTAGACTCCACGATTTCAAGGAGATTGATAGAGGATAAGGTTAAGGCTAACCCAGAAATAGGTGAATACCGCGTCTACAGCTTTAGCTACCTTGGTAACAGGTTTGTCATTCTCTTGACGCCTTCAAAGTGGAGGTATGAGTGGATAGAAGCCTGGTATCCGGGAACTCTCTGGAACCCTCAGGGTAACAGCATAGCTATGGGGAACGATTGGGAGGGCTATTATGGAAGAACATCCTACGCCTCTCTAGGCGGATGCTACTACGCTGTTAGGCTGGCGGCTGCGGAGTTTTTAGCGAGTGAGGGGAAACAAGCGGGAGTAATAGCCATGAGGGAGATTCATCCGAGCTTCATTATGCCGCTGGGCGTTTGGATTAATAGGGAGTGTGTACGCGAAGCTTTTAAACAAGGATGTGAACGATTTAACACCCTCGGCGAAGCCTTAGACTACGTAGGGTCAAAGTTCTCCATACCCATAGGGGAATGGGTGAGGACGAGCCATCTAATTAAAGAGGATATTTTCCAGGAGAAGATTACAAAATATCTGAAGCCGTAAATCTAAAAACGAATGCGTGAAAAAATGGGTGGAGGGGAAGTTTGACTCTATCTTAATCCCTCATATTCTCGCTATTCCTTTAATTAACTCCTTCAGTAGGACATCTGACGCTTTATCGCCTTCCCTCTCCCTTATTTTTAAAGCGTATTCTTTAAATTCGTTAATGGTCACCGGCTTCTTACCCTTCTTCTGCGATAGATATGCTGCTTGAACGATAGCTGTTGTTTCCGCACCTATCCTTTCATCGCAGATAGGCCGCACATTGTTCAGCACGCAGTTACATGCATTCCTTATCTCGCCAGCGAAACTCTGCACCCAAGAGATCTTTCCAAGATTGAATTCTCTTCTCCCGCCTTTAGCATCGCTTATAACTAGGAAAGTTTCGTCGCCCCTAGTCTCCGGCTTAATCTCGCCATTCGTCCCGATTATAGATGTGTCCATGGAATCTCTATGGGACCATGAGCCTTCAACGTGCGCCGTAACCCATTCACCCGCATCGTTCTCGAAGCGCACCAGGACATGGGCATCATCCTCAACTTCAAATGGTCTAAACATCCCCTGTATAATCCTAGTTTTCATACGTATGCATATTCCGTACGGCTCAGCTGCCTTAACGACAGTAGGCTTCTTATCAAAGCCGCCTAGGAACCATGAGCAGGTTATCGCGTGCACACCATTATCTAGAAGAGCGCCGCCCCCAGCGATATCTAAATCCCAGAACCATGAAGCCCACTCTGGTCCACCGTGAGCTGTAGCCAGAAAGATTAGCTGCGGCTCACCTATCGCACCGCTCTCAATAAACTTTCTGATATTATACCAAAGCGGATGAAAGAGCCAGTTCTCATTATGTTGATAAATTTTCTTTGAGTCCTCGACGCTTTCCAGCACATCCAAACACTCGAGGTAGGTTCTAGCCATAGGTTTCTCACACATAACGTTAACGCCGCTTTTCAGAGCCTCGATAGCTATTGGAGCATGGAACTTCGTCGGAGTACATATGTCGATTAAATCAAGATTCTCCCTCGATAGCATCTCTGAGAAGCTCATATATGTTTTTAAGCCATCTACATCCTCCCTCAGTCTCTCGGCTAAATCTACGTTGCCCTCATCCTTAGCCTTTTGAATTCTTTCCTGATAGACGCTTCTAACCCTTCTCTCAGCAGCTTTCAGTACGGCCTCAGATACATCGCATATTGCCACCAGCTGTGCTTCCGCTATATCTGGATACGCTGGCAAATGAGCCCCCTGAAATATTCCGCCGGAACCAACAACACCAACTTTAACCCTTCTCAAGAATGAGCAAACCCCCCTTTGAAAAATGAATTCAACTATTTGAGTTTAAAAATCTTTCTTAAAAGTTTTCGTCAGTAAGGATTAATTTTATAAGATAGCCAATTGCAATTTAATATTAAAAAAGTGGTGCGGGGGATCAAATATTAGCTTCGAATATGTTGTTGAGACTGAGGATCTAGCCAAATATTATCAGATGGGTCCCGTGACAGTTAAGGCTTTAGATGGAGTAGACTTGAGGGTTAAACGTGGAGAATACATTTCAGTTATGGGTCCTTCGGGCTCCGGTAAAACTACGCTGTTTAATATGATTGGCGGCATAGATAGGCCTACTAGGGGAAGAGTGTATATTGATGGTGTTGATATCGCTAAGCTAGACGCCTATGAGCTTGCTTGGCTTAGGTGCCGTAAGATCGGCTATATTTTCCAGACCTTCAACCTCATACCCGTCCTAACAGCTATAGAGAATGTTATGCTCCCGATGATCTTCGCCGGCGTTGAGAGGGAGGAGCGTTTTAGGAGGGCGCGAGAGCTGCTTGAGATGGTTGGTTTAGGCGACAGGCTTAACCATAAGCCAGCGGAGCTTAGTGGTGGTCAGCAGCAGCGTGTCGCTATAGCTAGGGCTCTCGCCAACAACCCCGCAATAATACTCGCAGACGAGCCCACAGGAAACCTAGACCTGCACACGGGGCTAGAGATAATAACCCTCTTGAGGGAGATGAATAAGGAGAAGGGCGTGACTATCATTGCGGCAACCCACGACCTCAAGATGATCGATGTGAGCGATAGGATAATTTATCTGCGGGATGGTCGAATAGAAAGATACGAGACTAGAGCCGAAGTATATGTGAGGGTTACCGAGTAGCGCGGGATTCCACGTCTCCCATTTTAGGCCAACTTACGCTACACAATTCTAATTGATGGCTAGCGTTGAATCCTCATCCATGCTATGTTTATGTGATGAGATTGGTAAATGCTACAAAACGTATTGATTAAGTTGAAAAGCGAGTAAAGTAGAATGGAAGAAAGAGACGCTTGAACTAAATTCTCAGTTAACTGGATGCTTTCAAGAAGCGAAGAACAGGGTTTCTAAGGAAAATTTTACTTGCCAGATACGCTTAACCTACTCCAGTCGACTTTCCGGGCAATAGCCTTGAGATGGTTTTTCAGAATTTTCTCAGCCCTCTCGAACGTTAAGCGTCCGGCATTCCATGTTACGAAGGGCGGGTAAAATGATGCTTCCTTGAAGACCGCTTTACCATCTTTAATTTCAAATT
The DNA here is from genome assembly GCA_038866525.1 of Bathyarchaeia archaeon. Taxonomy (GTDB): domain Archaea; phylum Thermoproteota; class Bathyarchaeia; order Bathyarchaeales; family DTEX01; genus DTEX01. The sequence goes on from JAWBZG010000036.1 coordinate 7,251, forward strand.
TTATGTACCCGAGTTCTCTCAGGTAACATGAGTCGTTAGGGCACAGAATATCTATCTCCTTCAACTCATGTTTTAAATACAGGATCTTATATTCGTCTGGGCTCTCTATTATTCTGCCACAGGGGCATTGAATCTTCTCTTCTTTCTCCAACACCTTACACCTCCCCCTATTCTTCTTCAGCGAAGTATTCTTCAGCCGTAAGCGTGAGACCCCTCCTCTCCTCAATGTTTTCGATCATGCCGTCTCTGAGAAACACCACTCTATCACTTATATCAATCATTTTGAGGTCATGCGTAGCGCAAATGATAGTTGTGCCGCGCTCAGCTTTCAGCCGATATAGTAGCTGAACTATCGCGAAGCCTGTGTTTAAGTCTAGGTTTCCTGTGGGCTCGTCTGCGAGTATTATTGCGGGGTTGTTGGCGAGAGCCCTAGCTATAGCGACACGCTGCTGCTGACCACCACTAAGCTCTGTGGGGCGGTGGTTAACTCTGTCGCCTAAACCAACCATCTCAAGCAATTCAATCGCTCTTTTCTCCCTCTCCTCCTTTGGAACCCCTAGGAAAACCATTGGTAATGCAACGTTCTCCTTAGCTGTTAGGACGGGTATGAGGTTGAAGGTCTGGAAAATATAGCCGATCTTACGGCACCTAAGCCAAGCCATAGATTTTGACGGTATTTTAGATAAGTCCACGCCATCTATAAAAATGTCGCCTTTAGTAGGCCTATCTATGCCGCCAATCATATTAAACAGCGTAGTTTTACCGGAGCCCGAAGGACCCATAATGGATACGTATTCCCCGCGGGACACTTCGAGAGATATTCCGCGTAGAGCGTGAACAACTTCCCCCTTAAGATAGTAATCTTTGTGGACATCAATCGTTTTAACCGCAGGAATAGTTCTCTCCATTTTAAAGGTTTCCTCCCCTTAACACTCAATTGAATAACATCTGACATTTAATATTTAAGTTTTGTTAAACCCGCTTGCAATCAATATGCCTACCCTCATCGAATATTTTTGATACCACCAATTTCACACTCTCTCGCAGTGAAAGAAAACTCTCCATAAACTCTTCGCCCCTACACGTCAAAATATATGCTCTTTTCCTAGAATTATTGTGGTTTTTGCTTTTAATCAACCCTTCTCTTTCAAGGGAATAAAGCGCCATATAAACTGTCCCGGGGCTTACCATAAGGTTAAACTTCTTATTAATAAGCGACATAATATCGTATCCGCTTAAAGAGGATTTTGAAAGCTCTATTAGTATAAATATATCTATAAAACTTTTTAAATACGTCTATAAATCATTTGATTCGTTTTATTTTTGTCGATAGAGTTTTTGATCATACTTATTACAATATAAATTTTTTCTATAGTTAATTAAACAATGAGCGGAGCGAAGCTAGGATATTATTCTCGTGTTTATCATTGTATTACTTTTAGATATTTGTGTATGATAGTAAAAATTATTTATCTTTCATCCCCAAAGAGACGCTTGGGTGTTAAACGTGTGTCTATGGAAGTATGCCTTTGAATTAGCTTCAAAGGATTTGGAGCTGTTGAAAAAGAAGAAGCAGGCGTTGGACGATTTATTATCTTCAAACAGGATCTCTCGGCAAACATACGAATGCTTGGATAAGGAGATAGGTGACGCTCTATCCGATGTAAAGAGGTATCTGGAAAGCCTTTCCTGCAAAATGAAGAATAGGGCTGAGAGCCTGGAGAGACAAGCAGATATATTAGAGGTCTTTCTGGCTAATATTGAGATTCTTCATGCGTCTGGCGAAATAGATAGTGAAACATATGAGAAGCAGAGCAAAGCCATATCTCTCGGCTTAGAATCTACGAGGAATGAGATAAATGAAATAAGGCGCGCGCTAGAGAGCATAACGCCAAAGCCAGCCGAAGAAGCTAGATGTGAAGAGAAGATCGAGGCTCCTTCACCCGTGGAGGAAATCGCTCATCAATCGGTTGAAGTAGTTCCCTCTACTGAAGAGAAGGTGTCTGAGAGTATTCCTCAGATCGTCCAGTGAAGCGCCATTTGCCACAGACTCAGAGCCCCCCATATTTTTGTGGCTTAAATTGATCTAACTATTTTAATCATCACGTCATGTTCGTCCTTGTTCTGACCGCCCTGTCAGCCTCCTCTATCTCAGCCCTCTTCGACTCCTGATATATACGTATTTTATCCTCTAGTTCGGGATCCCCTAATGCGAGGATTTTTGCCGCAGCTATAGCCGCTCCCTCCGGCTCAATGGTTACAACTGAACCTATTCCGCTCGGAACCCTAAGCGAGGAATATATGTCTGCTCCGCCGAATTTTTCTGAGTAGGGTGGGCACGCTATTACAGGCTTCGTGGTGTTTGCATCAACGAAGGCGCTTAAAGCGTTAGATCTGCCGGCGACAGTTATATAGACGATTTTCTCCCCCTCATACTCCCCAAGTATCTCGAGAACCTTTTTAGGAGTCTTATGGGCTGAGGCGATTCTAAACTCGTATTCTATGCCTAAGGCATCTAGATGTTTAGCGATTTCACGTGAGAAATCCATATCGCTTTTTGAACCCATTAAAATTATGGCTTTACCCCTCATCCTCCCTCCTCCTCCCTCCTCCTAGAGCGGGAAACCTATAACCTTATTGTTCTTAGCGGACTCATATATGGCTAATATGACTTCGAGGGATCTCCTCCCCTCAACGCCGTTTACAGCGGGCTCCCTACCCTCAATAATGGCTCTGGCGAAATCCCTTAGGAGCGAAGCGTGGTTGGTTGCTGGAACGAGCTCTGGTCTAGCCCAAGACTTCAATCCCTCCTTCGTGCCCTCAGAGGCAACCTCCTCTTCGCCTAATATAGCCCACCTTTTTAAAACCTCGCCCTCGATTATAGCAGTCCCCCTTGTTCCATGAATCTCAAGCCTTGTTGGCAGACCTGGGTAGATGGCGGTGCTCCCCTGTATCACACCTATAGACCCGTTCTCAAATCTTATTATCGCTGCAGCTACATCTTCAACCTCTATTTTATGGGCGAAAGTGTCCGTTTGAGCCCAAAGATACTTCGGTTTACCCATTATCCATATCAGTAAATCTATTGTGTGAATGGCTTGATTTATTAGGGCGCCTCCCCCCTCAGTCGCCCAACGCCCCCTCCAAGGGCTCTCGCTATAATATTCTTGACCCCTAAACCATTCGACAACTGCTTCGCCGAGAATCAATCTTCCAAAAACGCCGTTGTCCGCCGCCTCCTTCACTTTTCGCATGGTTGGGTCGAAGCGTGATTGTAGAATTACACCTAATTTAACGTTTTTTCTCCTAGCAGCCACTATCATTTCATCTGCCTCTTTTAGGCTTATAGCCATCGGCTTATCCACCAAAACATGCTTGCCGCTCTCTATGGCATCTATAGTCATAGCGTAATGCTGATAATGCGGCGTGCTTATTATGACCGCGTCTATGGGAGCCTCTTTCAGCATTTTCTTATAGTCCGTGTACCAATACTTCAAGCCCCACTTAGATGCAAAGTCTTTAGCTTTTTCTTCTCTCTGGCTGGAGACCGCGATAAGCTCAGATACTCCTTCGCTGGCTATGAGCGCTAATCCGTTAGCGCAGAAATTCGCTCCGACACCAGTCCCAATTATACCGAATTTAATCTTTTGATCCATTCTATCACCATCAGTAATCTTATCTGTTCCTGAAAATATGCGTGGCGCCTAACGTATAATTGTCAGCTACGTGAAGAAGGGCTTCCTTCTCTTTACGGCTTCGATGAAAAGATCCCTTAAATGTTCGTCGCTAAATCCCCTCCTTATTGGATTGATTAGATCTACGAGGTTATCGTTTCTAAATAAGCATGGTTTAAGCTTACCGTCGGATGTTAGCCGGATCCTGTTACAGTGTAGGCAGAACTCCGTGTTATGCATTGGTTTAACAACTTCAACCTCAACCCCGCTCTCCAGAACATATTTTCTTCTATGATGCATCGATCTAACAATTATCTTTGAAGATTTATCCCTAAGTTTACCCTCTATATCCTCTAAATCCAAGTGATATTTCATGTAGAATGGGGTTTCGCAGGGCTGCTCAAGCTCAATTAACTGTAGAACCAGCCTATTTTCTTCAGCGAATTTAATCATATCCTCTATCTCATCGCAGTTCACTCCTTTTAAGAGAACCATGTTGATTTTGATCGGGTTTAAGCCAACCCTGGAGGCTTCAATTATCCCCTCAACAACTTTCTCATGCGCATCAACGCCCGTGATTATCTTAAATTTTTCCGCGTTAAGCGTGTCTAAACTTACATTGACCCTTATAAGTCCCGCTTCTCTCAGCTGCCTGGCATATTCTTTAAGTAGGAAGCCGTTTGTAGTCATCGATATATCTCGTATTCCGGGAACGCTGCTTATCCTACGGACGATTTCAACGATGTCTCTCCGCAGAAGAGGCTCCCCGCCGGTTAACTTAACGCCGTAAATGCCTAATGAGGCTGCAACCCTAACTATCCGCTCTATCTCTTCGGCTGAAAGCTCCATTTCGGAGCTATCTAGCTGACCTTCACGATGACAATAAATACACTTGAAATTGCATCTTTGCGTTACAGATATCCTGAGGTTTTCAACTGGTCTGCCAAAACAATCCTTAATCGCCAAGCCGATCACTTTGCTCGCTTAAAGATATAGGTGGGGATACAACGATTTATTTTTATCTGAAAATGATCGCGACGGTTTATTTGAAAAGCATTAAAGGATAGGATTAAAAACAGCTTATTTTAGAGGAGAGCGTCCTTAATGAACCCTCGTGAAAACCTCCTCTTAGCTATCAGGCACGAGGAGCCCTACTGGCTTCCATGCCCCTCTTCGATAGATCAGCAATAATAATTCATCATGGTTTAATTGAAAGATGTAGCTCTGGATTGGATTCTTGGGGTGTGCGATGGGAATTAAGGGATAACCGCTCAGACAGCTTCCCAGTAGATCACCCATTAAAGTCCCCAGACATGGTTGACGATTACCCGATGCCGCAGCCGCAACCCCACATAATTAAGCGGGCTATAGAGGAGGCTTCAGGGGTTGATCGGAGGAGAACCGTGCTTTTGGGCGATAACGGCTGGGGTCTTTTTGAAAGGGCTTGGCTACTCCTAGGCATGACAAGGTCCTTCGTCTGGTCTTTCCGATATCAGGACGCGAAACTATTTGTTTAGCTCCATTAACTCTTTGATGGAAGAAGAGCTCTTACGTCCCTCTGAGGTTGCTAAGAAGTTCGGTATTTCAGTTAAAACGCTTTGGAAGTGGCAAAGGAAAGGTATTATTAGGGCTGTTAGGCTTCCGACTGGTAAGCTCCGTTATCCTAAGAGTGAGGTTGAAAGACTATGGAGGCAGTTAAGAGTTCTTCTTCCAGTTCATGCTTGAATACAAGCTTAAATGGCTTAACCTACCAGTAAAATACGTTAACCCTAAAAACTCCTCTAAAGTCTGCCCCCTGTGTTCAGGAAGCATGAAATGCGAAGAATGCGGATTAACAATAGATAGAGACATAGTAGCAGTATTGAACCTTCAGATGCGGGGAGAAGGGCTCCCCCAAAGAGCCCCCAATGAAATAATCGAGGGGGAAGGGTTAAGCAGGAATAAAAGCAACAATCCACCATGTATTCCTACTTAACCCAGAACCCTACTAATATCTCCGGATAAATGGAGGACGTTTATAAAGCCGTATCAAGCTAAACTGTATCAGGCGGCTAGGAAGAATAACGTGCTCGTGTACCAGCACAGCGACGGTAAAGTTGAGGATTTAATACCCGACCTGGTGGAGATAGGTGTCGACATACTGAATATTCAAAGGGAATGCAATAACTGGCGGAAAATAATCGAGAGGTTTGGAGAAAACGTATCGCTCTGGGGCGGTTAGCGCAAGAACCCTAGACGCGGGGAGCCCGGAGGAAGTTGCTAGGGAAAACTGAGGAGTGCTGCCTACTCGGAAAAAGCGGAGGAATAATACTCGCACCGGGGCACACATTAAAATACTCGCCGGAAAAAATAGACGTAATGCGCAGGACATGGTTAGAGAAAGGATTCTATAAGCCAATATTGGCAAGGGAATTGTAACCGCAAAGAATAAAAGTTTATCTTTAACCCTAAATAAAAGTTAGATTGTGGACCCGTGGCCTAGCCAGGATAGGGCATCGGCCTCCTAAGCCGAGGGTCGGGGGTTCAACTCCCCCCGGGTCCGCCAATCGAGAACCCACAGTTCTCAGCTTATCTCCCTTTTCATTAAATATGGCTTCTAAGGAGTTTACTGCCTGAATTAGGGCGTTTTCACAAACCTTAGAGATATTTAAGCCTCATTTCTTCGCC
>JAWBZG010000037.1:0-13543 GCA_038866525.1 Bathyarchaeia archaeon
TTTCCATTTACTGGTTTAACAGTCCACACCGAGTAGTCTTGGAACAATTTGTCTCCATTCTCATCAAACATGGTTAAGCCTGATACACCATAGTAAGTCTTTGCGACTTCAACAAGAGCGTTCCTGATTGCTTCACCATCATATCTCTCCGCCCTAATTATCGCCCAACCAGCGAGTATAACAGCGTCATAAAGGTTTGCTGAAAAAACTGGCGGATCATGACCTCTTATGGCTTTATATCGAGCTGCAAATTCATGGAGCAATGGATTCTCCTTGAAGAGTGGTCTTGTTCCAAGCAGATTTGTCTTCTGGATGAATGATGCTATTGGGTCTTCTAGGAGACCCATGGCTCCATGTATTCCCTCGCTAGAGAACCATTTAAGCGTTGCTAGATACGGATCTTTGCTAGCATGGCTCAGTATGTTAACACCATCAGTATCAAACGTTATTATAACGATACCCTCAACCCCCTCCCGTTTTGCCCTCGCGCTTAACTGTGCTACCTCGCTGGCATAGTCCTCTAAAGTTGTGTCATATGAGATTCCTATCGACGTGCCGCCTAAAGCTTTAAATTCCTTCTCGAAGAACTCCTCAAAGGCTACACCGTACTCATCATTCCTATGAAAAACTATAACTTTGCTTATTCCCTGAGACTTCACTAGGGCTGCTAAAGCCTTTGCTTGACCAGCATCTGATCCAACGGTCCTATAAATAAAGTCGCCTGGGATAGCTAACGTGGGGGCTGTTGAAGATGGCGACACTATAACTATCTTGTTATCGTTAACATATCTACTCACAGCCTTCACTTGAAAGCTAGCTGCCGGCCCAATCACTACCTTTATCCCAGCTTGATGGAATGTCTGTATATTTGTTAATGCTTGGGTATCAGTCGTTTTGTCATCTAAGATTACTGGTGTAAACTTAGCTCTGATCTTATATCTCTGCATCTCCTTGTTTAAGTCTTCGAAAGCGATGTCTACAACCGTCTTCCATTGCTGCCCAACGTCTTGAAGCTGACCAGTTAATGGTAATGTGACCCCTATCTTATATTCCACAGTCTGATTTAACAGGTTTACTTGCTCCTGCAAACTCGCAATCCTGCTGTTAAGCTCATTTATAGTTGGACCGACTGTTGAGTTTACGTAGGCATAGGATGCCGCTGCACCTATCACTATCCCTATCACGAGAAATACTAAGAGCCTTGGAAGCTGGGCTGACATAATCACTCACCTCAGATCATGTTCCTCTCTAAAATTCAGCATTTTTACGAAATTTATCTAATTTCCACATCTATATATAAACCTTTCCAGGTATAAGCAATATTGCACCATATAAGGCGTTTTAGTCCATTTACTAGGATTTGAGTAAAGGTTCTGGATGCTGTAAAAAGCGTAAGGTATAATAAGATATTTTACATTTCTATCCCTAAGAAAAAGGTGTTTGTAAATAGAAAGGGATGCTGGTTTATGCCTTATAAGCGTAAGAATAGGGGTCGTTCGAAGGGTCAGAAGGGTAGAGGCGACCTTGTTCACTGTAGTGGATGCGGCGAGCTCGTTCCGCGGGACAAAGCCAAGAAGATTACGAGGCGCATTTCGCTTGTTGATCCTGTTTTAGCTAAGGAGCTTAGGCAGAAGGGCGCGTATATATCTAGCAGAACCGAGACATTGTACTACTGTATCTCATGCGCTGTCTACAGAGGTTTAGTTAAGGTGAGGGCAAGGGAAGAGCGGAAGATAAAGATGCCCCTTAAACCATAAGCGATCACCAGCAGGCTTAGAATCTATCGTTTTTGGCGAACTCTTCTCCGGAAGTAGAGGGTTCTCTGAATAACCGTGAGATTAGAGGCTACGGCTAAAAACATTATGCTAAACTTCAGAGCTATTGTTTCAGCTAGGATGACGCTCACTATGCTCGCCGCAATAATTACAATTATTCTCTCAGCTCTCTCCATAACACCCACGGTCTCCATAGGGACATCAGCCGCTTCAGATCTAGCCCTAACATAGCTCGTCAATAACGAGCCTACAAGGGCTATAAAACCCCAAAAATTATCACATAAGCCGCCTAAAATTAAGCCGCATAGAACCGCTGAGTCCACATATCTGTCAAGCAGCGAATCTAGGAATCCGCCCATCACGGTTGCTTCACCGTAAATCCTAGCCAGCGCCCCGTCTAATGCGTCAGAGAAGCCTGAGAGCATTAAGAGAACAGTTGCTGTAGATAAATGGATTCTGTAGGCGTTTAAATCAGGTAATGATACTCCAGCAGCCCAATAGGCTATGCCTGAGAGCAATCCTAGGATCGCACCCATAGCGCTTACGATATTCGGTTTCAGCCCGGCTTTATGTATTAATCTGGCTTCCGCTGAAACTATCTCCTGAACCTTACGTTTAAGCTTCGTCAGCATTATTCTTCACGCATTCATCTATTTTTTGGATACAGGAGTTTAGCTACGTTTTTATCTCTTTCAACGCCAAAATATCTGGCTACGTTAACGCATTTTGTTCTTAGGAGCAGTAGATGCGGCTTACTTAAATCCATTTCAGTTATCGTTTCAGCGTTCCCCATGCCCTTCGCAACCACGAGATCCGCGGAGCCATACACTTCTAGAAACTCTCGGCTGCACTCCGATAATACAAGCCCCATCATATCGCTCCCAGTAGTGATCACCACATCAGCGACCTTATCTAAACCGACCTGGAAGGCATCCTCCATCGTCGCGTCGTTTGAGACGGCTTCACTTTTGACGGCGACAACAACTTTATTGCCGAGTCTCTTAAGCTCCTTAATGAGCACCATGTCAAAAACTATTTCTCCAGCGTTATCAGCTAAATAGACGGTTAGCTTAGATCTTTTAGCAGCTTCAAAGGCTTCTGATACATCGTCTATCGCCAGGCTCTTCTCGGCTTCAAGTATGAGCTCACGTAGATCGTTGAAGTTGAAAATGTGCCCTGGAATATTGAACTCTATAACGTTTCCCACAATAGCACATAGGCAAGCTCTCCTAAACCTCATCCCCTCAGACTTCTCCTCAGAAACTATTTTTTCAGCTACTGGAAAAATCTTCATCGCCTCCATGTTACACATCCTCTTCTTCTCTGCGAATGGATCCGGGTTTCCTGTAACACGCTTAATTATCCTCTCACGCAACGTGCCCAGAACAGCTGGCGTAGCCTCCCAATGAAAATTTTTGGCAAGCATGTCAAATATTTGAGCTAGCGCCCTAAACCTCAACTCTTGATCTTCCGTTGCCTCAAGGATCTCAAAGTAACCTCTCTGAAATAAGCATAGCGCGCAGTCTACACCAACCTTCAATAAGCCCGCCCCACCCACACATCTTTCTAATCTATCGAGTTTTAGCGCTGAGCTCTAAGTGCAGCCTCCGCAAAATCAACCATAACCTTATATGGATCTTTAGCCTTCACTACGCCGCTAGCCACAAGAATACCCTCGGTTCCAAGCCTTATCGCCGCGGCGACGTCATCCCCGTTAGTTATCCCAGCTCCACATAGAACTATCACTTCAGGACTGATTCTCTTTACAGCCTCAACGGTGCTTGTAACAACTTCTGGTCTAGCCTTTGAAACCGGTATGCCTGTACCTATGAGCTCAGGCGGCTCCACGGCGATCATATCTGGTTTTAGGGCCGCAGCTGAAGCGCTTACAGGAGTATTGTTGCTGCAGACAACAGAGATTAAACCGACCTCACGAGCCCTCGTTATAGCGGCATCTATGTCGGCTAATTTAAGTCTCCTCTCAGAGTGGTTGATTAATGTCCCAACAGCGCCCGCCTCTTTCACCGATTCCGGGAGAACGTGACCGGTAAAGCTCCCGTAACCTATCGGATCTATGTGTTGGGAGAAGACTGGTATGCTAACTCTTCTCGCAACTATAGGTATATCTACAAACTGTGGAGCCACAGCTATACATACACCCGTCTCAATGCTAACCTTCTCAGCCGTCTCAGATAGTTTAACGGCTTTTTCACCGGTGGCTTCAGCGTAAGTCTTAAAGTTCACAATTATTATCGGGGTCCTAACCTTACTATGCTTTAACATACTTCTCTTCCCCACGCCTAGCCAACTTACTCTCCTAATGATTTAAGCTTTAAGGGAATAAAAATAATGATTTTTATAATATAACGTGGTTTTCGCGGAATTACAATGGTTAGCCGTAAAAAGGTGGCTTATCGCGCTTTATCTCCTGCATCTGCTGTTCGGCCGTTTTCTTCGCGTCCTCCAGCAAGCTATCAAATGTTTCATCAAGCTCAGAGATGTAGGATTCGAGAGCCTCAATATATAGCAGCAGGGCCCTTATTAAGTCGCTTACGCTATTACTGTAGTCTAGAACCGTGCTTATGAAATCTACCTCTTTTCTACTCTTATCCTCCTCATCCATCTCCTTCTTAATCTCCTCAAGCATCTTGTAGAAGCATTTCTCCTCAACTTTAAAGAGGTCGGATTTAAGGTTTACATAAGTCTTCAAGCTCTCCAAAGTCTTCCTTATAGATCTTCTCCCTATGGGCTCCGCCACAACAACCCCCTTCCATTAGAGGAAATTTAAAGATCCTTAAGCTGGCAGCACTATTAATATTTATTAATAATCTAATGTATCTCCGAAAGATTCGCGCATAATTACGTTGGGCTTCAGAGTTTATCGAAGTAAATATTTTCTATATTTGGAGAAGACGTTAAACACCGTGAGACTTTAAAGGAATTAATCTAAAAAGTAAATGGGCTGAAAACACTGCTAATTTAAGTAGTTCTCCAGCTAGAAGAACCTTCCATAATTTTGAGGCAAAACTTCGAAACGTGTTCTAGATTTATCCCTCATTACATGAACTGTTCGAGCCTCGTTAACCCTATTATCTCGTCGAACTCTAAGTTTAATGCGTCTAGAATTTGGTCGAACGTTGACCTTAAGTAGCTTACATACTTGTCGACATCTATCTCCTTTGATGTTGCTAGCTGTACTGGTTTGACGAAGGGTTCCTTAATGACCTTCACAAATCTTATCGTGTCTCCCGCCTTTATCTCGACACCTTTAGCCATCAGTATGAGAGCGGCTTTCACATGCTGAGGTGTTGTTTTATCGTATGCTTCCGGCACTTTCCCCAGAACAACTTCGAAGGCTAAATCGTTTATATCCTCCCACTCGCGGTTCTTAAGCTTCATATAGCATTCACGTATAGTCTTCTCGATCTCCCTTTTCGCCACGTCGAATTCAGCCGGCGTCTTAACGTGGCTCAATATGTCTTCAATCTTGTCAAAGTATCTTTTTATGAATAATGGTATATGGCGCTTCTTTCCAGTAAGCCCCTTAACATCCACGCTTCCATCCTCTAAAACCCCTAAATAATTCTTTTTCCTAGAGCTTAAAACTGCGTATCGATAATATTTGTCGACGTCTAGCTCCATTCCCAGAGCCTTCTCAGCCCACTCAGACAGCGTTTTAACTTGCTCAGAAGTCGGGTTCTTAAGGAAGAGGCTATCGGTGTCACCGTATATTACTTCGATCCCTAATTCGCGAGCCTTATTTATTGTCTGTGTAATTATGCTTCTTCCTATCGCTGCTGTCGCCTCAGCTGCTGGTGGGCAATAAAGATCGAATATTTCGGCTCCGAAAACACCGTAAGAAGCGTTCAAAATAACTTTTAGTGCGCTCTGTATCACATTGTACCAGTTCCGCTGCTCGCTTGGGAGGGATTTATCTTTGGCTTTAGGCTTATACCATTTAACCCTTAAATCTCTCAGCGAACCTATAAGCGCGCTCTCAAGGGCTCTATGCTTTCTACATATCCAATGGGGTGTTTCAGGAACAATATTAGTTCTGCACTCTTCATGAGGGCACCTAACGGTTTGATAGCCTAAATTGTAAACTTTAATTATGGATGGGTATAGGCTTTGAAAGTCCATCACAGCTACGTTGAAGTGTACTCCGGGGGTTGGTTTAACGACTATGGCACCCATATACTTCTTACCCTTAATGATGGCTTTAGTCACAGTCGTCCCTTTGGCGCTAATTATATCATCGCTGTTTGGGATGAGGACGTTTCTTCTGCGATGCTCATAGTATATGAAGCTGCGAATCCACTTTGAAACACCCTGCCTGCTCACGTCTTCCATGGGCATCCTGCTTATCCTGGTTAATGCCATCAGAAGCTTCATGACAAGATCATCATTGTAGGATGTAAGCTCTAGGGTTATCTCAGCGTCATTGAGACAATATCTTGCGAGCTCACCGTAAGATAGCTCGGAGAGCGGCTTCGTTAACTCAATTTTAGATTTACCTAGCAGTGCCCGTGCAATCTCGTCTAAAGTTACATTGCGATATTTCTGCCCAAAAGCGTATACTTGAATCGACCTGTTAAGGAAGAATCTGTAGAGATCTATATGGACGCCATACTTGAGCAGGCAGATCCTCTGACCTCTATCTATTGGGACATCACTTCTTGAGAACCCTAAATTCTTTGCTCTGTGATAAAGGTAGTTTAAGTCGAAGTCATCCCCATTAAAAGTTATAACAAACGGATAATCGTTTAACGCGTTAAAGATCGAACGTATCAAGTCTCTCTCTGAAGAATAGAATTCTATTGAAGCGCCATTTATGGAGTTCAAGTCACCTTCTTCAATACCAGGGCGTTTAAGAAGTAAAACCCTCTTTCTTCCATCTGAATCAACCAGTGAAGCGCAGATCACTGGCTGAGATGCTTCTTCCGGATCTGGAACACGCGTCGCAATAGGCGAATAAACCTCTATGTCAAGGGCGACGCGTCGCATCTTTGGGGCAGGATACTCAAGGAGTCTAGCCCAATCCTCCATATACGGTATGAGGTCGCCTTCTTCCTCCCTTAACAAACTTTCAGCTATCTTCTTAACGTTCTCCTCGTTCTCCTCATGCCTGTATGGGTGCAGTTCACCGTTTTCAATTTTGTAAAGCATTCCTGGCTGAAGACTCCTATCATAAATGTAGCATTGGTAGTATTTGATCGTAGCCTCCCAAACCTTAACCTCTCTTGATTTGCCAAATATGATTGCGTAATCCTCCGGGATTATCTCTCTTATGCAGCCTTTTGGTCTGCCGCCGATCGCTAGGGGGTCTTTGGCGACAACTTTTGTCACCGTGATTTTCCGGTCATGTATGGCGTCATATTTTTCAACTACTTCTAGGTGATCGAAGCCTGGATGACTAATTATCCTTTCAAGTTTCTCAAGCTCTTCAACCGGGATGTTAGTTAACAGGTAGGGTTTATGACCAGTGTTATCGTACCATAAATATATTCGCTGAGAAATCGGCTCATATAGTTTTAAGTAAGCAACTTTCCTAGAACCATCGTAGCCGGCTGAAACTAGGTATGAGGGCGATAGATTTTTCGGAGCGAATCTCTCTTCACCGGCATGCTCCGGCAGCTCTTGAACAATTTCCCCCTCATATTCTTCCTCATCTAAATTTAACGCTATTTCATTATTGGCTTCTTGTTTTTCAGTTTTATACGCTCGGCAGAATTCATCTAAGCTTTTCTGTCGCTGCATTTTTAACCTGTCCAAAAATATATCTGTGTTTGGAGAATTTAAAATTTCTGAAGCTCGTTAAAAACGTTTTTAAGCATCGTAGTAATACTAGTAGCTGATGCTGATCCGTTAGTTGGCGTTTAAATGTTAGACTTGATTAACGCTTTACAGGATTTATTGTCCTCCGACCAAGTTAATGTTTGGCTAAGGGATATTGCGTTACAGTATGGTTATCTGGGAGTATTTGTTGTATGTTTTATAGGAACGCTGTCCATCGTTATCCCGATACCTTACACGGTAATAATATTCATGCTGGGCAAGTGGTTAGATCCAGCTTTATTGGCGCTTTCCGCTGGCACTGGGGCGGCTTTAGGCGAGTTTTCAGGCTATGTTGTAGGTTACCTTGGTAGGGCGGTTATAAGTGATGAGAGAAAGAAGAAGATGGAATATATGCTAAAAATCTTTAACCGATATGGTCCTTTAGCAATCTTTCTCTTCGCCTTAACGCCGCTTCCAGACGACCTACTCTTTATACCTCTTGGAATTATGCGGTATAACTTCATTAGGGCTTTTATACCATGCATAGCTGGAAAAATATTGATGAGCTTTATACTGGCTTTAGGCGGACGGTTCTCAATAACTCTCATAGAGATGGTTTTCGGCGGGGAGGAAAACTCTCTATTAACGATGTTGGCAACATCTATTCTTTTAGTGTTAATAATCATCGCAATGCTCAAGATAGACTGGGAGAAAATTCTCCTAATGAGAAAAAAAGATTAGAGTTGAGATCTCTGCCAGAAGAGGTAAACTTTTGGCTGCGCTAAAATGCTGCAGGTCTTAATTAAGCGCGTAATCTTCTTGGTATTGATAGATTTGATTTCCTGCTTATAATTTTGATTAGACCTGTTTTTGGCTTGCTTTCAAGAATCTTTTTCATACCGGCTTTCTCTGCGAATGGATTATTTTTGCCATCACGGCAACCATTTCAACGTATTGCGTTCCAACAAGAGGAAGAGTTTCTCTAACGAGTTTTTGCCCGAGACATACGCTTCGGTATTTCGGGTGTATTACTACGCGGCTTATTGTGCTAAGCTTCTCATTCAACTCTCTTTGACCCATTTTTGGCAGAACAAGGTTGCGACCAAAGCATGTTGCTGGCGGATAGCTATAAACTACTACGCTGCATAACTCATCACGCCGCACAAGTCTAAAGATTTTTCTCGGCGCTGTTAATCTGTGGCTTCTGTAGTGGAAATGTGCTAATTTCTTCCAGTCTTCGGTTGTTCCCTCTTCTATTCGCATCTCTTTGACAGGCTGCATTCTTTAGCTGGCTCATTCGGGTAATATTTAACTGTTACCTCTTTCCCAAACCTCTTGTGAATATGGACGCTTGGGTTTAAATCATCAAATAAGTCCGTATGGGTTGTTGCAGCTATAACTGCTCTTCCAAGCTTCCTCGCCAGCTTCTGAACGTTGAAGGCGACTATTTTAGCGGTGTCATTAATAAGCCTTATAAGATGTAACGTCACTTTAACTTTAATTAAAGTGGACAGCTCACACGCCGGATGGTGGATCAATTGAGTAAACCTGACTCCTCCAGCAGGATAGGGCCGGTCGCCGGCATAATAGTGTTCTTTATCGGGGTAGCTTTACTAGCCTTCACTTTTTACAGCGGCATAATTTTACTGCTATACCCGGAAAGGTTGGCGGCTTTCGCTGAGCTGATTCCGGCTTCAGATGCCGGTGACGGCCTGACGACATTGGTGGCGCGTGTAGTAGCCTACCTCATCCCAGTACTGCTAATGTTTGTTCTCGGCTACGTCGCCTCAAAGATAGCCGCGCACGGTATGCAAATGTATAGAGTTAGGCTGCCGGCAGCTCCAAAGGGCTCTGAAAACGAGGAGGCTAAAGGCTAACAATTTGGGTATGGCTGCCTTAAAACACTGCGGACTGATATGCTCCTTGAAGAGGATGGGGCTTATTTATACTGGTGGCGAGAGCTCCTCCAATTAATACCCTATATTTCAATTCGGAGAAAATGATTAACGTCATACTTTACGTTTATTACGGGCTCTACGTGAAACTTCACTTCCCCGCTCTTAAGCTCAACGCATATAAGCTTACATTTCGGATTCTTGCACTCAAACTTTCCGACAAAGCCGCGCCTATGTAGAGGCTTACCGCACAGTGGGCACTTGAGCTTCAGGTTATTCGCCCCCTTACCCCTGAAATAAAGGCTTATCTTAGCCATATTTTTCTCAATCCAATCTTCAAACATACTTAAGGCTGCACCCATCCCCCACTCCAAATAAAGAGAGGGTTCCGCTAAGCATATTAAGTAATCTATCATTCAAAGCATTTCCAGAATATTATCGCCATATAAGGCTGGCTCTTATCTTAAATGCTCACCTATCATTTACTGTGCCGGAGAACATCAACGTTTAGCTAATCGTTCAAGCAGCCATGATCAGAGCTGAGGTTACAAGCACCACCACGGCGGCTGAGAGGAAGGGCGCCGTCGGCCCGAAAGCCTCGTAAACCATCATGGCGAATATTGGCCCTGTTAAGCCTCCGGCATCCATGAATGTCCGGTATACTCCTATGGCGCTTCCCCTAAGGGATTGCGGAGCTAGATCAGATAGGAGAGCCATTAATGATGTTAGAACCATGCCGCGCCCAACCCCCTCCACAAAGGATATTGTGGATATTATGAGGCTTGAAGCTGGAGCATGAATGTAGGCGTATAGGCTTAAAGCCTCAGTTAGCATTCCGGCGGCAATCACCGGTTTCCTCCCCAACTTGTCTGAGAGTCTACCCGATACGGCTGTTGAAACTATTATGCCGAGCGTTCTCACGCTGGTTATTATGCCTATAATCTCAACAGGTATGTTTGAACGAAGATTCAAGAAGAGCGGGAAAACGGTGCCGGATATACCCGTCCAAACAAACATTCTTGAGAAGGAACCTATGTAGACGGATGTCAGCCTAATATTCCTCAACCCTGGGAGAACCTTTCTGAGGGAAAGTAGGTTTCCCCCGCCCCTAAATCCCTTAGCGCACCTAGCATCCACCCGCCGTAGTTCTCCGGAGAGGTAGGCTATAATAAGCGATGTGGCGCCTAACATGGCGGACACCATAAAAACCTTCCTGTAACCCATCATGCTTGCCATGAAGCTTCCTATCGGCGCCCCAATGAAGCTTCCTATGAACTCTATTGACTGGAAGGTTCCTAGGGCGGTGCCTCTGCCCGAATGGAATATGTCGAATATTATGGCTGAGCTGTTCATGAAGAATAGTCCTGTTCCTAAACCCCATAGGGCTCTCCCAGCTATTAAAACATATATATTGTTGGCTAACGAGCAAAGCGTTGCCCCAATGGTGGATGCGGCTAAACCCAGTACTAGAAGGAAGCGCCTACCCACAATGTCGGATAAAACTCCCGACGGGATCTCCAAAAAAACCCTGGAGAAAAACCAGACCGAGGAGACTAAGCCAACCATAACGCCTGAAGGATCGAGCTCGTAGGCAAATATGGGGAGGAAGGCTGAAACTAAGCTCATGTTTATCATAAGCATGAAAGAGGACGCCAGGATCTCGAAATATGCCTTCGGGTAGCGTTTGAGGAGGCTCATTCCGCCTTATCTCGAGTCATTAACGAAACCAATTTTTAACGTCGGCTCACTTTTATATATTTCGGGTTTCCCCGAAAACGTAAATAGCGGGAGCGTACATAAACAATATGAAGGTTATCTGAAAAATGAAGGTCATAGCTGACTTACATATACATAGCAAGTATAGTCGCGCCACAAGCTCAAACATGAGCATTCCCGAGATAGTCCGCTTCTCGCAGATCAAGGGTTTAACGCTCGTTGGGACAGGGGACTTCACGCATCCGAAATGGCTCCGCGAGCTTAAAGAGAACCTTAGGGACGCCTATGGAGTAGGCTTATATAAGCCCATAGGCATGCAGGAATCCAAAGTATGGTTTATGATCACGGGCGAGGTCTCAACGGTCTTCACGTTTAACGGCGAGAATAAAAAGGTTCACCACGTGATTTTAACGCCGAGCATAGAGACCGCTGAGCAGATAAATGATCGCTTATCCAAGTACGGCGACCTAGAGTCTGACGGCAGGCCGACGTTAAATATGTCCGCAGCCCAGCTCGTGGAGGAGGTTATTGAGGTCTCAGGCGAAAACCTGATCTTCCCGGCGCACGCATGGACGCCCTGGTTCAGCGTCTTCGGGGCGTTCAGCGGCTTCGATAGGATGGAGGACTGCTACCAGGATATGGTGAAGCACATATATGCTTTAGAGACGGGGCTCTCATCCAACCCGCCAATGAACTGGCGCCTAAGCTCCCTAGACAGGTTCACGCTCCTATCTAACAGCGACTCGCACTCCAGCTGGCCCTGGAGAATCGGGCGTGAGGCAAACCTCTTCGAGGTCAAACACTTAACGTACTGGGATATAGTGGAATCCATTAGGAGGAAGGATGCGAACACTCTTAAGCTTACGATTGAAACGGATCCCGCTTACGGTAAATACCATTGGAGCGGGCATAGGGCGTGCGGCGTATCCCTCCCACCCGAAGAGGCGATAAAGCTCGGAAACAAGTGTCCGGTATGCCATAAGAGGCTTACGAAAGGGGTTGAGCAGCGCGTCGAGGAGCTAGCCGATAGACCCTATGGTTTTAGGCCGCCTAACTCGCCGGGATACATACATCTACTCCCCTTATCGGAGGTTATATCCGCGGTTATAGGCGCAGGCTCCCCGAGCTCCCAGAGGGTTTGGAGCATATATAACGCTTTAATAGCGAGGTTCGGCTGCGAGTACAATGTTCTCATGGAAGCCGGCTTCGACGACATGGCGAAAGTAGTGAGCCCGCTGATAGCCGAAGCCATAGTGAGGGTCCGGGAAGGGAGGGTTAAAGTTATCCCGGGATACGATGGTGTCTACGGGCAGATAATAATCTTCCCGGAGAAGGGCTTGGGCGTGGCTAGGGAGACCGAGGGAGACACCGAGGCGGAGAGCGATGCGCAAAAGAAGAGAATGGAGAGCGTTAGGCAGAGATCCCTCTCAGACTTCATCTAAAAATGCCTAAAGCAATAAAAAAGGAGGAGGAAGACTACTTTATTCTTCTTAGCAGGGCTTGCGCCGTCAATATTATTGGATCCCATGTCTCAGAGAGGGGCGGCGCATAGCACGTTTCAGCCTTCGCAAGCTCCTTAACGCTCATCTCCTTAAGTATCGCGAAGGATAAGGCGTTTATCCTCTGAGCCACGCCTTCCCCGCCAACTATCTGGGCGCCAACTATCTTCTCCGTCTCCTTCTCAGCGATGAGCTTTATCCTCAAAGGCATGGCTCCCGGATAATACGATGCCCTCGTCTTTCCGCTGAGCGTCATGGAGACGGTCTCTATGCCAACTCTCTTGGCGAAAGCCTCGGTTAAACCTACGGCGCCAACCTCCAGATCAAAGAGCTTTGTGACGGCTGCGCCTAAAACGCCTGGGAACACGGCGTATCCTCCGGCGGCGTTTATCCCGGCAACCCTCGCCTGCCGGACGGCTGTTGTCCCAAGCTGGCATATGACCGGGCGCTTAGTGATGAGGTTTATTGATTCAGCGCAGTCCCCGCACGCATAAACATCTTTAATGTTCGTCTCCATGCGCATGTTAACCTTAATCAGCTTCGTTTCCCCGAGCTCCACGCCAGCCTTCTGCGCCAGCTCAACGTTACCCTTAACACCAGTTGCCACCACAACTATGTCGGCCTGAATCTGTTCCCCAGCCACAGCCACACCGGTAACCCTATCGCTGCCCAATATCTCCTCAACAGACTTCCCGGTAACTATCCTTAAACCGTTCTTCTCCAGCTCCCTCTGAACGAAGTCAGCCACATCCTTATCGAGCATGGCTGGGAGAATCTGGGGCAGAAGCTCCACGACGGTCGTCTTCAACCCGCGCTCAACGAACGCTACGCCCAGCTCTAAGCCAATTAAGCCGGCTCCGATAACAACAGCCGACTCAGCCTC
>JAWBZG010000038.1:0-13264 GCA_038866525.1 Bathyarchaeia archaeon
GCATGGCTTCCCATCTGGGCAGACTTATGAAATGCGAAAAATGCGGTTTCGTAATGGATAGAGACATAGTAGCAGTATTGAACCTTCAGATGCGGGGAGAAGGGTTCCCCCAAAGAGCCCCCAATGAAATAATCCAGGGGGAAGGGCTATATATGTCTATAAAAGACTACGTAGCTCAGAACCCTAAAAGACCATTGATCGAATCATGGTGGGAAGAACGTTTAAGCTTTCGGCAACAGCATCCTTAGTAACCTTGTCCTCCCTAAAATTCCACCTTCTGCCCCTGAAAAGGATGAATTTCACGCCGATTCTCTCAGCGCACACAGCGTCTATCCAATGGTCTCCAACGAAGACCGCTTCATCAGCAGGTACGCCTAAGGATTCTAGAGCCTTCAACAAGTGCTCTGGGTTAGGCTTCAAATTGTTGACATCATCCCTAGTGACAAACACATCAACATATTTGTTCAGCGAGAACATTTCAATTATCTTAACCGTATACTCCCTACAGCTATTGGTCACAATGCCGATTTTCAACCCCATCCCCCTTAAGGCGCTAAGGGTCTCTAGAGCGCCCTCCATCAGCTCGACGCCCTCTAAAGCCTTCAACTCAAAAAGATTCAATATTTCTCTAGCCCCGTTAAGAGCCTCTTTAATCAAATCCTCAGCCATACCGTTCTCACGCAAGCTCTCAGCGGCAACCTTAAATATCTCAAAGTTAGGCATATCTTCGCTTAAAAGACCCGGCTTAACACCGTGCTCGATGAAAAATCTGATCAACGATTTTTTAGCGCCAACATAATCTATTCTCGAACGTATTAAAGTGTCATCTAAGTCAAATATGACGGCCTTTACTTGTCCCATCCAACCGCTGCCCCAACAGAATAACTTAAATTTTTGGGGATTACTTATTTAAGGAATATGCTATTGCACGCCTACACAAGCATCTATAGACTTTAACAGCGCCCTAGCAGGTCTCAAACATGGGGAGATATTCGCTTACAAGAGCGTTTGCATTAACCGCTGCTGGCTTACTGGTCTTCATCCTATACCTTCACTTCCTCATCGGCATAGATGACATCATTGAAGTTTTTATGAGAGTTAACCCCTACAACTATTCGCTCTTCTACTCTGCAACCATAGCTGCAATGACATTAAGCATGCTCTTTTACTCAATGAGCTGGAGCGCTCTTCTCAGGGCGCTGTCAATAAACATCAGCTTAAAAAAAGCTTTCATTTATTGTTGGCTGGGGAACTTTACGGATTTAATAATCCCTTTTGAAACGGTTTCAGGCGAAGTAGTTAGAGTCTATCTTACTCGAAGAGACTCCCTGGACTCAGGTAAGGTTATCGCCTCAGTAGTAGCCCACCGCATAATAACAGTATTTATAACTTTAGGTGGCTTACTCTTCGCCTCACTATTCTTTATCCTTAAAGGCGGGGCTGCCGCTGAACTGCTATACCTCCTATTAATGATAATGGTTGGCTCCGTAACTCTCATCCTCCTACTATTATACTTGTCTCTGAGGGAGGAAGCAACTAGCAAAATTGTTGTTATGCTCATTAAAGTTGCCTCCCCAATATTTAGAAGGTTCGGGTTCGACGCCTCAAAAGCCAAAGAAAGAGCGTACCGAGGCCTGCTCCAATTCCATAGCAGCTTCAAATCGTTTGGTAAAAAATGGGGGTTTGTGGCGAAATCAGCAGTTTACGGCTTTATCGCGTGGCTGTTTCACTTAAGCACATATCTCTTAATCTTCTACGCGCTCGGCTTCAGCGGGATCTCGGCGAAGATAATTGAATCCGTTATAGTGTACACGGTAAGCGCCGCGGTTCAATCGGCTCCAATAGCGCTTCCGCTTGGACTCGTAGAAATAGTTATGGCAAACCTCTACACTATATTCGATATACCGGCGGCGATCAGCGGAACAGCCACCCTCCTTATAAGGACGGTAACATTCTGGTTTCAGATCGTAGTCGGATATATTTTAGCTCAATGGATAGGTGTTAAAGAAGTGATTAACCAGAAGCCTAAAGAAGCATCAACTTGTTAAAAAGATTTTTCTAGCTAGGCTGCCTAATCTTCTATCGTGGAAGAGTTGAGTCATAAGCCGCTGCTAGCCCTCGCAATACGATACTTCACTAGAAGAGGCTATACTATAGACGAGAATCTACCTCAGGATAATGATTCACCACATAGAAGATTCGACTTATTAATACGAAGAGGGAGCGAGATCCATCCGGTTTGGGTTAAAGACTGGAATAGGACTGTCGGCGTAAACATAATTATAAATATAGATAAGATCGCGCAGAGCCTCGGCTTTTCCAGCCCAATCCTGGTGGCTGAAAAGTTTAGTGAGCACGCGAAGGCATATGCAAATCGTAGGGGAATAAGGCTGATTACGAGATCAGATATATTGAAGGGGCTAAAGTCATTTTAGAACTTCCCCAAGTATTCCTCCAGTTTCCCTTCTGCCTCAAGCTTACCTAACCAATCTACAACTCCAACCTTGCGCTCCCTAAGCCCGCTGAGGACGTCCAGGATCTCCTGAACAACATCGCCTATACTCTTTGAGGTCACATCTATTTCGCAGACCTTATCAACACCGAACTTCTTTATGGCTTCGAAAAGGCAGACATCTAGAATCTCAGCGGCAAGATTCTCCATGATCTTCTTTTCCGCGTAAGATCTCTCCTCAAGAATCTTCTTAAGCTCCTCAGGATCCCTCCTCAATACGAAAACGATAGTTACCTCCTCGGCTGGAACAACATCGGCAGCTAAATGCCCCTCTATAATAATGTCTTTCTGAGCGCTTGAAATAATTTCGCTAACCCTTCTAGAAACCCTCTCTATATCTGCGATCAACGTATCCCTCTCCCTATCGAAACCAACGTAAAGCTTCTCCCCCCTGATAAGCTCACCTAAAGATACTAAATGGGCATCTATTCTAGACGCTAATTCTGCCGAAATCGAAGATTTACCAACACCAGGAGTTCCCGTTACAACT
This sequence comes from Bathyarchaeia archaeon, assembly GCA_038866525.1. Classification (GTDB taxonomy): domain Archaea; phylum Thermoproteota; class Bathyarchaeia; order Bathyarchaeales; family DTEX01; genus DTEX01. The sequence continues at coordinate 3,003 of JAWBZG010000038.1, forward strand.
ATTATACGCCTAATGGCGCTCTCACCTGCTCTCTCTTAAATCAGCGTCCTCAACGCTGTTCGCGTTTAAACATACGTGCACCATATACTTAAATTTTTATCCGAACCTCTTCCTTAATGCTCCTTAAAACTAGCGCGGTCTCCGTACTTATCACGCCATCAATCATGCCTATGTCATCTATTATCTTTGCGAGCTTGCTTTGATTCTCGGTTCTGATTTTAGCCAAAGCATAGTAGGAGCCCGTTACGTCGAAAACCTCGTAAACATCATCCATTCTGCTTAATGCTTCAAGAACATTATGCAGCTTCTTCGGATCCGCGTTTATCAGCACGAACGCTGTTATATTTTTCCCAACCTTCTCCGGGGAAACTATAGCTGTAAACCCTTTTATAACGTTCTTCTTAAGAAGTTTTTTCACTCTGGTGAATATCGTCGCTTCGCTAACGTTCAGTTTTTCCGCTATCTTCCTGAAAGATATCCTCGCATCCTCCTGCAGCATCCTAATGATTTCTCTGTCAACATCATCTATTTCTAAGCTCATTAATCTCCCTTCAAAATAAAGATTTTAACCTCATATATATAAACTAATTGAGGAAAAAATACTTTATGCCGCAAACATTAAAGATTCTTTAATTTTTCCGAAACATTTATAAAGAAATGTGCTTTTCCTATTAAGGCGTAGGGTGTAGATAGGGGGCGGTAGCCTTCAAGACTAAATGTCCTGAATGTGATGCGGAGATAGATGTCCCAGATGACGTGATATCTGGGGAGATAGTTAGCTGCCCGGACTGCGGCTTAGATCTAGAGGTAACCTTAGATGAGAAAGGATCCATAAGCGTTAAGCCAGCTGAGATTGAGGGTGAAGACTGGGGCGAATAATGTCAGATGAGTGGAATAAGCCTAATATATGACAGGGTTAGATGGGAGGAGAAGGCGCTAATAGAGGCCTCTGAGAGGCTTGGATTAAATCTGAAACTAATAGATTCGAAGGAGATATACTTAAACGCGGCGGCAGATCCTGATAGGGTTAGGGAAATATTTGGGGATATAGCGCTCCAGCGCTGTATAAGCTACTTTAGAGGACTACACATAACAGCTATTCTCGAAGGTTCAGGCATAAGAGTCATAAATCCATTCAGCGTCTCCCTGATCTGCGGAAATAAGCTCTTCACGACGATAGCCCTATCTAAAGTAGGTATACCAGTCCCCCGAACATTTATAGCTTTCACAAATGAGGGGGCCGTAAAAGCCTTAGAGGAGCTTGGCTATCCAGCCGTCCTGAAACCGGTTGTGGGAAGCTGGGGTCGCCTAGTGGCTCTCGTTAAAGATAGGGATTCCGCGCAGGCCCTCATAGAGGCGCGCGAGGAGATGCAGAACTCCCTCATGCAGATCTATTACCTTCAGGAGTATGTTAAAAGACCGCCGCGGGACATACGCGTATTAACTGTTGGCGACGAAGTTGTTGCGGCAGCATACAGATATCCAGCTGAGGGCGATTGGAGAACCAATGTAGCTCGAGGCGGGCGGATGGAGCCATGCCGCCTCACAGATGACCTCATTGAAATTGCTTTAAAGGCTTCTAAGGCTGTTGGCGGAGGGGTTTTAGCGATCGACTGTATGGAGTCGCCTAACGGCATAGTTGTCCATGAAGTTAATAATACGCCGGAGTTTAAGGGACTCTACTCCGCAACTAAGGTCGATATACCTGAGAAGATCATCAGATACGCTGTTGAGGTGGTGAAGAAGTGAGGGTCGGGGTTTTCGGCGCCTCAGGGTATGTTGGCGGTGAGCTTCTACGCCTGCTCTTAGCTCACCCGAAAGTGGAGGTTTCAGCCGCCACATCAAACACTTACGCTAACGAGTATGTTCATAGGGTTCACCCAAACCTGAAGGGGCAAACAACATTAAAGTTCATTAAGTCAGACCCGCTTAAGGTCGCTGATCTATGCGACATCCTATTTGTCGCGACGCCGCATGGCGTCTCATCCTCGTTTGTACCGCAATTAATCGAGGTCGGCTTAAAAGTGATAGATACGAGCGCGGATTTCAGGCTTAAAAACCCGGAAGACTACGTGAAATGGTATGGGTGGAGCCATAAAAACCCGGATCTACTCAGCAAGGCTGTTTACGGTTTACCGGAGCTCCACAGGGAAGAGATTAAAAAGGCTCAGCTGGTCGCGGTTCCGGGATGCATGGCTGCAGCCGGCATTTTAGCGCTTGCGCCTATAGTTAAATCAGGTAAGATAGAGGTTGACAGGATCGTGATAGATTTTAAGGTTGGTTCTTCTGGCGCCGGAGCCAAGCCGTCGCTATCAACGCATCACTCTGAGCATTTCGGCGTTATTAGACCATACAAGCCTGTCGGCCATAGGCATACGGCTGAGATCGAGCAGGAGCTTGGTCTCCTGTGCGGAGAAAAGGTTAAGGTATCGATGTCAGCCCACGCCGTAAATATTGTTAGGGGGATACTCTCAACATGTCATACTTTTCTAAAGGAACCGGTGACGCCGATAGAGGTTTGGCGCATCTATAGAGAATTTTACTCTAATGAGCCGTTCATCAGGTTTATACGCGACGTTAAGGGGATTTACAGGTATCCTGATCCGAAAATAGTTGTGGGCTCAAATTTCTGCGATATAGGTTTTGAGATAGATGATCACACGGGTAGGCTGGTGGTTCTGTCAGCTATAGATAATTTAATGAAGGGGGCTGCTGGAACAGCTGTTCAAGACATGAATATAATGTGCGGCTGGGATGAGCGTGAAGGCTTACGCTACTACGCACTACATCCAGTTTAAAATTCACTTAATAATCTTGTGGGCGTGCCCATGATGATAGTTCTGAAAATTGGCGGAGACGTATTTAAGAGGGGGTTAAGCGACAGCCTCGCCAACGATATAGGTGAAATCTTGAAGAGGGACAAGCTAGTTATCGTTCATGGCGGTGGAGACGAGGTTACAGAGATAGCTGAGAAGCTTGGCAAGAAGCAGATTTTCGTGACTTCGCCTGAAGGTGTTAGGAGCAGGTACACGGATGAGGAGACCGTGGAGATATACGCTATGGTTATGGCTGGCAGAGTGAATAAGGCTATTGTTAAATGGCTTGTAGGGAAGAATATACCGGCCGTCGGGGTCTCAGGCATCGACGGCGCATTAATGGTTGCCAGCAGGAAAAAGAAGCTCTTAATAGTTGATGAGCGCGGCAGGAAGCGCATCATAGATGGGGGCTTCACTGGGAAAATATCGAGGGTTAACCCGAAGCTCCTCGAGCTCCTCATTGACCATGGTTTTTTGCCGGTTGTCTCACCCATAGCGCTCGGCGAGGAGAACGAGTACTTGAATGTTGACAGCGATAGGGCGGCTGGGCAGATAGCTGGAGCTTTAAAAGCCGAGAAAATAATCTTTCTGACAGATGTTCCGGGCGTGAAACTGGGCGAAGAATACGTTAAGCGGATTAAGCTTAGCGAGGCTAAAGAGATTCTGCCGAAGATAGGTCCAGGCATGGATAAGAAGGTAATCGCTTCGATAGAAGCCCTGGAAGCCGGTGTCAAAGAGGCTGTTATAGCATGCGGCTTCACAGATAGTCCAGTGATAAGCGCTCTGAGCGGCTTAAACGGTACGGTGATAAGCGCTGAATGAAGATGAGATAATAAGCATTGAAAACTCTTTCCTCGCAAATGTTTATCAAAAGTATCCTATATGCGTTGTTAGGGGCGAGGGCGCAATTCTATACGACGTTAAAGGCAGACCATATATAGATTGTATGGGCGGTTACGGAGTAAGCCTCGTCGGGCACTGCCATCCGAAGGTTGTTAAAGCCATAAAGGAGCAATGCGAGAGGCTCATAGCGTGCCACAGCTCACTATATAATGATAAGAGGGCTGAACTGCTGGAGAAGCTAACGAAGATAGCGCCAAGAGGTTTAAACAAAGTTTTTCTCTCCAATAGTGGCGCTGAGGCTGTTGAATGCGCCATAAAAGCCGCGGTGAAATATACCGGTAAACATGAGATTATAAGCATGGTTAGAGGCTTTCACGGCAAAACTTTAGGCGCCCTTTCAGCAACATGGAACCCAAAGTACCGTGAACCTTTTAAGCATATTTTAAGCCAGAACTTCAGGTTTGTGCCCTTCGGAAGGCTCGACAAGGTTGTGGAGGCGATCACAAAGAATACTGCAGCTATAATTGTTGAGCCTGTTCAGGGGGAAGGCGGAGTTCATGTCGCCCCACAAGGCTATCTTGAAGGGTTGAGAAAGATTTGTGATGAAAACAACATAGTGCTGATATTCGACGAGGTTCAAACAGGTTTTGGTAGAACAGGGAGGATGTGGGCTTCAGAACACTGGGGCGTTACGCCTGACATAATGTGCGTTGCGAAAGCTATGGGCGGCGGAGTACCTATTGGTGCGACAATAGCTAGGGAGGACATCATGGGCTCGCTGAAGATCGGCGAACATACAAGTACTTTCGGTGGTAATCCGCTCGCATGTGCAGCAGCCTGCGCGGTAATAGACGCAATAATTGAAGAGGGATTGGTTGAGAGGGCGTGGCATCTTGGAAACAGGTTTAAGCAGATTCTCCAAAGCCTCGTGGAAGAGTCCAATATTTTAAGGGAGGTTCGCGGCTTAGGTTTGATGTTGGGGCTTGAGGCTCGAATAGACGTATACGATGTGCTGATGGGGGCTTTAGAGAGAGGCGTAATACTGCTGTACTCGGGCAGAAACGTTATACGTTTTCTTCCGCCGCTCACGATAAGTTTAGAGCACCTTGAAAAGGTTGCTGAAGTGTTAAGGGAGGTTCTCTCGAAAGAAGAGGAGAAAATTAGGAGAAATGACGGCGGCCGGAAGCCGCCATGGTGAATAGAATGAGATGGAGTGAACGCTGCTCTATAGACCTTTTGAGAAGAATGCTAGAGATCTACAGCCCCAGTGGAAGAGAAAGCGCGATCTCATCTTTTCTAGCCGACGTTATGGTGGAGCTGGGTTTCAGCAGGGTTTGGAAGGATAAGGCTAACAATGTTTACGGTGAGATTGGGATTGGTAAGCCGACAATCCTCTTATGTGGGCACATGGATACTGTTCCGGGCGAAATAGACGTTAAGCTTGAAGGTGACAGGCTTTATGGAAGGGGAGCTGTAGACGCAAAATCCTCCTTGGCGGCTATGGTCCTTGCCGCCGCAAGCTTTAAATCGGAGGATCTTAGAGGACGAGTTATAGTCGCCGGAGTTGTTGATGAGGAAGGTCGAGGAAAAGGCATAAGACACTTAATTCGCGAGGGCCTTAATGTGGATTACGCGATATTCGGTGAGCCAAGCGGCATAAGGAACATAACGTTCGCATATAAAGGTCACATTAAGCTTAAGATTACATGTGAAACCTCTACTGGACATATTGGAGCCCAGCATGTTATGCCCAACGCTATAGAGAAGTGCTTTGATTTCTGGGGCAAGCTAAGAGATCTATGTGACAGTAAATATAGGTCACCGTACGGTATTTTCTACTCGCTAACACCGACAGTAACGCGAATATCGGGAGGCGGAGCAACCCGAAGTATACCCGACAAATGCGTTTTAGAGATCGATCTGCGTCTTCCGCCAACAATTAGCTGCGGAAAAGCGATGAAGATAATTGAGGATTTAATCGCCGGGTTTAGGGATGAAAACTATGGGTTAAACCTGTCTTTTAAAGCCATAAACATGGTTGAACCCTATGTGGCTGATAAAGGCTCAATTGTGGTAAAAGCTCTTAGGGAAGCCATCTTTGAGGAGACGGGTGGAGAAGCTAGGCTGATACGGAAGACCGGGACGGGGGACATGAATATTTTTGGGACATACTTTAAGGTGCCGGCTGCAACATACGGTCCTGGGGAAGCCGCCTTAAGCCATACGTTTAACGAGAGTATAGATGTCAAAGAGTATTTAACAAGCATAAAAATCTACAAGAAGGCTGTTGAGAAAATTCTAGGCTACTATTATTTGGAGGGAGGAGTGGGCGCTAAAGATGATGCCTATAGGTGACGAGAATAGACCCTCTAGGAGACCATACGTGAATTACGCGCTGATATTTGTAAACATATTGGTTTTCTTCTACTTTTACCTGCAGGGCATAAGAGCATTTTATTTAGCCATAGCTAATTTGGGGGCTATTCCAATAAACATTTTAAGTGGAAGAAGACTGGAGACCCTTTTCACAAGCATGTTTATGCACGCGGACATTATGCATCTGCTGGGGAACATGCTATACCTCTGGGTTTTTGGGGATAATATTGAGGATGCTCTGGGTCATGCTAAATATTTAGCCTTCTACCTGTTCGGTGGACTTTTCGCGAGCCTAATTCATGTAGCGTCGACAATTCTATCCATATATACTAGCCCAATCCCTTACGTTATAATTGAGATGAGGACTCCGGCTGTTGGGGCCTCAGGGGCTATTTCAGCGGTTTTAGGAGCGTATATGCTTCTGTATCCTAACGCGAGGATAAGAACCCTAGTCTTCTATATTTTCATCATGATAATTAGGGTTCCCGCCTACTATTATCTAGGCTTCTGGTTTCTATATCAGATGCTAATGGGCATTATAACTCTAACCGGTATAACGTCCGGGGTAGCTTTCTGGGCTCACATAGGCGGCTTCGTTTTCGGCTTAATCATAGTTAAGGTCTTCAATGTTAAGCCTAGGGCGAGAGCCCCTCCGACTGAGGAGAAGAGAGCGTATAGACCCATTGTGGCTCCATGGGTTAGAGCCCCGCTGGTCGACTTATATATTGATGTTGATAGGGTTTTCGTGATGGCTTATCTGCCCGGGGTTGAGGAGAATGATATACGCGTATCGGTCTCAGAATGGGATGTGATAATTGGGGCTGAGCATGGAGACGTAAGGTTCTATAGGCATTTAGTGCTGCCCGTGCCCGTTATACCTAAAATAGTTGACCTCTCATTTAGGAACGGCGTTTTAAGCTTTACGCTTTACAGGCTAACCCATGGTTTTGAATCCGATGTGTAAATCTAGAAAGATATTTAGGGGCGGCGACATAGAGTCTTTTGGGGTTTAAGTTGACTAAGTACGTGGTGTTCGGTTGCCCTAGATGCGGGTCAATTAGGTATGCTAGGGAGGGACAAAAGACCGCTAGGTGCCCAAAATGCAATTATCAGATTCAAATCAAGATGGAGAAAATTAAAATCCTAGCTAAAGTTGAAGATGTGAGAGACGCCATAGATATTGTTAAAGCATATAAGGCAAGATTAAAGAGCTAGGAGGAAAATATGAATTCTGTTAGCTGCTAGATGGAGGGTGCGTCTAAAAATTGTCCGTGGATGAGAGTGGGAGAAGAGATAAAGTTCGCCTGATGGCTGATCTGCTGAGAGGGGGCGCCACGCTGACAGACTTATCCTGCCCCGCATGCGCATCACCAATATTCAGACTTAAGAGCGGCGAATTGTGGTGCGCCCAATGCCAAAAAAAGGTTATCGTAGTTAAGGAGGAGGAAGAGGTAAGAGAGATCGAGATCTCGTCGGCTTTAAGCCAGACTGAATCAGTTCTCCTAACGAAGATCTGGGAGATCAACGAGAAGCTTAAGATTGAGGAGAACCTTGAGGAGATTCAAAGGTTGAGCCTTGTAATGTCCACGCTGCTAGATAACCTTGAAAGAGTAAGAAGAATTGGGAAAATGAAAAAATGACGCGAGAAGGCTCCTTAGGCATATATAATGGTTTCCCGGAGAGATACCATTATGCTTACCTTATAGAAGCCTACGCTCCCATTAAAGATGTCCAGAGGGCTATAGCGAATGCCCTCCATGAAGTAAATGGGCGCAGCGTTAGGGATTATTGGTCTAGGAGACTTGGAGCAGATATAGATGTTATCTTTGAGTTTGGTGTCGCGGAGGACTTAACATTTCATTACATTGATTCAGATACCCTTAGTCTTCTCTTAAAGGTTATATGTGAAAAGGAGCTTCACGTACTGGACTTCATCTCTATCATCAGATACTATGTGCAGAGCGCTAGAGGAAATGGGCGGAATGGGCGGCGTAGGCCTCTGCGATTCGACTATTACTTTCTGCGATTCATTTTTGGCGTCAGACACATTGAAATAAGGGTCTTTCATGAAAGAGGACCCCAGCGTATATCGGCTAGAGAAATTGTAGAGTTTTTGGTGGAAAATGTGAATATGTTTCTCGCTAAAAATGCGTCTGTTAACATGAGACTTAACTAAAGCTGCTTTTCCATCAGCTTAAGAGTCTGTCGAAAACTATCTTTTGAATGTCCGCTGAAACCTCTTCTATCGACCTGTTTCCGTCAACTGGTAGGAGGTCGCCTCTTTTAACGAGAGCCATGTAAATCTCCTTAACCCTTCTCTGCGTCTCAAAAGTCTCCATAACGGATCTTCCACGCTTCCTAGCAATCCTCCTCATGACAACTTCCACGGGGACATCTAAATATATTGCTAGGTCAGGTTTAGGAGCCATCTTGTTAATCTCCATTATCCAGTTGATGTCAAGCCCTGCAGCGCCCTGATATGCTAGTGACGAGTAAATGTATCTGTCTGAGACAACTATTTTCCCCTCGTTAAGCATAGGCTTTATCTCTCTCTCAACATGATCGATTCTGTCAGCGGCGAATAAAAGGGCTTCTACAGAGACGGGTATACGCCAGCTTCTCCTTAAAACATACCTCTCTATAAACTTGCCGATCTCCCCACTACTAGGTTCACTCGTATAAACAGCGTTAAAACCTCTACTGTTAAGCGCTTTAACAAGCAGATGAGATTGAGTTGTCTTACCGCTCTTGTCAAGCCCCTCTATGCAGATTAAAAACCCCTTTCCCGCACCCATTTCTGGAACAGCCCCTAACACTATTCAGGGCTAAAAAATATTAAAAACATAGCTTTGCTTTGAAAAAGCTTAATAATATAAATCGAAACAATCTTCAGTCTAGTAATAACCGTTAACCTGGAGGCCTATTAATGTTCAAGTTTAGTAGAGAGCAGGTGGTATTTGAGTTTTCAGGCGTTAAGGTCGGCGGCCAGCCTGGGGAGAACCCGACCGTCATGATTGGAAGCATGTTCTATAGGGGAGATAAAATTGTTCAGGACGAAAAGTCCGGCTCCTTTAACTTGGAAGCAGCTAAGACATTGATCTCTAAGCTTGAAGAGATCTCGGATAAGACCGGGCTTCCAGCGATGCTAGACGTGGTCTGCTCAACTCCGGAGAACGCTAGGAGATACCTTGAGTTCACTGCGGATGCCACCAAAATGCCCCTGCTAATAGATTATGTTTCAGAGGAAGCAGCCGTGAGCGGTATGGAGGCAGCTAGGGAGATCGGTGTAATTGATAGGGTGATTCTGAATTCCATTAACCCTGAAACTAAGCCCATAATTTACGATAAAGCTAAGGAGGTTGGTCTACAAGCCTCCATAGCGCTCACATATTCCACGAGAGCCCTAATATCCTACAGGGAGAGGTTGAACCTCCTTGAAACCCTAATACCTAAAATGAAGGCTTCTGGAATAACGAAAATACTTGTAGACACAGTTGTCATGGATATTGCAACTTTGGGGTTGGCGTGTAAAGCAATCTTTGAAGTTAAAGAGAGGTATGGTTATCCAGCGGGATGCGGAGCCCACAACGCGATAGCCTCCTGGAAAGCGCTTAAAGATAAGAAAGATAAGGTTTTAAGCATGGTCTGTTCCTCGATCGTTAATGGGCTGCCAGTAGCAGTGGGGGCAGACTTCGTACTATATGGGCCAATAAGCGACGCAGAATACATCTTCCCAGCAATAAGCCTGATAAACGCGGCCTATGCGCAAGTATTAATGGAGGAGGGAAAACGACCAAAGCCAAACCATCCAAGATTCAAGATATCCCGCTTATGAGCGAAAGCATACACGCAAAAAATTAATTAACCCCATTAAACAGAGAAACAACATAGACGGAATGCGGCCGTCGTCTAGCCTGGTTAGGACACAGGCCTTCCAAGCCTGCGATCCCGGGTTCAAATCCCGGCGGCCGCACCAAAAAATCTTGCTTATTTTGGGAAACAGGGCTTAAAATTCGCTCCGTTATAAAGGCAGGAATTTGCTGGTTTGGGACTGTCTCGGGGTGCACCCTGGGGTTAACCCCAGCTATGTAAGGGTGAACCCTTAGTAGCGCTTCGAGGAGCTGGTTGATTGTGCGGAATCCCTCGGCTCTCGCTATGGCCTCAAGCCTCTCTTTAAGCTCTTTCTTAACGATAATTGTATCGTATCCTGGCTTAGGCATGGGAGTT
>JAWBZG010000039.1:0-12936 GCA_038866525.1 Bathyarchaeia archaeon
TAAAAATGCTCATCGAGTATGAGAGGCAACTCTCCCTACAAATAGCGGAAAAAGAAAAAGCTAAGATGCAAAAGCCAGCTATAGTAGAAACAATAAAATAGATTAGCATAGACTTTAAATTCAAGCGAAAATTATTTAGAAAATCACTCCTAGTGCTTAGAGGAAATCATGGTTGAGCAAAGGGGATTCAAGCATTATTGATATGGGAGAGATCCTCTTGCGCTTAATCCCCACATAAACCATGGGAAAACAGTTCTCTCAACTCGGAAAAGTGGCGTTATCCCTGTAAGAAAGTTGAAAGTGGTAATGAGAGGTAAATGTTATTAGGGTAATGTTCGTTTTCATCATTTTAGGTGAAACTTTTTGGGCGAGGCTGTTCTTGAGAAGATCGAGGAGATCGGTAAGAAGATTGATGAGCTTAAGGGCTTTCTCGAAGACATATTCCTAACAACCGAAGAATACCTGCTACTAAAAGAGATTGATGAAATAGTTGAGGATAAGCGCTTCAGTGAGCTGAAGCCCCTTGACGAAATTTAGGATTCTTCTCCACAGAATAGCACATGAATATTTAAGTAACCCGCCTCTAGAGGTTGGGAACGGCCAGCACACCAGCCCATAAGGCGGGCATATATTCAGCCCGCTCCCTCTTTATTAATGCTTCATGCTTCTTTGAGGAATCTTGATACTGGATTCTAAGTGAAGGGCGTCTAAGTATTAAGGTTCTCTGCCGCAGCGTCTAAGAGCTCTTTTAAATCTTTTCTCATAGAACTACTCCCTCCGTTAATACGCAATGGTATATGTAGCCTGTATGGTTCCTGCGCTTCTCCACAACATCTTTGTCAAAAACAATTTCAGGTCCGATACCTCACATCAACAAAAAATCTTCTAACCTCTAATAGAAACTCTTTAATAATCTTCCTATCATAACTCAATTTAGTTCTGATCAGGAAATCCCGGTCAGAATGGGATTTTATAGTTTGCATACTTGAGAGCTCGTTAAGGTTTTTACATGCTTCGAGGATACTTCTTTAAGCTTTCTATCATCCGTTACTAATGTTAAGTTATTTTTCATCGTTATGTAGAGGTAGGATGCATCGTAGATTGTAATACCTTCTTCTAATGCCATCTTAAAAACTTCTTTTTCAAAACCCTTCATAGAGTATAAGTCGATTGTATTGAAAATGCCTTTTAAAAGTTCGAGCAACTTGTATGCTATCTCGGCTCTAATTCTATTAAATAAATAACATTCCTTCCATAAAGCGTTTATAGATTCGTAGACTGCTAAGTCTAGTGTAGCCCCATCTGCGAAGACTCTAATCACACCTCTCTTCACCAAGTTAATTATGGAGCTAGCATCGTAGAGATATAATGCTTATTTACTCTCCCTATCCTCACGTATAATCTTAGCTATCTCCTCATCAGTTATATGAGATAACTCCCCTATAATCTCCCTTGCTTCGGCTTCAATCTCCTCTAGAATATGCTTCTTCACCTCTTCCTCAAGAGCCCTCCTTATAATCTGACTCGGCTTTATACCATACCTGTCAAGTAGATCCTTCAATCTTCTTGGAATCTTTGCAGACACCGTAGTATAACCCATATATTACACTAAAGTAGTATATATTGGTCTACCTATATAAGGTTTACATATTTAACACCCAACAAATTATAAAGGCCTGGAACCTAATACGACACATTTTTGAGAGAAAATGGTATTCCTTCCTTATCTATTATCCCCTCTTGATTCCTTCTCTGCAAGATGCTCCCTAACCTTATTTACGAATGTTCTGGCATCTGATAATATTGCTTCTGCCTCAAGCTTATTCGCTGTAACTGTAACGCTGTACTCGTGAGTTTCCCTAGAAGCTTTAGCATTAGCCAGAATCCTCCCTAGATCCTTTGGGAGAACACCGCTTAAAACAAATCTCTTCCCAAACTCCACAACAACACCCTCGTGTATTTTTGGGAGAACATTCTGGGATGCTAATGCAGCCCTCGCGGCGTGATATATGGCGTAGTATGCTCTTGAGATTGCATCTTCATAATAGCCTTCATTAAATAGCCTTTCAGCAGCCCTCAATCTTTCTAAGGCCTTCTGTAAATGACCCTCTATGATGCTCAGCTAGCATTCCATAAAGCTGCACTCCATCTATCAAAACGGATTTGGCGAAGGGTTCTCCCGCTTTCACCATCTTAACAAACTGCTTCTTTTCAATCACAATTAAAGAAATATCCACTCCAAGAGAAGTTATAATTGGATAGATCAAGTCGTATAGTCGCCTCCTAATAGCCCATCCCTCGGATCCCTCAACTAGAACAAGCAGATCCACGTCGCTCTCAACGTTTTCCTCACCGCGGGCCACAGAGCCAAAAAGTATAACATCCGACACACTCCCCTCATTCCATGCAATTATGCTAGAGACTAGAGAGGCAATTTTTCTTAATGGGGTCTCTCTTGAAATAGACTCTTCAGATCTCAAGAGCCTCTTAAGGCTTCCCTAACAAGGCTACTGCGATTAGGAAAGACGCCTAACTTAACAAGTCTGCTAATTCTTTCAGCAGTATCTCTTGGAACCCTGACGGGGGTTACCTTGCTCACATTTTTATATGTATACATATAAAACTTTTCCTATCCTACAACAAAGAAATAAATATTTTTATGTTGAGAGGTTATTTTTGGAGATGGGGGTCTCACATGGAAGAAACTTATGATGTAATTGTTATTGGCGGTGGACCGGCTGGATTAACGGCTGCCATATATGCTTCACGAATGGGCTTAAAAACTCTGGTTTTAGATGGTAATATGCCTGGTGGAAGAGCCTCTGAAGCGCCATTAATAGAGAATTTTCCAGGCTTTCCAGACGGGATATCCGGCATTGACCTTGTTGAGAGGATGCTTAAGCAGGCTGAGCGATTTGGGGCGGAGATAAAGTTTCCGGAGGAGGTTCTCGACATGAATCTTTCGGGTCCTATTAAGGTTGTTTGGACTAGGTATAGTGGGTACCGTGGTTATAGCGTTATAATTGCGACTGGAACCCAGAGGAAAAAGCTGATTGTTTCGGGGGAGACCGAGTTTCTTGGCCGTGGGGTATCGTATTGCGCTGTCTGCGACGCGCCCTTCTTTAGGGATAGGGTTGTGGCGGTAGTTGGCTTCAATAATGAGGCGTTGGAGGACACATTATACATATCCGGCTTCGCAAAAAAGGTTATTTTAATATCTCACGGTGAAAAGTCTGAGGTTGAGGTGGATCTGCTCCGGAAGATCCGTGAAAAGCAGAATATAGAATTTGTTGACGCTAAGGTTAGTTCGATTAACGGCGATGTATACGTTAAATCTATAACTATAGCGGCTCAGGCGGGCGCTGAGGAGATTCCAGTCGAAGGGGTCTTCATAATTTTAGGCAGTGTTCCAGTTACGAATATCGTTAGGAAATCCGGGGTTGTGGTTGATGAGAGGGGTTGTATAAGAGTTGACAGAGCCCAATCAACCAATGTGGAGGGGGTTTTTGCGGCCGGCGACTGCACATGCGGTGGAATGCAGGTGGCGACTGCCGTTGGAGAGGGGGCAATGGCGGCTTTACAAGCATACAGGTACATCAAGAGAATTAAGAAATAAGAGAGCGGAAGAGAAAAGGTATCAGTAGGCTGGCTGGCTGGCAACCGCTCTCATATTGAGTTTTCTATCTTGTGTTCTCTCTAGGTAGCTGACGGAGAGACAGAGACCTAGAGGGTCTCCTCCCTCTAGTTTTCAATGCTCCATAGTCTCTATATAGCTTAAGGCACTTTGGCAAGTTGGAGATTTAAATTAAAGTGTGAGCAAATTTTAAAATTAGGGTTGAGGTTTTTCTTTTTATGGGAAAAATTAGAACTGTTCTTGGCGATATTTCCCCAGAGAAATTCGGTTTGGCTTTAATTCATGAGCATGTGCTCTGCGATTTTATTGGGGCTGATAAAATTAGCCGGGGTCGCTATGATCCTAAAGAAGTTTTTGATGTTATGCTCCCTTACTTGAAGGAGATTCGAGAGTTGGGTGTTGGTGGTTTTGTTGATTGTACTCCAGCGTTTATGGGGAGGGATCCGCGGTTACTTGCAGATCTATCAAGGGCTTCAGGAATCCATATTCTTACAAACACAGGCTTATATAAAGAGCCCTTCCTCCCAAGGTATGCTTTTGAGTACTCTGTGGATCAGTTGGCAGAGTGCTGGGTGCATGAAATAGAGGGTGGCATCATAGATGAATTGGTTAAAGCGAAAGCGGATTTGGAGGTGAGGTTTCCCATTAAAGCTGGTTTCATAAAGATTGCTGTGAATCCAGGCCACATTATTCCTATACAACAGAAGATTGTGAGAGCTGCTGCCCGCTGTAGTCTCATAACGGGTGCGGCGGTTGTCTGTCACACTGCTCATAGTGTGGCGGCAATGGAGTTACTTGAGATTGTTGCGGAGGAGGGAGTTAACCTAGATAGGTTGATAGTTGCTCACTGCGACTCTATAGAAGATTTAGATTGCCATTTAGAAATTTTGCAGCGTGGTGCTTGGGTTTCTTATGACGGTATTAGCGAAGCAACGGCTGAGAGGACTCTTAAGTTGGTGGGGTTCGTGTTTGAGCATGGCTTTGAGAGGCAGCTCCTTCTATCTCAAGATGCTGGCTGGTATAATGTCGGTGAGCCTAACGGTGGCAGCATCAGAAGATACTCCTATTTAATTAAGGATTTTATTCCTTTAATGATGGGAAACGGGTTTAACCGCGATTTTATAAAGAAAATTCTAGTGGAAAACCCTTCACGGGCATTTCAAATAAGATGATTTAGGGATTTTCTTCTTTCTACAATAAATTTTATCCTAGCCGCCGGATCCTTTCCATCCCTTAGATATCTCGACTTAATCTCGGTGAGACAAATAGAAGGTCGTAAAAGGGGGCATTAAGCGTTTATGATTGAGGAATTGTTGAATCTTGGTTATTACTTTTTAAAGTATTATTTTTCCTCCCATCTCCACTCCAAGGGGTTTTCAACCTCTAGAAATGAATACCTCTTGAAATGTCTAGTATTTTCTGTCCACAAAGTATCTATGTTTCCTTCACATGTATGTGCAAGGATGCAGTCAAATATCTCGCCGTCGACGATGGATAAACGTCTAGCTGATTCTAAAGCTGCCCTATAGGCGACGGCTGATGGAAGCAGCTTCCCAATATTCACGCTCTCCTCGTATAGCATGCATATTTCAGCCGCTTCATCGGAACTTAAAGGGTTTTTCACCTTCTTTCCTGTCATAATGGAATAAAACTCTAAAAGGTTCTGATAGGAGACAAAAGCTCTAATTAAGCCGCTTACAGAAGCCTTAACAATGAGGGAAGCCGCACTATGATATTGACTTGAACGGTCGTGGGCGTAACATAAAATCATCGTGTCAAGCAATATTTTCTTTTGGGCATGGACGCTCTCAGCCACATATACTCCATTAACCAGTATCCTCATAAATTTCCCTTCTAGTCAACCCCGTGGGAACACCAACTTCACGGGCGCTTGCCAAAGCGTCGAGAACCCGCTCCTCAGCTGTTTTCCGCTTCAACTCAACCCTAAAACCCTTTCTGTCTAAAGCAATGATCTCCAATTTGTCGCCATCCTTTAAGCCCAGTCTCTCCCGAACCTCCGAGGGAACATAAATCTTCTTTTTATAGTAAGTTGTTTCAGTCAAAACCCACGCCTCACAGTAACCAAATAAGAGATTACCCATATTTAAATGTACCCATAAAAGGCATTGTTTATCCTAAGTTCTCTTAAATTTGTTCTGGCTAATGTTCTGCACCACCTATTAAACACTGAACTTCTATAGAGGATTTTTGTTAAACTTATATTCTGGATAACCTAGATTATCTAGGTTGATCTCTTGGCTACAATTCTCATAGAAATTTGTCTGAAGTTCTTAAAGGAACTTAAGAGGTTAAAGGTTGAATTTGGTTGTAGAACTTGGGCTGAACTGTTAGCGAAACTTGTTGAGTCGGGAAAGCCTGTTTTATTAGAAGATGAGGAGCTAAAAAGTATGAAGGAGGGTGTGCAGGGTTTTCTCGCGCTTAGAAGTGTTGTCTCCAGTAAATGGGTAGGGCCTCTATCAGTCGTTGAAGAAGTTAGAAGGTCTAGGCGGCATGAAGCATCCTAGTCGCCTATTGACATTAGACTCAAATGTTTTAATAGCAGCCATAAAAAGAAGATGAAACCTACAGCGAATTGTGCATCAAAATACTAAACAAAGTTCCAGAGGACTTTATCCTCGCAGAGCCAAGCATAATCTATCAAGAGGTCTGCGGAACATTAGCCAGAAAAGTTGGATAACTGAACGGGCTAGAAAGAATCTTGACTTAATAATTCAGCTAGGGCTTCTTACGTAGTGCACCAAATCTTTCTGTGCATCAGCATACCCCCTCTGCGCTGAATTTGACATTTACGCCATAGACGCAATATACCTTAAGGTGGCAATTGACAGAAACGCTGTTTTGGTATCCTTAGACAAAGAGGACTTTATAGACAAATTGAGAATCAGAAAACCACCCGTGGAAGCATACCACGTAACAGAATTCGGCATGACTTTTTAAAAATATAACTGAGACTAAGGGCTCAGGAGAAAGCTGAATCATCGAAGCCTATTACAAAGTAATTGAGGAAACATTCTTATCTCTCGGATATATGAAACAATATCCATGCAAGGTGAATAACCTGGTGGAAACAGTTACTGTAACAGCTAAAGGGCAAATTACTATTCCAGCGGATTTAAGAAAAAAGCTGGATATAACTGAAGGTATGAAGTTGATCATAGTTTGCGAGGGAGAGGTGCTTAAGTTGATCCCTGTTCCCAAACTCTCTAAATTAGCCGGAATAGACAGAGAGGTTTTCAGTGGGAGAAAGCCCTCAGAGGAGATTGAGAAAATTAGAGGGGAGTGGACTGAGGGCTTTGAGAAGCGCCTCAAAGAAACTTAAGGTAGTCTTGGATACTAAGCCCTTGATTAAGCTTTTTGCTGGGGAGGAAGGTTGGGAAGTAGTTAAGGAGATTCCGTCTCGGGTTGAAGCTGGAGTAAGCGTTGTTACGTTAACAGAAGTCTACTATAAATACTTGCAGGAGGAAAGGCTAGACTTGGCCGTAGCCAGAACGGGGCAGCTCAAACATGCCCTCTACCTTAAAAAGCTTGTAATAGATGAGGGGGTCGCGGTCAAGGCTGAAGAATTCAAAGGCAGATACAATGTATCCATAGCCGACGCATTCATAGCAGCCTCCGCCTACTATGAGAACGCAACAATCATCAGCGACGATCCAGATTTCAAGAAAATACTTGAGATTAAAGTCTTAACTGAAACGGAACTTTACCATAAGTTATGCGCAGGTGCACCCTAACCAGCGGGTTCACCAAACATAAAAGGCACCATGAAGTTATTATTCCTGAAGAGGTTAAAGTCGAGGTTGTGGATAAGGTGAAATGCTGGGTGAAAGAGACGCTTATCGGTTGAAGACGCTATAAAGAAAGGTTGGATTAAAGTTCTAAAGGCTGGGGCCTTGCAAAAAGTAATGGCGAGAACAGCTGCAATGCTTATGGGGCTGATGTCTAGAGGCACAGTTTACTTGTTATTGAAAGCCTTGGACGCGGAGAAACAAGCGTAACATTGCAGTTGAGCAAGACAAAAGTTTTAGCTGAGAGACGCTGGGAGTTTAAAATATTAATCTAAAAGTACTTGATTTCAGCGGAGCCTTTTTTCCTATTTATCTTAGATTTCCACGATAAAAATTCTATTCCCGCATTTATTACCAAAACTTTTTCCAAAGTTTAACTATCTTTAATATAACCTAGTAACTAGTGGTGATATCTTTCAAAGTAAGATGGTTTCAACAATAGAAAGAATGGGGGGATTTGCTTAGTTGAGGCTGATAGAAATCTTTTAGGAATAAAGAGAAGCTTCAATATAATCTACTAGGCGAGATCCTCTTTTATTGCGGAGGCATATGTTAGCTTTTTCTCGTCTCGTGTTTTACTGGCTTTCTGTTCCTGTTATTGTTATGGTGAAGCTAAAGCTCGTTACTCCTTGAACGCTATTTGAGACTGTTAGCGTTAAGGTTACTGCTAGAACGTTGTTTGGTTGAATCTTTGTCCCGCTTGTGTAATTCCATGTGAGAGTTATATAGCTTGATGCGCCTGCTGGGTTCCAGTTACTCTCGGATTTTGATAGCGTTATTGGAACTGTTCCTATGTTTTTTATATATATAATCATTGGTACGGTTCCGCCTGGTGCTATTGTTCCCCAATTTATCTCTGAAACTGGTTGAGTGCACGCTTGGTCCCAGTAGACTGCTAGGTTTACTGATGCAACAACCCCTGATGTGTTGACTTGGACGCTGTTTGTGAGTTGGCCGAGGAGATATTCTGAGCCTGCTAGGATTAGGCCTACTGCTGCGATTAAGCCTATAATACCTAGTGTTGATGTTGCTCTCCTACTCATGGATACCACTGACTTTAGATTATGGCGTTGAGATGATATAAGGCGTGTGAAGCACAGAAACTTATATTAAACATAAATCTATAAATTGAGTTCTTAATTATTTTCAATTTAATATGATGAATTTAGTATATAAAAATAAATAATGTGAGAGAATAGCGTGCGCGGATGCTTTGGAAGTTTCATTTAGTTCTTCCTTAATTTTTTTCTAGAACTTTGTTATAGAAATTCTTTTCGCAATTTATAATAAATATTTCTATACAATATTTTGCAAGGTTGCTTATGTAATGAAACCTGAGTCTGCGGGTGATGAGTCTTCTAATCCGCTCTCGTCAGAGAGGGATTATGTAGATCCCTTCTTCGAGTGGAGAGATCTCGTTAAGGAGCTTAAGGTTGAGTGGAAGAGTCTTTGGTTGACTAGGTTTGATGATAAGGTTAGGGCTGAGGGTATTGCAAGCAAAGACTTTATTAGGCTATTTGTTGATAGGGGCACTGTTATTTTGGCTACTAAGGATTGTAAGCCGCCGAGCTTCCATGAGATACTAAAGCGTTATATGCCTGAGGTTGCTGCTGAGCGCTTTAACGTTAACCCGCATACCGGCGGGTGGAGGAAGTTCATTAGAGAAGTCGTGAAAGGCCAAGCCAAAGAAAAGAGGATGAGGGAGCTTCCTATCAAGCCTAATAAGAATAAGGCTGTAAACCTGCAGCGGAAAAAGGGCGGGAGAGGCTGGCTCCACTACTCGCTTGAATAGGTCTCTCTTTAATGGAATTTCGACATCTATTTTTTTCTTTGTATAGTTTTATATGCCTTTTTGAGGTTTTACAATGGTTAAGTATAGGCGTAGAATTGAGATTATAGCGGATATTCTATCGAGTGCTGCTGGCGGCGCAAATAAGAAGACTAGGATAATGTACGCCGCTAACTTAAGCCACACCCTTCTAGAGAAGTATTTGGCTGAAAGTGTAAGCCTTGGTTTACTACGCTTAAGCAGAAGCGGCTATGAAGTTACCGAGAAGGGGCTTATTTTCCTTGAGAAGTATGAGCGCTTCTCAAGTAGGCTCTCTAGGGTTCAGAAGGAGATGGAGGCGGCGATGTCTGAGAGAAGGGACCTTGAGGATATGTGCTCTACGCCAGTGAGCTCTAATGCTAGGGTTAAGCGACGCTGAACTTGCGTTGACTATTGATTCTGTAGGTGCTATCTTTGAATAGGGTTTTGTTGAATGCTTTCATACTATTAACGTTTCTTGTGGTTTCAGCGCATTATTGTCTCCAACTCTGTTTAGGCGTTAATAGCGGTGATGCTTTATCGGCCGTTTCTAACGCTGAATTGAGGGTTATCGCCTGTTATAGGGCTGTGGTGGACGCTGAAAGGGATGGTGCAAATGTTACTGAGCTGGTGGGCCTGCTTAATCAGGCAGGCTGGCTTCTGTCTAGGGCTAAATTAGCCTATAATTATGGCGACTATGAGTCCGCCGTTAAATACGCTGGCGAATGCCTATTAATGCTTGATGGGTTTACTGAGCATGCTGAGATTTTGAGGCGTGAAGCAAAAGAAGCCAGACAGCGGGATTTCATGTTAAATTTCGTTGGCTCAGGTGTCGGCGCCCTCTGCATCGCTGTTGGCGGCTATGCTGCTTGGCTATACTTAACTAGGCGTGAAAAAAGCGGGGAGCGCGTGAATTAGTTGAGTATTAGGGATTATGGACTCCTCTACTGGACTGTTATCGGTGTTACGGCGCTACTTGTTGCCTCGCCCTTCTTAAGCAAGGTTCTTGTTTATCCTAGAACGGAGTTTTTCACTGAGCTTTGGATTCTGGATGCTGATCGTAGGGCTGAAAACTACCCATATAACGTTACGCGAGGAGAAAACTATACGATTCATCTTGGCGTAGCGAATCATTTAGGCTACTGCGCCCACTATATGGTTCAGGTTAAATTCAGAAACCAAACGCAGCCGGCTCCAACGAGCTTTGGGCCTATAGAGGATAGGCTTCCAAGCAGTATGCCCTCCCTTTTCAACTTTACAGTTTTTGTTGCCGATGAGCAGACTTATGAGGTTCCCATAACTTTTTCTTTCAATTACACCTGGGATGAGCGTCTTTCAAAAGTTGAGTTTTCGGGTTTAATGCTGAATAATGTTTGGTTGAATATGAGCGGCTATGGGGTGTATTGGGATTCTGGGAGGAAGGCTTTTCGAGGCTTTCTCTTCTTTGAGATTTGGCTATATGACATTTCAGCTAATGTTTTTCGGTATCATGGGCGTTTTGTTGGGTTATGGCTTAATATGACGATCCCCCCAGAATCTGTAGGTTAATTAGAATTTGGGTTTATGGGTGATTTTGGTTGAGTGAACGGAGACTGAGGGTTGCAGTTGTAGGTTTCGGTAAAATGGGTATGCTTCACGCTGGAATCCTGAACACACTGCCTGGTGTTCAGCTTGCAGCTATCTGCGAGAAAAATGGGCTTATCCGAAGATTTTTGAAGAAGATTTTTAGGGATGTCGTTATAGTTGACAGTGTTGAGAAGCTCTCTAATATTGGTTTGGAAGCTGTTTATGTGACTACGCCTATAAGGTCGCATTTTCCGGTTGTAAAGAGCATTTATGAGAGTGGTGTTGCCTATAACTTGTTTGTTGAAAAGACTTTAGCCTCAAATTTTGATGAGGCTAGAAGAATCTGCGATTGGGCGCGGAGGTTTTGTGGCGTAAACATGGTTGGCTATGTTAGGCGCTTCTATGTTACCTTCATGAAGGCTAAGAGTCTGCTGGATATGGATGTTATTGGTGAGCCTACTGCATTTGAGGCCTACGCCTATTCATCCGACTTTTTCGGTTTGGAAAAGAACTCGGGGGTTAATGCGCCGCAAGTCGATTTGGTTAGGGATTTGGGCTGCTACGCGCTTGATTTGGCTCTATGGTTCTTTGGTGACCTTAAGGTTGAGGATGTTAGGGTTAAGTCGATTGTGAATAATGGTTCAATAGACTCGGCTCGCTTCAGAGTTGAGGCTTTAGGTAATATTGTTGGGGATTTTAGTGTTTCGTGGTGTGTTGATGGATATCGGATGCCTGAAGTCGGCTTCTTAATTAAGGGCTCTGAGGGCTTTTTAAGCGTGAATGATGATGAGTTAACTTTAAGCCTTAAGGATGGAGGATTCCGAAGGATGCTTAGGCATGATTTGGGTGATGAATGCGGCTTCTGGCTTGGAGGACCGGAATACTACCGTGAAGATGAGCATTTTGTTAGGGCCGTTGCCCAGGGAAAGCCCGCTGAGCCATGCTTTGAGGCGGCTGCGAAGGTTGACGGTTTAATTGATGAAGTTTTAGCAAGGGCTGATTGGGTTGAATAGTCGAAAGAGAGTTTTACTAGTTGGGGATAATCCATTCCACGGTATAAGCCACCTCTCTCAGGTGAGGAGCCGAACCAGGGGGAACGAACCCTCAAACCCTGAGTATGCGGCTAAGCTAGTAGCGATCTCTCTCCAGAATGGCGCTGACGGGTTTATGTTCTCTGTGAGCGAGAAAACTCTATCTATCTTAAAAATCCTGCGGAATAATCCTGTAAATAGGGATTTAAGGCTGTATGCCATTATACCCTACGCCTACGAGTACGTTAAGATGGCTTCTGCCGCCGGTGGGGTTCCAGGATTAGCCAAAAGAATGGTTAGAGAAATAGTTTTTTCAGGGAACGTACGCGCCATGGTTTCCGGTTTAAATGGTGTTTCAAGGTCTGATTTAAAATCGCTTATTAAGACCTACTTGCTCTATGAGGTTTCTAGGGTTAAGCGTTCAGCTGGAGGAGAAGCCAGGCTTGAGTCTGTGATGCTTCATCAGCTTTTAACCGATTTATGCCTCGGTTTGGGCTTAGATTGGGTTTTTAAGTTTTATATTGAGTCTTTGTTGAAGTCTGGCATAACCCCTGGCTTTAATACTGGTAACTTCGCCTTTTTGGTTAAGAAGTTTAGGGAATGGGGCATAAGCCTAGAAGATGTTGTTATCGCCGCACCGTTTAATAAGGTTGGCTTCCAGATGGTCCCCTCAAGTGAGGAGTGCGAAAAGGCTTTGGCAAGTCTGCCCAAACCCAATGTTCTAGCTATTAGCATTTTGGCGGCTGGCTATTTGAAGCCTGAAGAGGCTGTGGATTATATAGCTGGTTTACCGAACATTAAAGGTGTAGCGGTGGGCGTCTCCAAAGAGAAGCATGCCACACAAACTTTTAGGCTATTGAAGGAGAAGTTCAGATAGCGTCGGGAAAAAGAAAGCATTTAAAAGTCTCTCAGATTAATTTGGTGCTGGGGTGGCTGAGGATTTAAGCAGCGGCCTGCAGAGCCGCTTACGTTGGTGAAAACCCAACCCCCAGCTCCATAGTTCCAAGAGGGATTTTGTGATAGTTGGGATAATTACCTGTTAGTATAAGGGTTTTGACGACATTAAATTATTCTTATGACCTTTTCACTGCT
>JAWBZG010000040.1:0-12713 GCA_038866525.1 Bathyarchaeia archaeon
AATACTGTGAAATGATTCTGTCCTTAAACTTTTGGTTGGAGGCCGCCGCCGGGATTTGAACCCGGCCTCCGGGCTCCACAGGCCTATACCACCAGCAGTATTTGCTTGGTGTCCGTACGCTACCAGGATCCGCGACTTTAAATCGATATATGTCTCTACGTTACGGCGGCCACTTACATATTTTTTCTTTACGTCTTTATCTTTTAAGCGTTTCTTTCGGAGAATCACTACTCTCAAACATTCATTTCTGAAGATATTCTCTGTGGGGACCTAAAGTCAAATATATTTGTCGCTTAGAGATAATTAGGGAGGTGGAGGCGTATGAAGCTAGCGGTACAGGAGAATTTGATTCCGGGCAAGACCATTTTTGAGAAGCTCCAGAATGCTGAAAAATATGGTTTTGAGGGGGTTGAGGTTTGGGGAAACGATTTACCGCAGCGGTTTAAGGAAATTAAGGATGCTTTAAGCACTTCAAGAGTCAAGATCTCAACTGTTTGCAGCGGATATAGCGGAGATCTTCTCGGAGCAGATAGAAGAGCTAGAGAGCTAGCCATCGAGGGCATAAGGGAGCGGCTCAAGATTTGCGCGGATCTTGGGGGCGTTGGTGTAATAACTGTGCCAACATTCGGCGGACCGAAGATCGCAGACTTGTATCCATTGTACCCGGATGTTAGGGAAGTTGAGAAGAAGATTCTTATAGAGGAATGTAAGATTTTAGGCAAATGGGCTGATGATGTCGGCGCATACGTTCTGCTCGAACCCCTAAACCGTTATGAAACCCATTTAATCAACAGGCTTCAGCAGGCTATTGAGATATGTGAGGCTGTGGGATTAGAGCATGTAAAAATTATGGCCGACTTCTTCCACATGAATATTGAGGAGGCGGACATAGCTAAGAGCATTGAGGCGGCTGACGGCTACATAATGCACGTCCATCTAGCAGACAGCAACCGCCTACTGCCCGGATACGGTCACACGGACTTTAAATCCGGCTTCGGGGCGCTTAAAAGGATCGGCTATAGAAATTTCATGGCTCTTGAATGCGGGATACTCGGAGACCCGGACATTGAATTGCCTAAATGCGTAAGATTCTTGAAGAGCCTTATTTAGAAGGAAAGGAGCCTATATATTAGGGCTGAGATGAGCAGGGGCTGGTTGGTTGGAGAAGGTTCGTGTAGGATTTATCGGATGTGGTGGGATAGCGTTAAGGCACATGGAGGAGCTCATTAAAATCCCTCAGGTCTCCCTCGTAGCGTTCTGTGATGTGGAGTTAAGCCGAGCTAAAGCGGCCGCAGAAAGATTTGGTAGTGAAGGCGCATCTATTTATGAGAGGGCTGAAGACATGTTCAGTAGATCCGAGCTCGACGCAGTCTACATTTGTGTTCCACCATACGCGCATGGCGCTGAGTTGCTCGCCATAGAGCATAATGTGCCATTCTTCGTTGAGAAACCCATAAACCTATATCTTGAGCAGGCTAGGGAGATAGCCTCAGCCGTTGAGAAGAAGCGGATAATTACGAGCGTCGGATACATGAACCGCTATAGGAGAGGCGTCCAGCTGGTTAGAGAGATACTTCGTGAGGACCCGCCGATACTAGTTTTAGGCGGCTGGATTGGCGGCACACCGAAGCCATCTCCAGATACGCCGATATGGAGATGGTGGATAAGGAAGGAGAAGAGCGGGGGGCAATTCCATGAGCAGGTAACGCATACCGTTGACTTAGCCAGATTTCTGTGTGGTGAAATAGAGGAGGTTTACGCGCACCCTGCGAGGGGATTTAACAGGGATGTCCCGCCCGAATATAATATTGAGGATGCAAGCGTAGTTAACGTGAAGTTTGCCAGCGGGGCTGTCGGAGGATTTTGGGCTTCATGCTCATCTAACGCTGGCGGCGGAGGCGTGACGTTAAGCATATACGCTAACAGGACGACGGCACTTTTCACCCGTTGGGAGCATGATTTAAAGCTATTCCGCCTAAACGAGGAGCCGCTGGAAATCCCGGGTGAACCAAACATATTTGAGATAGAGGACAGAGCCTTTATAGAGGCTGTTCGACTAAATGATCCATTGAAAATCTTATGTACATATATGGATGGATTGAAGACGATGGAGGTGACTATAGCAGCCAACATATCCATGGAGACCGGGAAACCAGTTAGGCTTCCATTGCCCTAAATCGGAAGCTGGTATTTTCACCAAAATTAACCTTAATTATTCCGGTTTCGGCGATATTTTAATCACGTAGGCTGGGGACTCTTTTAACGCGGCTGGAAACCTCACTAACAGGTTACCGCTAGGGCTTTCCCTCCAATCCACCCCCTCATCAGAACCCAACGGTTGGATTTCAGCATCTTTAGGTGGGCGTAGATTTTTTATCGTGATCTCTTTCCTTTCCGGTCTTCCAAGCAATATTGCATAAAGCGCCTCCTCTTTTTGCGTAAATCTTAACGCTATGCCCTCCCTAGCGACCCCTTCAGCACTATACCAAGGCCTCGACCCATATATGGCTTCCCCGTTAACGCTTAACCATTCGCCCAATTCAAGTAATCGTTTACGTTGATGTTCGGGTATTGTTCCATCCGCCATTGGGCTAACGCCGATCAAGAGGTTTCCATTTTTACTAACAATGTCGATCAGTAACCAGACGAGTCGATCAATAGGAATTACATGGTTTATCCCTTCATTGCGGTTGTAGCCAAAGGAGTATCCCAGCGCTCTCACGCTCTCCCACTTCTCTTTCCTAGTCTCAGTGTAAGTGGAGTATTCCGGCGTCCTGAAGTCAAAGTGAGGGCTACTTGGAGTAGATTTCAGTAGATGGGGGAAGAGTAGATCGCGAATTCTCTTTCTAGATAGCAGCAGCTTCATTAGAGTGAAGGATCGGCTCTTGGGATTAAACTGCAGCCACCGATCATTTATTACGCCATCCGGTAAAATATTATAGTAGTGTGCGATCAGCTCTAGAAATCTGCCTGTTACTGGGTAAGCTATATCGCTCCATAAAATTAAGGGTTTGTAGCGATCAATAAGCTCACACCAATGGTTATAAACGTATTCCCCATATTCTCTACTCTGAGGCACGGCGTCGAATAGATCCGTTATATCCCTTATCACCCTATCATTAAAAGTCCAGTCTAATCCGCTCGAATAATAAATGCCCATATACATCCCTTCATCCCTTACCGCGTCCGCCAGCTCCCCAACAATATCCCGTTCAACACAATAATCTCCCTTTTGAGGATTGGGGTAATCACTGGGCCATAAGAGGAAGCCATCGTGATGTTTAGCGGTAAAAACTATGTATCGAGCGCCAGCCTTCTTAAAAAGTTCCACCCATTCTTTAGGATCCCGCTTCCCGCTCTCCTGACTAAAGATTTGAGCAAATCTGTCATATGAGAAGCCATCCCCATAGACTTTTAAGTGGTAATGGTATGTTGGGCTGCGCTCAATCCTCATAGAGTTAAAATACCATTCAGCGTAAGGATTATTAGTGAACCAGAACTCCCATCCCCATCTAGAAACAACCTCCATCAGCTCACCGGTAAGGGGAGCCCAGCCGGGAACGGAATATGGCCCCCAGTGAACAAGTATTCCAAGTTTAGCATCATGAAACCACTCTGAGCATCTATGTCTCCTTAAAGACTTTAAATTGGGCCTAAAAAAGAGACCATCGGTCATGAAAATCCCCTAAACCCCATCAACTTAGCATTAAGCTCATTTTAATGATTTCTACGGCAAAAATTATATTTTTTTATATGTTTACAGCTTTGATTTGAGGAGGATCCAGCGCATGTCTTCTGAAGTGAGGTTTGAGGTCCCTGAAAGGTTAAGGTGGTGGGTTGAAGCGAGATTCGGCATGTTCATTCACTGGGGTCTATACGCTATCCCAGCTCGCGGAGAGTGGGTTATGTTCTTTGAGCGCATACCCAGATCCGAATACGCTAAGCTGGCTAGAAGATTTAATCCAAAAAGGTTTGATGCCGATGAGTGGGTTACGCTGGCAAAGGAGGCTGGGATGCGCTACATGGTTCTAACAACTAGGCACCATGACGGTTTCTGCCTCTGGGACAGTCAAGTCTCAGACTTCACGTCCGTTAAGGCTACGCCGGCAAAAAGGGATTTTATAGCTGAGTACGTTGAGGCTTGCCGCAGGGCTGGCATGAGAATAGGCTTCTACTATTCGCTCTTAGATTGGCGTTGGCCGGAATACTGGGATGGGCCGGCCAAAAACCCTGAGGGCTGGGCTAAGTTCCGCGAATACGTGCACGCCCAGGTCCGCGAGCTCATGACGAAGTATGGGAAGATAGACATACTCTGGTATGATGGAGCATGGCCCTATAAAGCCGAGGATTGGCAGTCGGAGCGCCTAAACGCCATGGTTCGCAGCCTGCAACCTGACATAATTATAAATAATCGCTCAGGTTTACCGGAGGACTTTGAGACCCCGGAGCAGCACATAAGATACTATGATAGGCCATGGGAGTCCTGCATGACGATAGACGAGTCCTGGTGGGGCTATCACGCCGGAGATAGGCATTTAAAGAGCCCGTTAGAGATTATTAGGCTGCTCGTCCGCTGCGTTGCTGGGAACGGAAACCTGCTCCTAAACGTTGGGCCTAAAGCCGATGGGAGCATACCGGAAGCCTATAAACGTAGGCTTAGGGCCGTCGGCGAATGGCTTAAGCGGAATGGCGAATCAATTTATGGCGCTGGCGCAGCTCCTTTTGGAGCAGCGCATTTAGGGCACGTTACAGCTAAGGGCAGTAGAGTTTACGTGCACGTCTTCTATTGGCCGGGTAAAAGCGAGATATGCGTCGCCGGAATAAAGAATAGGGTTATTGAAGCCAGCATCCTGGCAACTGAGAGAAAATTGCCATTTGAGCAGCATGAAGACCGCTTGTTTATTAGGGGTCTTCCGAGGAGGCCGCCTGATCCAATAGACACAGTTATTGCGCTAGATCTGGAGGGTAAACCTGAAGCTGCCCCGCCATCTTTCTGGATGAGGTAGGGCTACCTTAGCGAGCGCCCCTAAATCTTCTCTTTTTTTATCCTCATGCCCCATTACATGGCTACTTTATGGCTCTTGAAGCCTTTAGGAAGGCGCATGCGATACATTGTGATAACCAATCATGTAAAGTGTGTTTTAAGTATGCAAAAATTTTAATAAGGTGCTTAAACCACCTCTCCTTGGGGAACGTTAATTGAGTAAGTTGGAGAGATATTTGAGCGTGTCTGGTGATTATAGTGTGCCTGACACTATGCAAGCCATCGTCCTATCTGGTGTTGGGGAGGAAAATCTGAGATTGGTGACTGTTGAGGTGCCTGAAGTTGGCGACAATGAGATATTAGCCAGGGTTGATGCGGTTATGGCATGCGCCTCCGATAATAAGCTCATTGACCAGGGTTCTGAGCATCCCTTAATGTATGGTTGGGATACATCAAAGTATCCGGTGATAATCGGGCATGAGGGCACAGTTACAGTAGTTAAGGTTGGGAAAAATCTGAGAGGCATATATCATGTTGGGCAAAGATTCGCGATCCAACCAGCTGTTCCAACTGGCCCACGCCGCTATAGAGAGCGTTACCGGAGCAATGCCGAAGGGGTAGATAAAATTGCTGTCGGATATACTTTACCGGGGCTCTTCGCCGAATACGTTTTGATTCCTGAGGAGGTTATAGAGAGCGGATGCCTCATACCGCATCCGAGGGACGATATACCCTTCTTTGGCGCTGCATTAGCCGAGCCCCTCTCATGCGTCATAGCTTCCCAGGAGAGGATAGTTCACATAGTGAAGGAAGGGCCGGCTTCCCCCAGAAGAGTTGAGATCGGTCCGAAGCGGGGTGGGGTGACCCTTATAATTGGAGCCGGCCCTATGGGTTTAATGCATGTAGAGGTTGCCATGAATTATCGCCCGTCTAAAATAATAGTCTCTGAGCTTCTAGATAAAAGAAGGAGAAGGGTGAAGGAGATATTTCAGGGCAAAGCTGAGAAATTGGGAATAGATTTAGTTGTCACAGAACCTGAAAAGCTGGAGGAAGTCGTGAGGAGGGAGACTAATGGGCGGGGTGTTGACGACGTTATCGTTGCTCTGGGAATCGCGAAAGTTCAAGAGGAATCTATTAAATATCTCGCTAAAGGAGGTGTTGCCGTATTCTTCGGAGGAGCACCATATAGAGATAGAATGATACAGTTAGATACTCACAGGGTGCATTACGATAGTGTTATGATAACGGGCTCGAGCGGAAGCGACCCATCCGACATTGCAAAAGCCCTGGAGCTGATGGCTGAAGGTAGGATCGACCCCGGCAACTATGTTGTTAAGTATGGTGGTTTAGATGCTGCTATCCCGCTCATAAAAGCTGTTCGAAGGCAGGAGATTGATGGTAAAGGCGTGATATATCCCCACGCAAGATCTGAGCTTCTCGACGTTAGCGGGTGGAATCTTGAGAAGGAGAGACTGTTTCTGGAGGAAAAGTTAGTGGAGTTCTGAAAGGTGTTGTGAACTACTATGAAGATAGTTGCGTTCGGCGCCGGCAACATTGGGCGTTCCCTCGTCGGCTATCTTTTCTCGAGGGCTGGCTACGAAGTCGTCTTTATCGACGTGGTCGATGAAGTTGTTAGGGCGCTGAATGAGCGGAGAAAATATAGGGTTGTCATTAAGGATGTTCATTCGGAGGTTGTGTGGGTTGAAAACGTTAGGGCTGTTCATGCCAGAGATTTAGAAAAGGTTTCCGATGAGGTAGCGTCAGCCGACATTATTGCTACGGCTGTAGGGGTCAATAATCTTCCGGGCGTATACGAGGTTTTAGCGAGGGGCTTAATTAAAAGGTATAATTTGGGTAGGGGACCAATAGATATCTTGATATGCGAAAACATTAGGGATGCCTCTAAACTCTTTAGGGAGGGGCTGCTAAAATTTCTGCCTGGAAATTACCCATTTGATTCTATGGTTGGTCTCGTAGAGACATGTATTGGTAAGATGGTTCCATTAATCTCTGAGGAGCAGAGGAGGGAAGACATTCTAATGGTGGTTGCGGAGGCATACGATAAGATAATTGTGGATGCGAAAGCGTTCAAGTGCGGTGTTCCAAACGTTAAAGGCATTATACCGAAAGAAAATATCGCCGCCTACGTGGATCAAAAACTCTTCGTTCACAACATGGGGCATGCGGTAACCGCCTACTTAGGCTACATTACGGATCCAAGGATGAAGTATATATGGGAGGCTATAAGCAACCCCCACATAAATGAGGCTGTTAGAAGAGCAATGTGGGAGTCGGGGGAGGCTTTGATCCGCGAATACCCGGATGAATTCAGCAGGGAAAACATGGGGGAATACATAGAGGATTTGATTCAAAGGTTTAATAACAGGGCTCTCGGCGACACTATATATCGTGTTGGGAGAGATCTCCCGAGAAAGCTTTCCAGGAACGATAGATTAATCGGGGCAATACTTCTTGATTCGAAACATTCCGTACCCTTCCTCCATACTTCTCTAGGCGTGGCTGCAGCCATCCTATTCCGTGGAAAAGATGAGGGCGGGAAACTTTATCCATCCGACGAAATCTTTGTTAGAGAGATTTATCCGCGCGGCATCGATTTTATACTTGAAAAAATTTGCGGGCTTGATGCTGAGAAAGAGAAGAACATAATTAATTTAATTAAGGAGGTTTATGAGGCGATAATTAGAGACCCTGAAAAATGGTTTTTTGTGATGGATAGATATGAGTAGATCTTTAAAGGTTACATTAATGCGGCTAAAGCCATCCTAACGAAAGCTAATTATTTAAGATAATCTTCACCTTACCCTCTACTATGAGGTATGTTGCTAGAGTTGAGGTTGGATTAAAGCCGGGGCACTCTGACCCCGAGGGTGAAACCACCAGGAATGCGCTCGTGGAGCTCAAGTATCCTGTTAAGTCAGTCAGGGTCAGTAAGGTTTATGAGATAGTTTTCGAGGCAGAATCTATTAATGATGCAAGGGTCATGGTTGAAGAGATGTGCAGGAGGCTTCTCGCAAACCCGGTTAAAGATAATTACAATTATCGTATAGAGGAAGCCAGGGGAAATGAAGCAGATCTACATTAAGAGGGACGTGCCCTTCGACCTCTATGAAGTTAACCTGCTGGAAGCCAGCGATGAGGATCTCGTTAAGATAAGCGGGGAGATGGGCTTAGCCCTAAACTTGGAGGAGATGCAGGCCATTAAAGCCTACTTTACTGGGAAGCGTAGAAACCCGACGGATGTTGAGCTGCAGGCTATTGGTCAGACCTGGAGCGAACACTGCTTCCACAAGACTTTTAAGGGTGTGGTTGTCCTCCCAGATGGAAGGAAGATTGACTCGCTGCTCAAGACGTTCATAGTTAGGGCTACACGCGAGCTGAGTAAACCATGGTGCATATCGGTGTTCGAGGACAATGCTGGGATAGTTCACTTTGAAGGCGACTACGGGATAGCTGTTAAAGTTGAAACCCATAACCATCCATCAGCTATAGAGCCCTTCGGTGGGGCGGCAACCGGCGTTGGCGGCGTTATACGCGACATACTCGGCGTATGGGCTGATCCGATAGCATGTATGGATGTCTTGGGTTTCGGACCATTAGACTACGATTACGCTAGGCTTCCGCCCGGGATAAAGCATCCGAAATACATTTTTAGAGGGGTTGTTGCGGGTATAGGGCACTATGGGAATAATATGGGCATACCGACAGTTAACGGAGCAATATACTTCGATGAGAGTTACGTGGGAAACGTGGTTGTATACTGTGGATGCGTTGGGATACTGCCCATAAGCAAATATGTTAAGAGGGCTAAAGCTGGAGACCATTTGGTCTTAGTTGGCGGTAGGACTGGTCGCGACGGGATACATGGCGTGACGTTTGCTTCATTGGAGCTGACGGAGAAGTCTGAGGAGGTTTCTAGACCAGCTGTCCAGATAGCTAACCCTATTGAGGAGGAGAAGCTTAAAAGGGCGATAATATCTGTAAGGGACCAAGGCTTAGCATCATCTATAACTGATTTAGGTGGCGGAGGCTTGTCAAGCGCCATCGGCGAGACAGCGCATAAATTTAATTGCGGAGCATACGTTGAGCTCGATAAGGTCCCGCTTAAGTACCCAAATATTGCCCCATGGGAGATTTACATATCGGAGTCTCAGGAACGCATGCTCCTAACAGTTCCGGAAGAGAACTTGGAGAGAACCCTAGAGGTTTTCCGCGACGAGGATGTTGAGGCGACATCGATTGGCAGGCTTACGGATGATAGTGTCCTAAGAATATTTTATAGGGGTTTTAATGTCGCGGAGGTTGACATACCATTCCTATTTAGTCCCCCGAGATCATTTAGGAGAGCGGTTTTCGTTAAGCCTAGGCTTGAGGAGCCCGTCTTTGAGGAGGCTAAAGACTTAACGGATCACCTTCTAAAGATCTTGTCCTCTCCCAACGTTGCTAGCAAAGAATCAGTTGTTAGAACGTATGACCATGAGGTTAAGGGAAACACCGTCCTAAAACCGTTTTGCGGGAAGAACAATGGTCCAAGCGATGCCGCGGTCATAAAACCCCTAGATGATTCATGGAGAGGCGTTGTGATATCGTGCGGCATGAACCCGCAATATGGTAAAATTGACGCTTACTGGATGGCTGCCTCAGCCATCGATGAAGCCATAAGGAATAATGTGGCTGTCGGCGGCAGAAGAATAGCTTTGCTCGACAATTTCGTTTGGGGCAACCCTGAGAAGCCCGATAGGATGGGTTCGCTCATCAGGGCTTGCATGGCTTGCTATAGGTTCGCTAAGGGCTTCGGAACGCCGTTCATCTCTGGAAAAGATAGTCTATATAATGAGTCGCCGCTCGGCCCAGTTACACCAACCCTCCTGATAACGGCTGTAGGGGTCACCCCGGACGTTAGGAGGATTGTTACAATGGATTTGAAGGAGCCTGGCAATCTGCTCTACATTGTTGGATGCACCTACGCTGAGCTCGGCGGGTCAGAATACTATAGGCTTATGGGTTTCCTAGGTAAAACCGTGCCGAAGGTTAGGCTTAGGGAGGCTAGGCGGAGCATGAGGGCTATATCTAGGGCTATTAGTGGGGGATATGTGAGGGCGTGCCACGACTTATCTGAGGGCGGATTAGCGGTAGCCGCCGCGGAGATGGCTTTTGCCGGCGGATTAGGGTTAGAAATATCGCTGAAGAATGTTCCAAGGGGGAACAATGTCTATAGGAGCGACCACGTTTTGTTCTCTGAGTCAAACAGCCGCTTCCTAGTGGAAGTTCCAGAAAAGTGTAGGGATAGATTTGAAGCGTCGGTTAGGGGAGCAGCTTACGCGCTGATAGGTAGAGTTAAGAGCGATAAATCATTCGTCATCTATGGTCTTGATGGTAGGCGCGTCGTGGAGACCGATATAGATGCCCTGCTAAACGCTTGGAGAAACCCGTCCATTAGGGGCTGATCAACGATGAGGGTTAGCGACATCAGGGTCTGCATAGTTAGGGTTGGCGGAACGAACTGCGATGCTGAAACCAAGAGAGCGTTTGAGGATCTTGGGGCTAAAGCGTCAATACGCCACTTAAACGAGCTGTCTAAGAAGAGAAACCTTCTGGACTACCATATACTGGTTTTTCCGGGAGGATTCTCATACGGCGACTATGTTAGGGCAGGAGCCATATTGGCTAAAACAGTTATGTCGAGGATTGGTGGAGAGATAAGATCCTTCATGGATGAGGGTAGACCTATACTTGGAATATGTAATGGTTTCCAGATACTCGTTGAGGCTGGGCTTCTCCCGGGGTTGAACGGTATAAGCGATTACCCGGAGGCGGCTCTGGCGACGAATGTGCCGATAGGCTACAGGTGTATGTGGGTTTATTTGAGGCGTGATGGCGGCGGTAAGTGTGCTTCAGCTTGGCTTATACCCGAAAGGCGGGTTCTCCGTATGCCTGTTGCCCACGCTGAGGGGAGATTTATTTTACCAGACAGGAGGATGCTGGATAAGCTTCTGGATAATGGGCAGGTTGTCCTAAGATATTGTGATGAGAGCGGAGAGTACGCTGAGGGGCGCTTCCCGGAAAATCCAAACGGCTCGCTTTTCGATATAGCCGGCATATGTAACCCAGACGGCACGGTTTTTGGTTTAATGCCCCACCCTGAGAGGGCATACTACGGCTGGCAGCTACCCGACTGGACTAGGATGGGTAAACCGCCAAAATACGGTGATGGGAGGCTGATATTCGAGTCCATAGTGAAATATGTGGCGAAGAAGTTTTAGGGCTATTTAAGCCCGCTTAGGGTTAAGGTTCTGTGATGAGGAGGTTTTAGAGGTAGATGCGATTTAAAGCATATCTCATCTTAAAGATGATTGTTTAACCAAGGGTTTGAGGTGGAGAAGAATGTATAGTGAGCCTAGGGGTTCAGAGGTTAGGGTTGTATTGGTTGGGGTTGGTGCAATAGGCTGCGAGATAGGTAGGCTTCTATTGAGGAAGAAGGGCGTGAGAATAGTTGGAGCAGTGGACCCGGCGCCTAATAAGGCTGGTAGAGATCTAGGCGATGTTATCGGGCTCGGCGAAAAGCTGGGGATAACCGTCCTCGAGGATATTGGTAAATTGAGTGTTGAAGCAGACATCGCCGTACATGCGACTACATCCGCTCTAAGTAAGGCTTACCCGCAGATAGTTGAGCTAGTTAAGCGGGGGCTTAACGTTATATCGACATGCGAGGAGCTATCCTATCCATTCGTCGTGAGCGAGGAGCTTTCAAGAAACATCGACGATTTAGCTAAGGAGCACGGCGTTACGGTGCTTGGAACCGGAATAAACCCAGGCTTCCTAATGGACACGCTTGTAATATCGCTGACAGCGGTGTGCCAAGATGTTAGGCGCATATGCGTGGAGAGAGTTATGGACGCGGCTAAGCGCAGACTATCCTTCCAGGTTAAGATTGGAGCGGGGCTAAGCGTTGAAGAGTTTAGGGAGAAGATTTCTAGGGGCTATATAACTGGGCACGTTGGCTTAAAGCAGTCTATCGCTATGATATCTGATGCTATAGGCTTAAGGCTCGAAAGGATCGAGGAGGAACCCATAGCGCCAATAGTGGCAGAGAGCGAAGCTAAGAGCGCCTTCATAACCGTGAAGCCTGGTTCAGTGGCGGGTTTACTTCAGCGGGCTCATGGAATCGTTAATGGTGAACCAGCGATAACTCTATCCTTTAAGGCCTATATTGGAGCGGGCGAAGAATATGATTCCATAATCATAGATGGTGTGCCTCCAGTGCATGAGAAGATATCGCCGTGCGTTCACGGAGACCTAGGGACAGCGGCCGTGATCGTAAACATGCTGCCCAGAGTTATTAACGCGCCCCCGGGGCTGAAGACTATGAAAGACCTCCAGGTTCCCTCGGCTGTTCTAGGGGACATGAGATTGTTTATACTGAGGAAACCTAAGATTGCTACTTGATGGTGATGTTATTGAAGAGGATAAGTTTTAGAGATGCTGGCTTCAAGTACACTTTAAGCCCACATGATAAGCCAGCACTATCCGTGGAGCCCGGAGAAACAATAGTCATTGAGGTTGAAGACACCTCCTCTGGTCAGATTAGGAAAGAAAGCGACCTAAGAGATAGGGGTCAAGCAGCAGTTCCTGAATAGTTAACTTTATATGACATTTCTTAACGCTTATTTACATGATGATTGAGAAGTTGCTGACGCTCAGCGAAGCCTGT
>JAWBZG010000041.1:0-12473 GCA_038866525.1 Bathyarchaeia archaeon
CCTAGATCTTAAGTTTGCAATTAAAGTGTTTTTGACTTTTTTCATGAACGGCATCACTCCAGCGATTCACTCAAATATTAGTGGGAGGCGCTAACATTCTTAAATATCTTAGCGATTTAATTGGGCTGTAAATTCATCAACCTCACTTCCTTATATTTTTAGCAAGGCAGATAAGAAAGTAATTCTCTTTAATTCATTTGGAGTGAAATGCGTGTAGGGTGCTATAAACGGTGAAAACCATCGTTATTAATGCTAGGCATCTTATAGATGGCTTACAGTTCTATTCGGGGCTTAGAGAAAATATCGTAGCCTTGGTGGATGCTGATGAAAGTGGGCTTTATGGATCCGAGCGGGGGAGTTGTGGATAATGTATACCATTAAGGTGCCTGAAATAGACTTTGAGAAAACCATTAATGAGATAGTTAACTTCATAAGGAGCGAGGTTGAGAAGGCAGGGGCAGCTGGGGTTGTCCTAGGCTTAAGCGGCGGCATAGACAGCAGTTTAACGGCATCTCTATGCGTTCGAGCACTAGGCAGCGATAAAGTTTTAGGCGTGGTAATGCCCACCAGCTTTACCCCAAAAGAGGATCTGGAGGATGCGCTGGAAGTATCTAGAATGCTTGGCATAAAGACCGTTCTCGTTAATATTGACGAGATATGTAATGCTATCGTGAAGGCTTTAGGCGTGAACCCAGACGACTCGAGGATTAGAATCCCTCTAGCTAATGTGCGCGCTAGAGTCAGAATGGTGATACTATACTTCTACGCAAACCTATACAACTACCTTGTGGCTGGAACAAGCGATAGGAGCGAGTACCTAATAGGCTACTTCACTAAGTACGGTGACGGCGCAGCTGACTTCTTTCCAATAAGACACCTATATAAGACGCAGGTTAGGGAGCTGGCAGCATACATGGGTTTGCCGGAGAGAGTTGTGAGGAAGCCTAGCAGCCCACAACTATATCCGGGGCATAAGCTGCTGGACGAGATCCCAGTAGACTACTCGATAATAGACCCGATATTGGTTGGATTGTTTGAGGCGAATCTCCCAGCGGATAAGGTCGGCGAGCTACTTAATATCCGGCCTGAGATCGTTAAAGACATACAGCGCAGATACGTAAGGAGCATGCATAAAAGGCGTCCTCCACCAATGATAGAGAGAGGCTAAAGGATAAATTCTTTAAGTTCGAGTTCGAAGACTTAAGTGATTTGGTGATAGCCCATGAGATTAGCGGATAGAATGAACATTATTAAGCCTTCCGGCACCATCGCGATGGCTGAGAAAGCCAGAGAGCTAGCCAGAAGCGGAAAAAAGCTGTATAACCTCGATGTCGGCGAACCCGACTTCGACACCCCCGAGCATATAAAGAGGGCTGCGATAGAGGCTTTAATGAGCGGCTTCACCCACTACACTTCAAGCCTAGGCATAATTGAGCTCAGAAGAGCTATCGCAGAATACCTAAAAGAGAGAAGGAATATACATGTTAACCCGGAGAAAGAGATCATCGTGACGCCGGGAGCTAAACACGCCATATACTGCGCCTGTATGGCCACCTTAAACCCCGGCGACGAGGTCCTCGTCTTAACCCCCACATGGCCCACGCACTTCACATGCGTTGAGGCTGCTGGGGCAAAGGTTGTTGAAGTGGCTTGCGGGGAATCATACAGTTTGGATGAGGAGGTTCTTAAGCGAAGCGTGAGTGATAAAACGAGGATGATTGTTGTTAACTCGCCGAATAATCCGACGGGGGGTGTTCTGAGCGCTGATGAGCTTAAAGCTATCGCTGATTTAGCGGCTGAGAGAGATCTACTAGTCTTATCGGATGAGATCTACGATGAGATAGTGTACGACGGGTTTAAAGTTAGGAGTATGGCGAGTTTCGATGAGATTAAGGAGAACGTGATTCTCATAAACGGCTTCAGCAAAGCTTACGCTATGACCGGTTGGAGACTTGGTTACGCGGTTGCAAACGAGACTATAATCGATGCTATGAATAGGATCCAGCAGGCTACGACTACCTGCCCAGCGAGCTTTATACAAAAGGCTGGAATAGCTGCTTTAAAAGGCCCTCAAGACTGCGTTAAGAAAATGGTTGAGGAATTTGATAGAAGGAGAAAGTTTATTATTAAAGCCCTTAATGAGACCCCTGGAGTTAGATGCGCCATGCCTAAGGGCGCATTCTACGTCTTTCCACGTTTCCTTAGCATTAACATGCCCAGCTTTGAGATTAGCATGAGACTTCTCGATGAGGAAGGAGTATCCACTACGCCTGGAAGTGTTTTCGGCTCATGTGGTGAAGGACATATCCGTATATCTTACGCTACAAGTCTCGAAGTAATTATGGAGGCTGTGGAAAGAATTAAGAGGTTCGTTAACAAATATTCAACATAATGGATTGGTGATGAAAGTATGTTTGATGAGAAATCTATCGAGATCTTAAAGAGGATGGTTGAGTCCTTTGGTCCGTCAGGATTTGAGAGAGAGACAGCCAAAATAATAAAGGATTATATGAAAACGTATTCAGATGAAATTTTAGCTGATAAGCTTGGTTCAGTCATATTTGTCTGCAAGGGCGAGTTTGAGAGACCCCACGTCCTTTTGGCGGCTCATATCGACGAGGTTGGTTTCGTCATCTCAGGGGTGGACGAGAACACTGGTTTCCTATCGTTTAACCCCCTTGGTGGATGGTGGGATCAGGTACTTCTGTCGCAGAGGGTTGTTGTCAGGACTGAGAAGGGAGACCTATATGGCGTCATCGCCGCTAAGCCCCCACATTTATTAACTGATGAGGAGCGGCAGAAGCCTGTTGACAGAAGAAACATGTACATTGATATAGGCGTAACCTCCGCTAAAGAGGCTTATGAAGCGGGAGTTAAGATTGGCGACCCGGTTGTCCCATGGTCGCCATTCATGTTAATTAACAATGGTAGAGTTGCTATGGGTAAAGCCTTCGACGACAGGATAGGCGCATTTGTAATGATGGAGACCATCCGAAGAATAAAGGAGAGTAAGATAAGCCACCCAAACACAATTTACGGCGCAGCAACCGTTCAGGAGGAAGTCGGAGCTAGAGGTGCACAAACAGTCTCCCATATCGTTGACCCTGATGTTGCGCTTGTGATTGAAGTTGATATCGCCGGCGATGTTCCTGGAATAAAGCCCAATGAAGCCCCAACTAAGATGGGTAAAGGTCCAACCCTATGTACGTATGACAGCAGCATGATCCCGAACCAGCCTCTTAAAGAGTTCGTTATTAAGGTGGCTAAGGAAGCCGGAATACCGCTGCAGCTTTCACAAATCGCCAGGGGTGGAACTGACGCTGGCAGGATCCATATTAGTAGGGCTGGGTGCCCAAGCGTTGTCATAGGTATACCGACCAGGCACATCCATAGCCATGTTGGCCTAGTAAATATGGATGATGTTGAGAACGCTGTTAAGCTTATAATCGAGCTTGTAAGGAGACTTGACAGAGAAAGAGTTGAGAGTTTCACAGCCATATAGGTTTAAGGGGTTGAGAGAAATGATGGTTGAGGAAAAGACTATTGATGGTTTTAGAGTTAAGGTTGCATCAATAGGAGACATGCTTATTGGAGTCGCGTGCGATATAGGTCCGAGAATACTTTATCTCGCTAACGTCAAAAAATCTGAGTTAAATCTTTTCGGGGTTCTTCCAGATATAGGTGTGGAAACATGTGAAGGGTTCTGGAGGATCTACGGCGGACATAGGTTATGGTCCGCCCCAGAAGCTAAGCCCAGATCATATTCGCTCGACGATCAGCCAGTAGACATAGAGATCGACTCCGACTCGCTGAAGGTTCGCGGAAAACCGGAGGAGAAAAACTCCATACAGAAGGAAATAATTGTAAAGGAGAACCCGGAAGGCGGTGTTCAAGTGATTCATAGGATCATAAATATTGGCCGATGGCCGATTAAACTGGCATGCTGGGCTCTCTCAGTAATGCGGAGGAATGGTTTCGCGGTTATACCGATAAAATCCATGAAGGTTGATGCCGAGGGGCTGTTGCCGGATAGGCATATTTCAATTTGGCCGTACACGGATATGTCGGATAAAAGGCTCGTGCTGACAAGCGAATACATATTCGTTAAGCAGGATCCTAAGGCTAGCGGTCCTTTCAAGATCGGTGTAAACGCTAACCCAAATTGGGCAGCCTATTGGGTTGAGGGGATGCTGTTCCTCAAACAATTCCATTATTATGGTGGAGCCGAGTACCCGGACTTCGGCTGTAGCGTTGAGGTTTACACAAACCCAAATATGCTTGAGCTCGAAACCCTCGGACCACTTAAAACAGTCGATCCGTCCAGTATGGTTGAACATGTGGAGGTTTGGCGGGTCTTTAATGTTGGAAAGATTAAAATGAAGCCGGAGGACGTAAGGGATAAGATTGAACCGTTAATAAGGGTTTGAGCAGAACGCTCCTTTTTTCTCCCTACTCCGTCCACTCAATATTCTTTTCAGATATTTCCTTCCAGCATTCATCACATATCGGCAGAATGCGCCCATTATAGTAGATGCTCAGCCTAATCTCTGTTCTCCCGCAGTTTGGCTTCCACGGGTTCATGCAGCGTGAGCCGTCGGATGATTTAAGCTCCGCTCTTCTCTGGCTTGGGCTTAAGCTAGTGTTGTTCCTGCGCTTCCTTAATGGAGAATTGGCCTTCAGATCCGCATTACTTTTGGCGATCCTTCCCATCTTATCAGCGAAGGCGTTGATAGAATCTATGCCCAGCCCTATAATTGTGCTAATGCTTCGCCAGCCCTCTTCATTTAGCTCGCCAATTAAGCTCTTAAACCTAAAGTCGACAAGAAGGTTCTCTAAGATTCTCGCCTCTTCAGACGCTACAGCTTTCCAAAACTTTATACTCCCCTCAATTTTCTCCTTCATGTTGATGGCTGCAGCCTCTATATCAACCATTTCCTTACTAAGTATATTGAATGTTCTCTGAGAAACTTTACCCTCACTAAATAGAGTTTTCAGAGCTTCCCTCCTCCGCATTGATGACGCAATCTCACGATTCAGCTCCGCAAGAATATTTGTGAAAGACATCCAGCATCGGAGAATATTCATTTAATGAAAATTAAAACCCATTTTATTATGCCAGTATATCGCATGATATTTTAAATGAACCTTAAAAATTAGAGCATTTTTTAATAAAAACGCAACTCTCATTAATGGGAAGAGAAGAGTCAGACTCAATGCTGGCAAAATTTGTCTATTAAATTCAGCATCCTTAAAGATTTATTGCTGTGAGAACCGGGCGCCGTCCAACTTTAAATCCATTAAATATCCTAAGAAAACGTTCAATTAATTCTCGAAAAATTATATGTCTCATATTAGCGCTAAGATAAAAGGAAGCAAAAGAGGGAAAAGCAATAAGAATCCTTTGAACATAGATTTGCAATAGCGTAATTGAACGGTGATCTTAATGTCTAAGCCTGTTAGAATTGGGATGGTTGGCTGCGGTAGTGTTAGCTGGGAGCATGTCAGGCGACTTAGCCTGCTAAATAAGAATGAAGCTCAGATATCTGCTTTATGCGATGTTGACATAGAGAGAGCTAAAAATCTCGCTGAATATGTAAATATCTATAGGAATATTGCTCCTGAACCACTAGGCTCAAATAATATCTTCGAAAACTACGATGATATGCTTGAGAAATCTGAGCTTGACGCTGTAATTATTTGCACTCCACATAATTTACACTACGAGCAGACGATTAAGGCTTTTAGGCGGGGTTTACATGTACTTGTTGAAAAACCTATGGCGGTTTCAGTTAAAGAAGCCGAAGAAATGGTGAACGAAGCGGAAAGGCGAAACCTTGTTCTCACAGTTGGGTATCAAAGACACTGTCAACCAGAGTATTTTTACGCTAGAAATAAGATCTTGAGCGGTGAATTGGGTGAACCGCACATAATAGTTGGCTGGCTAATACAGAATCTTATAGTTGCCGGAGGATTCTATTTAGATCCAAAAGCAGCTGGCGGTGGTCAAATTAAGGCATCTGGGACCCATCTGATAGACATTATTTTATGGATAACTGACACATGGCCTGTGAGGGTTAAGGCGCTTATGGATAGGGCTGGGCTACCCGTTGATATCTACTCTGTTTTAGCTGTTGAATTATCTAATGGTGCGCTGGCTTCGATAACTATGTCTGGGGGTCATCCGAGACCGCATGCAAGCGTAACGGAAGAGGTTAGGGTTTGGTGCTCAAAGGGAGCCATACATGTAGTGGATGGAGTGGTTTACGTTGAGGATTCTGAGTCAAACATCGTGAAAATCGATAGAGGAAGACTGCCGAAGCCAAGTCCAAATCCGGACGTGAACTTTGTGAGAACGATATTAGGTAAGGAGGAAAACCTTATACCCGGCATATGCGGATTAAAAGCGACGAAGCTTGAGGAAATGGCTTATATGGATGTTGGTCAGCCTATCCCAAGTAAACTTAAAAGGATCTAGTTTAGGGAATTTCATTGACCCCTAATTTTTTCGCTAAATTCTTTATCTCCTCCCAAGTCTTCTCAGGTACGTATATGCCCTCCTTGAGCCTGATTTTCTCAGTTAAATATTCTGGTTCACCGGGTACAAGTATTTCTTTGAAGCCCGGTCTAGGTTTAGAGCTCTTTATCACCCTTATTAAATCGCTGGCTCTCTTCTTAAACTCTTCAATGGGCATGAAATCCCCTATATTTATGGCCTCAAAGAAGACGCCGTTTCCCTTCTTGCCCTCCTCATATGCGCAGCCAGCGCCAGTCAATATCCCGCTTAAAACCTCAACTGCTAATCCTAACCCAAAACCCTTATGGCCATGCTCGTCGCCGCCTAGGGGCAATAATGCTCCACCATCGTAAAGATCCTTAGGATCATTGCTGGGGTTACCGTTTTTATCAATTATCCACCCGTAGGGTATCTTC
Source organism: Bathyarchaeia archaeon (assembly GCA_038866525.1). Classification (GTDB taxonomy): domain Archaea; phylum Thermoproteota; class Bathyarchaeia; order Bathyarchaeales; family DTEX01; genus DTEX01. Next base: position 6,931 of record JAWBZG010000041.1, read on the forward strand.
TCACCCTTATGCAGCGCAACCCTAACTTTTCCTTCAGCGACAACGCTTGTAGCTACATCTATAACGAGCGGAAACTCTAGGTAGGATGGAAATGCAAAGCACATAGGTCCTGTTGAAAGCAGCCTTTCTCTTCCACCGTGTGGAGCAACAAACTTTGTTGAATTAACCATCACTATACCTATCATGTCATTTTCAGAGGCCATTATCGCGTAGTCAGCCAGCCTACCAATATGATTGCAATTAAAAGCGCAGACGATGCTAACAGTATTCTTCCTCGCCTTCTCTACAGCTATCTCCATAGCTTTTTTAGCAACAACTTGACCAAAACCCCAATTACCATTCAAAACAGCTATGGATGGCGTTTCCCTAACAATCTCAATTCTAGCCCCCGGTCTTATAGATCCATTCTCAATTTCATTGACATACTGTATTACGCGGATAATCCCATGAGAATCATGGCCGACTAGGTTAGATTTCACGAGTAGCTCTGAAACTATGCGGGCTTCTTCTAAAGGTGCTCCAGCAGCCGAAAATATTTTTGTTCCGACGTCTATTAGTTGATTGGCATAAAATATTGGCATAAGCCTTCCTTCCTCATATTTAGTGAACATGACATTGTATTTTACAACCCTTCACTTTCAATAAATCATGTTTTTTCAGCCTCTAACTGTTTTTTCAGCTCTTCTGGTACGATGAAGCCTACTAACCCTCTTCTCGAGAGCTGGTTGAAGTACGCGTTTAATGAGATTTCAGCCTCCTCAGGTAAAACTTTATATTTTTCAACTAAGCAGTTAACTATATCGCCTATAGTTCTCTCACCATCGCACAGTTCCCAAACGATTGATCCCACTTTGTCTAGACTTATCACTCTTTCCCCCGGTTCAGGCGGAAACAGTCTATCCAATATCCCTTTCTTCGCCTTACCCTGAGTTTGACCTGGCGGTCTTAACGGAACCCTTATCTTTATCTCCTTCGTTTTCTTGTCTTTCTCCCACTTTAAAACAGGGTTTCTAATAGGCTTAACCTTCAAGAAATAACTTCTAGGTATTTGCAGACCCTTCTCTTTCCTTCTTCTTCTAAATAGCTTGCCGAACACCATTTTGCATCTCTTAAAAAATAAGAGGCTTCTCCTACTTAAATCACTTACCCTCATTTTAAGGAGATTTAAACCGGAAGCATTAAGAAACCTGGAAAGAATAAATTTTGTGGAGGGAGGAATGAAAGCTGTGAGCCTCAAAGATATTCTCAGCAGGATAAGGGATGATGGCTTAAGGAAAGACGAAGTGCGCCAGGAGCTCCAAACAGCCGTTAGGAAAGCAACCAGACTATCTAAGCAGGCAATTTTTCTGGTTCATAAAGGCATGATTGATGAGGCGGAATCTCTGCTAAGGGAAGCCCGCTTAAATCTCGATAAAATAAAGTCTCTCTCAAAAACATACCCAGATATTTTTTTCGCAGGTCTTTTAGACTCAGCCCTCGAAGAGTACTCTGAGGCACACATATTCTTAAGGCTCATCAAGGATGGAAGCTTCATCAAGCCGGAGGAAATAGAGGTTCCAGGCGAAGCTTACGTTTTAGGGTTGGCGGACGTTATAGGTGAATTAAGGCGGAGGGCTCTAGATTTAATAAGGCGGGGTGAAGTTGAGGGTGCTGAGGAATGCTTAACGCTCATGGAGAACATCTATAATGAGATAATAGGCTGCGATGAACTGCAGATCTTGATCTCTGGGCTTAGAAGGAAATGCGACATCGCTAGACGAGTCATTGAGGCAACAAGAGGTGATATAACTTCAGAGGTCAGGAGGACCGTCCTCAATAATACGATGAAGGAATTCCAAAAAATCCTGGAGGAAATGATTGCTCATGAAAAACAATAGCCTGGCAATTCATGGGGATCCCCTCAAAAAAATTAATTTTTCAATAGAGAAAGCTAGAAGACTTCAATCGCTCCTTTCAAAGAAGGTTGTAATGCAAGATTGCTTGAATGCGCCCATCAAATATATTGCCGGTGTTGACGTCGCATATAGTGATGGGTTATCTATTGGGGCAGTAGCAGTTTTCGACTATGCTTCGCTGAAACTGGTAGAGCTCAAGTTAGCTGAGGTTGAAACCCGCTTCCCATATATACCAACGCTCCTATCCTTCAGAGAGGTCCCTGCAGCAGCGTCGGCGATAAAGAAGCTAAGTATTAAGCCAGACGTCTTTCTGGTAGATGGGCAGGGAATTGCACATCCCTATCGCTTTGGATTCGCAAGCCATTTGGGGGTAGTATTAGATTTATGCACAATAGGCGTCGCGAAGAGCCTTTTATGTGGAGAAGTAATTGCGTCAGAAAACCCCTATTTGAGGCCAATAGTTCATGAGGGCGAAGTTGTTGGTTGCGCAGTATTTACTAAGCCTAGTGTAAAGCCGATTTATGTCAGCATTGGGCACAAGATTTCCTTGGAAACCGCGGTGAAAGTGGTTTTGGAATGCTCAAAGAACCATAGAATACCGAAGCCGCTCCATGAAGCGCATGCAGCTGCTCAAAAGGCTAAAAGAAGCATAAAATAAGTAGATGAATTATGCTGGAGAGGTGCAATTGAAGTGAGCATTAAACTAGATCCAAGAATAAGGAGAGCTATAAACAGGATCAAAGATAGGTCTTTGAGGAGAAAAATCTTAAATTTTTTAAGCGATCTATCGGTGGAGGTTGAGGGTAAACAGTACTCTGGGCTTCCGTTAGATGAAACCCCGGCGAGCAGATCTTACCACCACAGTTATCCGGGCGGCCTGATTGACCACATATTATCGACAATAAATATTGCTTTAGCTCTCTGCGACTCAGTTGAGAAAGTGTATGGTGGGATGGTTAATAGAGACCTGGTTATAGGGGGAATTATATTGCACGACATAATGAAGCCGCTGACGTATGAGAAGAAAAGCGATGGGTCGTATAGAAACTCGCCCCTAGGTGAACGTATAGATCATTTAACCCTACTGGTATCAGAGATGCTGAAGAGAAATTTTCCGCTGAGATTAATCCACGTTGTAGTAGCCAGCCACGGGCAAGCTGGACCAATATCCCCTAAAACTGTTGAAGCATTAATATGCCACATTGCGGATGACGCCGACTCAAAAATGAACGGCGAGGTCCTTAATGCAGCTAAGTATTTGATTAAAGAGGCTACTGGCGAATCATGGGATAAAATGGATTCGAAAACAGCTTTTAAGATTTTAGCGTGGAAGACTGAGGGAGGGTGGAATGGTTTAAAATCAAAGATAGAGGTGCTTAAACAAGAGGGATGCTGGGCAACTAAATAAAATGATGGATGATGAAGGGCTCAATAGAAGGTGTGAGGCGATTGTTAGTATAGCTGAGCATCGTGGAGTTTTTCTAACGCTACACGCGGTCATCACATTTATTGCTGGCTTAAGGAGTTAACCGTGTTTGAGACTTATTATCTTAACCTTCATTTCCTCTAAGTTTAACACAGCTATAGTTGCGCTTCCGGAAAGATAGCCGCAAGCTTCGCCCGGATTAATAACTAGCGTTTTTCCAACATTAATGTTCTCAACTTTATGCGTATGACCATATACAACAACATCATAGTAGTTTGAGTTTATTAAAGCCTTAAGCAATTTCTCCTCCTCACCGTGGAGTAAAGCTATTTTTAAGCCGCCCACATCTAATTCGGCAAATTTTCCCTGAATCTCCGCCCCTATCTCTTCAGATCTCTTTCTTAGAAGGTTTTTGTCACCGTCGTTATTGCCGAAGACCCCAATAAGCTTAGCCTTTAGGGGCTTAAAGCGTAAAATTGAGAATGGCGAAACATAGTCCCCTGCATGAAGCACGAGGTCAACTCCCTCACCATTCAGTTCTTTGACAACCTCGTCAATGAGTTCAAGCCTATCATGGGTGTCAGCGACAATCCCAATTTTTTTAGGAGATGAAATGGCTTTCACCCCCATAGAATTATGGGAGACCAAAATATTTTAACATAAAAATACTTATAAAACAATAGCTTTTTCAAGAACCAATATGTTTTTAAGAAAAAGCAGCATATTTAGTTTAAAACATCAACCAATTATCTTTGAAAGGATTGAGGAATTATGGCTGGCAGAAAAATAAATATTTTTTACCTAATCTCATTTATATGTACAATAATTCTCGCGGCGTACATTTGGCTGGTATTCGTGCCCCAGTTCTCCGGTTACCCTGAGCAGGAATCTTTTTCCCTAGCGATATTTTTAGTGATCGCTCTCCTATTAGTTGCGGCAGGAATACAACTGTTCCTTTTGATCAGTTCATCTCACTCGGAAGAATAATCCCTTCCTTCGCTCGATTTACCGGGGTTCCTTACAGATTTATATTTCGTAAAGCCGCAATGTCCGCAAGCATAACGGTTTCCGTGGTCAGCCATAAAGTATCCGGGGCCGCATCTATCGCAGAATGGAAGCAGCCTCTTTATCCTTCCGCCCTCAATCTTATAGTATGAAGATACGAGTTTACCCCTCTTTTCTTTCTTCGACATTAATGCTTCACTCCTCACCTTTTATTTGTGGGGAGGATCTCAGTATTATGTGTTTTGCTTCTATTGCCTTAGCGCTCTCAAGGGAATCATAGAGGTGAGCCTCGCCGATGGACATAGCTGCCCCGGTAGCGCTCTCCACTTTCCTAATGTAAATCCTCTCAACGTCAACCTTAAGCGCGCTGGCTAACTCTTTTCTAACTTCTACGCGTGAGGGGGTTGGTGCACCATCATGATGTAAAATGAAGATTATTTCGTTCCTTTTGAGCAGCTCGTTACGCTTTTTATTTAAGATTTTGATCTTCAAAGATTCCCCTCCATCTTAAGCCTTAATTTTAAAGTTGAACCTTTACTTTAGTTTTCCGGTTTACGCTCCATCCTATCTAATATTTCGGAAATTCTCTTCTTAGATTTCTCGTCAACTTTAATTACAACAGCTCCCTCGCCGGGTTGACCATAAACCACTATCGAGTTTTCCGGAGCAAGGAGCACGGCGACCATGGTTAATAAGTCTTCTTCACCATCAACTAAAACCTTAACAAGCCCCATAGAATTTATCGCTTCGCCAATAACATGCCAAGCTTCGCTATTTATAGTGCCAGCAGGGTTAGTAAGAGTTAAAATTTTATCAACCTTAAAGTGTAATGGCTCTCTAGGTTTGCGCATAGATCTGTTATCCACTATGAAGACGTCCACTTTAAGCCCGTTCCTAAGCATGCTTTCTGAAACGACGTCACCGATAGAAATAATCTTTTCAGGTTTTATCGAATCTATTAACTCTCTTAATTTCTCCACAGTTTCATCCACGGAACCACGTATAAGGAGCCCTAAAGGAGATTTTAATTCAGATCTAAGGGAATCTGGGAGAAAAAGAGTATCCATTTCACCTCACTTTTATCGCGTAGCGACCCTTTTTCTCGATCTTCATAGCCTTCGCTATCGCCGATTTTTCGGGGTCGAATATTATCACCATGCCGCTGAAGTCTTCGCTTAAATCCGTTGACTTGCAATTTGGGCATACTTTTTCTTCAG
>JAWBZG010000042.1:0-11980 GCA_038866525.1 Bathyarchaeia archaeon
CGGCGGAAACACTGCTGTTACATCAGCCATCTATATGTCTAAAATAGCATCAAAAGTCTATCTGGCTCATAGGAGGAGAGAGCTGAGAGCTGAGAAAATTTACTTTAATAGGCTCATTAACAGCGGGGTTGAGATACTATGGAACACCGAGGTTAGAAAGATTAATGGGGATACTAAGGTTAGGAGCGTAACCCTCTTTAACAACGAGACTGGCATAGAGAGCGAATTGGCTATTGACGGCGTTTTCATATGCATAGGCGAGAGCCCGAATAGTGAGATTGCAAGAGCGTCGGGGATAAACGTTGATGAACAGGGCTATATAATCGTAGGCTCCAATCAGGAAACTAATGTTGCAGGGGTTTTCGCCGCCGGGGATGTAACGGCATGTCCCGTGAAGCAGATTGGGACTGCTGTTGGGCAGGCAATAATTGCGGTTAACGAGGCATATAAATACGTGAGACGTTAACGCTTGTCTTAAAAAGACGAATTGATTAAATTTAACGTTTAAGAGGGTATCTGCCATATCTCCTGCCAATACTGAACATCGTTAGGTAGTTCTCCAAGCGAATATAATTGGCGGCTGTGTTCCCGCAACCCAAGGCGTAGCCTCCGCCTGGAGCACACTCATATATAATGTTCCTAACGTATCCTTCGAAATCCTTAAGGGGAGCCCTAGTAAGCTTATCCATGTCTACGCCTCCAAGAACCGCTATGCGGTCACCGTACAGCCTCTTATATTCCGTGACTGGATAGGAAGTATCCTCATACGAGTGTTTAGCGTCTATCCCAACATATTCGATTAAATCATTCATAACTATCTTCAGGTTACCGCAGCTATGCAGTATAAACGGTTTCCCATGTCTATGAACATTTTCCACGCAACGCTTATGCCATGGAAAAACGTACCTCCTTAAGTAGTCCGGGTGTATCATTGGTCCAGTTTTATATCCCATGTCGTCACCCATGGACATTGCGCCGACAGATTCATCTTCAGAGCATATGTCGCAATAAAACGATATTACTGGACCTATCTTCTGAAACATGTCTTCGATTAAGGATCTATCCGTGTAGAGAGCTTTAAAGAAGTTTACCGCCCCCATAAGCCACATAACGTTCTCCAGGACGCCGCCCGGCGTTAATGGGATTATCTTCACCCCTTGAGGCAGAATTCTCTTCATGACGCTAAGCAGCAGCGTGCAAGCACATTCTATTTCATCCAAATCAGGCCAGCAATACCTCTTAAAATCCTCCCTACTCTCTATAGTACCTCTATTTTCATTCTGCCATGTTCTCTTACGGCGGGTTAGAGGCGCAGTGTCATCAGCTAGAAGAACATTCCATCTGGGGAAGGGGGATGGTAGGTGAAGGACAACGTAATCGTATCCCAGTCTCAAATAAAAGTCTGCTTGAACTTTAAAACTGCGCTCTATATCTCTCATGATCTTTTGCTGGTCTTCCGCTCCGGCTATAGATCTTACTTGGTCAGAAGATAATGTTACCATCCGGCTTTCAGTCCCTTCAACTTGGGATGGTGATTGCGCGGGCAGACGCTGTCCTGTCACCGCCTCTATGACTTCAGGGTCAGCAAACAGATCGTAGAACGGTATCCTATCGGGTTCTCCTTCAAGGCGTAAAACAGTTTCTAACCGATCAAAATTATTATCCATAAGTTCACCAGAATAAATTAGCTAGTTAAACAATTATTTAAGGCAACTGGCAGTCCTATATTACTGGGCTTAAAAATATTAAAAATAATGGGCTTCAATAGAATTTTTTAGATTCTACTTTTGTCGCCACTTAACGTTTCTTCCACGCCCTGGAGAACTTTCTTCAGGATCCTATATGTTAACCCCCATATCACTATGTCTCCAACAATAAATGCAGGGTGCTTATTAGAGCCAACCTCAATTGTTCTCTCATTGTTAAGTAGGGCGCTTATAGGCACCCAGACGTATCTTTCCAGCTCGCATCTATTTAGGTTAACCGTAGGCTCTTTTTCAAGCAGAAAAACGAAGGGAAGGACTATAATGTTAGGGTTTAGCTGAGATCTCTCCGGCTCCACCACGCCAAGAAAGATACTTTCCCTAAGATCTACACCAATCTCCTCCATGGTCTCTCTCACCACCGTTTCCAATAAATCCCTATCTTTCGATTCGCGTTTCCCTCCTGGGAGGGAGAAGTGGCCGGACCATGGATCCTTCGAGGATTCAACCCTTTTTACAGCCAGCAGATAAATGTCCGAGTCAAGCACTCTAAGTAGAATGGATACTACGGCGTTTGCCGCGCATTCTCTGAAGTCAGAGAAAGGCTTTAACCCCTTCTTTATCGCATTGATCATCCTCAATTCTCCCCGCTCTCTAAATTTAGGGAGCCTAGCTTGGTTAAAGACGCCTAACCGGGTTTCTTAAAGTTCCAATTTTCTCAATCGTGATTTCGACCATGTCTCCATCCATCAAACAGAAATCATTTGGAGGAATTATTCCGGTTCCGGTTAAACATGCGGAACCCGGGGGAACAGAGTTATACCTGCAGAGATATGACCTAAGCTCCTCAATGCTCCGTTTCATTTCCGAAGTGTTCGTTGAACCCTCAAAGACTATTTTCCCAGACCTAAAAACCCTGCATTCTATACGCAGCTTAGGTTCTTTACCAGCTTCATCAACTGTTAGAATGGATGGACCTAAGGCGCAACATCTATCAAATATCTTTGCCTGCGGAAGATAAAGCGGGTTCTCGCCCTCTATGTCAGCTGAGGAAACATCATTGCCAGCTGTGAAGCCAAGAATTTCCTGGTTAAACCCTAATATAAACGCGAGCTCTGCTTCAGGTATACTCCGCCTTGAATCACCCCTTATGCCTATCTCCTCCCCGGGTCCAACGCAGCGATGAGCCGTAGCCTTAAAGAAGATCTCCGGTCTAACGGCGTCATAAACTAAATCATATAGCCCTTTTCCGCCGGTTTCCCGTTCCCTCGCATCTCTGCTCCGCCTATATGTTACCCCGCAACCCCAAACTTCTGGGGGGATTATGGGGATTAGGAGCCGAAAATTATCTTTACCCTTTTCAATCTCACTATATGGGTAAGTGGGGAGTTCCCCACCTCCCTGCTCAATGAGATCTCTAAGAAAACTATCAATAGACTTACCAGCCTCATTTGCTTTATACGCTAAATCCAGAAAGAATTGAATAGGGCTTCCGCATATCTCAGTTATATCGATTACTTCGTCCTTCACCCAAACGCCGATGCGATTTCCGCGGGGGGATGAAAAGCGGATTATTCTCAATTCCATACCTCCTGCTTAAGCTAAGAATAAAGTTATTTTCTTGAGAGATAGAGATATTAAAAGTTTAAGGGATGAGGGCATGCGCTTAATCCATTTAACCCCTATGGAATGTTCTCTGTTTTCGACCATACTTCTTAACCGCCCTGAAGTATGTTTCAAGGTTTATTAGAGGCACGTTATCTGGGATTGAGCCAGAAACATTTATGAAGTATCCTGGATATGAGCCTGCAACTCTAAGGCATCTTTTAACTTCATCAATAACATCGTTTATCGCCCCATATGTTAATCTACCTATGTCTACGCCGCCCACTATAACCTTTTCATTCCCATATTTTTCGGCTATAAGGTTCAAGTTAGAGCATTCCTCAATTATGAACCCGTCCGCCCCCGCCTCAGCTATGTCATCCACTATGGGAGTCATATCCCCATCAGTACAGAAGAGAACAATTATCCCCTTCGACTTCAGCTCCCGCCATATACGTTTGTACCATGGGAAAAGATACTTGCGCATCCAATTTATGGGGAAGAAGGGGCCTCTTGTTGAGCAGATGTCGTCGTGGCTTATAAAAGCCTTTATATCCGTTTGAGACCATGCTTTTGCCTCTAGCAGCGATAGCTCGCCAAATCTCCCCAGAAGCCTCTCGAAGCCTTTTGGGTCTACATAAGCTGCTTTAACCACCCAGTTTAAGCCGAACATTTTAATGAGCCACATTAGGCAGGTATGATATGTTCCCCCGGGAACAAGCTGCCCGCTGTAAATCGACTGATACTCGCCGTGAATCTCTCTGAAGTGTTCTGCGAGATCCTCTAGCGGCGGTATACTCCACTCCCTAAATGGATCAAAATCTAAGATCTCGTCAATAGACTTTACCTCTATTATTCTCCTCCAAGCGGTTGGATAAGCTTGAGACCAGGAGTCCCCCCTGACCTCAATGCTCTCGTATCTTTTGGCAATGAAATCCTCTAAAGGGGTATATGTGAACCAAATCATATCTAAATCCAGCTTGGTGAAAGCTAGGCTCTGCGCTTCTCTTGGCTTTTCAAGCGGGTTTAAACCTGAAATTTTAGCTATGAACTCGGTGTGACTAATATATTCTACTTGAGGCACTCTTTCGCTTTCCTCAAGATATAATGCTGAAAGAGCCCTCTCATAGCCCATATACGTAATCCGCCCACTTGTTCATTTAGTGGTCCTTAACCTTATTATTAAACCTTTATCATATGTTCACGGCTGTTTTGCGCAAATCCTACTCATGAAAAAATCCTTAAATCTACTAGCATCGACATCTACGCATACCTTTACTCTACTTTCCCCCGGTTTAGCCGGTAAGGCTACTATTTGACCAGTTGTATATTCTCCTCTAGTCTCCACAAGTATCTTCATATCCATCATTTTCACTAGGCTTGGGTCTATTGAGACAGCTAATGCCAATGGATCGTGGAGCCAAGTGTAGTCCCTATTCACTATATTCAAATATTCTTTAACCATTGAGACTATTGCGTCCGCTAAAGGAGATTTAACCGCTGAAATCGCATCCAAGTCTTTTCTCTCAATGTAGACTTTTAACGTCACGTCAAGTGGAACCATTGTTATTGGTGCTCCGGAGCTAAAAACTATCTTTGCGGCTTCGGGATCGCAGAGAATATTGTGCTCCCTATAGGGGAGATTTAAACCGTTAAAGAGCCTAGTTACCCCACCCATAACTATAATTTCCCTAACATTTTCAATTATCCTCGGCTCCCTTATTATGGCTGCGGCCAGATTTGTCAGAGGCCCTATGGAAACTAATGTGATTTCACCTTTCATAGACATTATCTCTGAAATTATTAAGTCGACTGCGTGGGTTTCGCATGGTTTTAATTCCCTGTCTTCCGGGGTTAAAAAGCCCCTACCCTCATGCCCAGCCCACCCTAGAATCGGTCTATCCCTCATTAATGGCTGCGCTATCCCCGCAGCTACGGGAACATGCTCCAGCCCAGAAATCTTAAGCATCTTCTTAGCTATCCTCGCCCTTAAATCGACGCCCCCGTGAACAGTGGTTACCGCCCTCAGCTCTACATCTTTCCCAGATTTTATGGCGAGCGCTAGCGCCAAAGCATCATCAACATCGGTTCCAATATCTGTGTCGAGAATTATTCTTTTCAAGGCAATTCTCTCCGATTAAGTAGCATAGCATCAATGTTATGATTATGTTGCCAGCCTATTTAAAAGCAATTACGCATTCTCAAAAAGGAAACTCAAATATTTTATCTTAAAGCAGAGTATAATAGATAAGAGAGGATCTTTGGGGGTGAAGTTTATTGGTAAACATACTTATAGTTTATGATTCAAGGACCGGAAATACTGAGAGAGCCGCTTTTCTTGTGGCTGAAGGCGTAAGCAGAGTTAATGGCGTTAATTGCGTAGTTAAAAGGGTTGATGAGACGACTTTAGATGATCTTTCAAGCGCTGACGGAATAATTATCGGGTCTCCAACATATTATGGTGGGATGAGCGCGAAAATAAAGGATTTAATTGATAAAAGCGTCAGGATTCACGGTAAGCTTGATGGTAAAGTTGGAGCCGCGTTCACCACGTCCGGTGGAACTGCAACTGGGGCTGAGACAACACTACTATCTATAATTAAAGCCCTACTGATTCACGGTATGATAGTTAAGGGGGATCCGGAGGACAAACATTATGGGCTCGCTATTGTCGGCGCTCCAGAAAGCGATGAGGATAAAAACCTTTGCAGGGAATTTGGGTTTAAATTTGCTAATCTTGTGGTAAAGATCTCTAGAGCTACAGCGGATAAGCCTTGAACGCCGCTAACTCCTATCTGGTTAAGAGTAAAGCGCGATGGTTGAAAGAGATATGAAGGCTGTTGTGCTGGCTGCCGGTGAGGGGCAGAGACTTAGACCCCTGACGCTAACCCGTCCGAAACATATGATACCGGTTGGCGGCAAACCTATTTTAGAGCATTTATTAAGTGCTCTTAAAATTCCCAGCATAGAGGAGGTTCTCATAGTCGTAAACTATAAAGCTGAGATTATAAAGGCTTATTTTGGCGACGGCTCTAAGTATGGGGTCAAAATAAGATATGTGGTTCAAGAGAAGGTTGCTGGAACAGCCGACGCTGTTCACACTGTGGAGGAATATGTTGGCGATGAAGACTTTTTGACCGTTAACGGCGACCTACTTGTGTCGGACGACGTGATAAAATCCGTTATTAACATCCATAGAAGGGATTTTCCAATAGCTACTTTGGCTGCTGTACGGGTTGAGCGGCCGGAAGATTATGGTGTGCTAAAAGTAGACTCTGGGAAATTAGTCGACATAATAGAGAAGCCCTCCGAGAAGGGGATAGGTAACCTTGTTAACGCCGGGATCTATGTTTTCTCAGCGGAAATATTTGATTTCATAAAGCGCACAGAGCCATCTCCTAGAGGGGAAATCGAAATAACGGACTCCATTCGATCAGCCATAATAAAGGGAGAAAAAGTTTCAGTTGTAGAAATCCCCAGCGATAAATGGCTCGATATCGGTCGGCCTTGGGATCTCTTCGAGGCAAATATGCGGGTTCTAAGAGATATTAAGCCGAACATTATGGGGAAGATTGAAGAGGGAGCATATATCAAGGGGCCGGTCTTCATAGGCGACGGCACAATTATCCGCTCAGGATCATATATTGAGGGGCCAGTTTTCATAGGGGATGGATGTGATATAGGTCCAAACTGCTACATACGCCCATATACTAGCATAGGTAGAAATGTTAGGGTTGGAAATGCTTGCGAAGTTAAGAACAGCATACTGATGGATAACGTACACGTAGGGCACCTCTCCTATATAGGAGACAGCATAATAGGGGAGAACTGCAATCTGGGCGCAGGGTTTATTTCAGCAAACCTTCGCTTCGACAAGAAAACTGTTTGCATGAATGTTAGGGGTGAGAAAATAGATACTGGTAGAGTGAAGATAGGCGTGATTATGGGCGATAATGTAATGACTGGTGTAGGCGCTTTATTCATGCCGGGTGTAGCGGTCGGCTGCAATAGCTGGATCGGACCAAACGTCGTAGTTTACAGAGATGTACCTCCAAACACAGTCCTCCTACTGGAGCAGCAAATTAAATATAAGAGTTTAAGCGCAATGCAATAAGGTAATAAGCATCAAAGCACATAATATAGAGCATTAGTAGTAAGGAGAGGGATCATGTCCGCAGCCGAGAGGAGGTTCATTACAGAGATCTCTTCACTGATCGATAAGACGGTTAGCGTTATAACGGTTGATGGAAAGACATATATTGGGACACTGGTCGGAATAAACCCAGCCAACTTAAGTTTATGCCTATCGGACGCGAAGGATGATAAAGGGCAAATCATACCGAAGATAGTGCTAAGTGGAGGTAGGGTTGCTGAAATCTTATCGGTTAAAAAGCCTTTCGATCTTAAGGGTTTAGCTGAAAGGCTTGAAAGGGTCTTTCCAAGGATGGTTAAGCTCTACGAGAAGGAGGGCTTCATATGGGTCATGGATAAAATTAAGGTAACGCAGGACGGTGTTGTCGAAGGAACTGGGCCGGCTGCTGAGAGGGTTCAAAAGGTTTATCAGCAGTTCCTGCAGGAAGTAAGAGAAGAATAAACCCTTTTAATGGAAACTCCTTTCATATCGATGTCTAGCGTATTTTCTAGGTTAAATAAACCATTCTGGTCTGGCAGCGGTCTCCTTTTTCTTAGATAGAGCGCCGAAGTCGAAGGGTGATAGAACGCTTATTAAATCTCTTATGTCACCTAAGTCTGAGAAATCGATCCTAATTCTCAGTATTTTTGACAAAGCCTTTAAAAGCTCGACGGCTGCTTCTTTATCAGGATAGTTTCCCGGGGTCTCGGAGAGTAAGCATAGCCCCTTCATCCCACGTATTTTGCACATGCCTATTAAAAGGCCGGCTACGCCGAAAATGCTGATTTTAAGCGTCTCTGCGCCTAAATCTCTGGCAATTTTAGCTGTCTCGTCGTCTGAAGCGGCAAAGTAAAGTTTCGGTTTAGTGACGGGTCTTCCGGGTCTGTAGCCTCCAAGAGATATTATAAATTTACATCCGAGACCCTCGGCTACATTAAGTATATGCCAGCAAAGCTCGTATTGACCGCGTGATGTGAGCGCCTGCGTATTCCCATACAATAATATGAGGTCTTGTTCTCCTATTCCACCCTTAAAATAGTACAGTTGATTGGTTGGATATTTTAAGAGGCCTGTCTCGTCTGTAATAGCCATGTCGTGAAAGTGGGAAGATTTAATTTCACAGAAAAGTTTCGCGTTAAGCTTTTTTATAAGATAGGCTACTGCTATATTTGCGACAAGCCCTATGCCTGGAAGCCCCTCAATGAGTACGGGATCAGTTAATTTGGGCCTATCATACATCTTTATTTCGCAAACCAATAATGCTCGCCTTCCAGTCTAACACCAATATGTTGAAGAGTGGTAATTAAATGTCGCGCCAGCCGTATCAACATGGTGGTCAACATGGTGGAATTCGAGATCCGTGAAAGAGATTTGCTTGCAAGGATAGGGAAACTTAAGACGAAGAGCGGAACAATTGAAACCCCAGCTTTCCTTCCAGTCATAAACCCGGTTAAAGAGTTGGTGACACCCTTAGAATTATGGGAGAATTTTAATTGCAGGGTCTTAATAACGAACGCGTATATTGTTAAAAAGCATTTTGGTGAGGAAGCAAAGAGAAAGGGGATACATAAGATACTTAAATACCCGGGCGTCATTATGACGGACTCCGGAGCTTACCAGATTCTCGTTTACGGCAGCCTAGATGTAACCAATAGGGAGATCATAAGGTATCAGGAGGAGATAAGCACGGATATCGCGACAATCTTAGATTTGCCTACTGGCTGGAATGTCTCAATGGAGTATGCGAGATACACGGTTGAGGAGACATTGAGGAGGGCAAGAGAGCTGGAGGACGCGAGAGCTAGGGCTGACATAATTTGGGTCGGTCCAATCCAGGGTGGAAGATACATAGATCTAGTCGCTTTTTCAGCCAAGGAGATGGGAAAGCTCCCATTCGATATACATGCCCTAGGAAGCCCCACTCCAGTCATGGAACAATACTTGTTCGATATACTTGTTGACATGATAGCTACGGCTAAAATGAATTCTCCACTGGAGAGACCTTTCCACCTGTTTGGGGCGGGACACCCAATGATGTTTTCTTTGGCAGTCGCCTTAGGCTGCGATCTTTTTGACTCGGCGGCTTACTCGCTTTTTGCCCGTGAGAACAGATATCTGACCGACTATGGGACAATTCGTTTAGAAGACATAAAGTATTTTCCATGCTCCTGTCCTGTCTGCATGAAATATAGCCCAACCGACCTCATGGAAATGCCGGGCGATAGGAGAGAAAGAGAGCTGAGCAAACACAATCTATATGTATGCTTCGCTGAGATCAAAAGAGTGAAGCAGGCTATAGTTGAAGGCAGGCTATGGGAATATTTAGAGATGAAGGCGCACTCTCATCCCTCGCTTCTTAAGGCTCTGAGGAGACTACAGAAATATAGCGAGTATATTGAGAGGAATAGCCCTTTCGTGAAGAGGAAGGGCTTATTCTTCTTTGGCCCAATTGATTTCATTAGACCTGAAGTCCTCCGTCATAATAAAAGATTGAAAGAGCGGTATTCTCCTCCCGATAGGTCTAAAGTTCTTATTCTAGTACCTGACTCTGAATTGAAGGATACTCGTAGGCGGAAATATGTTAAGAAGATCGTATTGAAGGCGTCTAAAGTTCTTGGCTTAGATTTAAACGCTATCCATGTATGTTTTTATTCGCCGCCGTTCGGCATCATACCGATCGAGCTGTCTGAGACCTACCCATTGTACCAGTATGAATACGCTTATCCTCCGGACGCTGAAACCGTTAAATATGTTGCTGAAAGGATCCTGGAGTATATCGCCGCTGCTCCATACGTGAAGATTATTATTTTAATGGAGAAAGGATCTTGGAGTGAGAGACTGGTGGACTTAGTGGTTAAGGAATCTCATGAGAGAGAAATTGAAGCGGAGATATTGCCTCTGGATGCGCATTCTCTAAAATTGAAGAAAAACTGAGAATACGGAAAAATATATTTTATATTTACGAATAAATAGTTTAGTTTAAAGCTGAGGATTGATTAAAGATTAATGGTGGAAAAATCGTTGGAGATAAGGTTTTTAGGTGGAGCTAGGGAGGTTGGTAGGAACGCCATATCTGTGAAGACATCTAAAACTCAAATTCTACTCGACTATGGTGTTATGCTCAATCATACGCCGGGTTTCCCAATGCATATTCCCCCAAGAGAAGTTAGTTTGATAATAGCTACGCACAGCCACTTAGATCACACGGGGGCAATCCCAATTTTTCATATAAGTGAGCGGACGCCGGTTTATGGAACAAGGTTAAACATGGAGCTAGCGAGCCTACTGATTAAAGACTTCATCCACTTGTCCGGCTACTATCTACCCTTCGAATACATAGAACTGAACTCCATGATTAGAAGCTACGTAAGCGTAAACTATAGGGAAGAGGTTAAAGTGGGCGACATAAAATTTGAGCTCTTAAACTCAGGGCATCTCCCCGGAGGAGCCTCGGTTCTAATCGAGGCTGAAGGCAAACGTCTACTCTACACAAGCGACTTTAACACTATAGAAACTAGGCTTCTCCCGGGAGCGGACTTAGAGTACAAAGATCTTGACGCGGTGATAATTGAGAGCACATATGCTGACGAAGATCATACTGAGCGAAGCCTTCTCGAAGAGAAGTTCATTGAAGAAGTGACTGAAGTCGTAGAGTCAGGTGGAACAGTTCTAGTTCCTGCATTCAGTGTTGGACGCGCTCAGGAGATCGCATGTATCCTTGCAGCGCATCACTTTGAGCACCCTGTTGTAATAGATGGTATGGCGAGGGAAGCCAGCAGAATACTCATGAATCACCTAGAATACCTTAGGGACCCGAAGCTTTTTATGGACGCCATTCACATGGTTGGCTGGGTAGACGACTGGAGAGAGCGGAAGAGAGCGGCTAAGCGGCCGGGCGTAATAATAGCGCCAGCTGGAATGTTGAAGGGCGGTCCAGCAACATATTATGTTCAAATAGTTGGTAAAAAATCCAGGAACGCGATTTTTCTAGTTGGATATCAGATACCGGGAACGCCAGGACGCGAGCTGCTGGATAGTGGTAGATGTATTATAGATGGGAAAGTTCGTAGGATAAAAGCGAAAGTAGGCTTCTTCGACTTTTCATCTCATGCTGGGGCAAGAGAGCTTAAGAGCTTCATTAAGATGCTTGAAGGGGAGCCAACAGTTTTCACAATACATGGGGCGGATGGGAACTGCCAAAAGTTTGCTAAGTGGATTAAGGAGGAAGTGGGCTTAGAAGCAAGGGCGCCAAACCCCGGAGAAAAATTCGTGATATAGGTTTGGGAAAAATGAGGACACGCTTTTCCAACGATTCAAGGTAATGCTTTTTAAGAGTCACTCTGGTTTTCCCCAAAATTATAGATCTGCTAAAGAGGATAGAAAAGCAGCTTTTTATTTCATCGTCTATCCGCGTTTAATGCTGCTATTTTAATTATTTATTTTAGGGCTGAGATTACTTGTTCAGCGAAAATTCTTAAGGCTTCGGTGTCTGTGCGGTCGCTGAATCCAAGTATAAAGTCTTGAACACCTGCTTTCATCA
>JAWBZG010000043.1:0-11825 GCA_038866525.1 Bathyarchaeia archaeon
GAGAAAACAATTGAGGGTGGAGACGTATCATGCGTTATACTTGAGCCCGGAGGGGCGTCGATGGGGCTTATACCGACTAACGAAAAGTTTCTCAGAGAACTGAGGAAAGTAACTAAGGATAATGGTGTTGTATTAATTTTCGACGAGGTTGTCACAGGATTTAGAGATTCTCCTGGCGGTGCGCAGGAGCGTTACGGTGTGACGCCGGACATATCCACGCTGGGTAAAATTCTCGCGGGCGGCTACCCGGGCGGGGCGATTACAGGTGGAAGGGAGTATCTCAGCATGCTTGAGTTCAGGGTTGAGGGGAGGCGTGACTTTAGGCGGATAAGCCACCCGGGGACATTTAACGCTAACCCGATTTCCGCAGCCGCCGGTAACGCGTGTTTAGGCTTAATACTTGAAGGTAAGGTTCATCCGCAGATCAATAGGAAAGGCGAGATGTTGAGGCGCGGCTTAAGCGATGCGATTGAAGACCGCCGTGTCGATGGACTGGTTTGGGGTACAACACCATCAATAATCTATGTTGGCTTCGGAATTAATCCGGAAGACCTCAATGTATCGGATATCGAGAGCTACGTGAGGTTCCAGAGTAAGAGGGAGGAAAACCGAAAGATAACGAGCGTTTTGGAGAAAGCGTTGATAAATAGGGGTGTTCATCCAATGGGCTCCAGGTTTATTCTTTCAGTAGCGCATACTAGGAGGGATATTGAGGCGACAATAGAGAGGTTTGATGAGGCTTTGGGGGAACTTAAATCTGAAGGGATATTGAAGAGCTAGCTTAGTGTAAGTCGCTCACCACTTAAGATATTAATCCTATAGATACCGCAATGATAACAAGGCTCAAATATCCTCGGCACCCCAACTCTTTTCGTGATCGCGGATGTCGGGATTTAGTAAGGAGTGGGAGGGGAGAACTGAGGGCGGTGTGGTGGATAAGATCGCGGGCACCATTAGACCGCAGCAGCCGCTAAAATACAAGATTTCGTTAGCCGCTAAGCGTATAGATGCGCAGATCCATGCGCTTGAAGGCGCCATAAATGGTATGAATCAGAGGGATAGATCCCTTTTCTCTAAGGTCGTCGACGCCTATTCAAGCCACGATATGAAGAGGGCGGCAATGTACGCTAATGAGCTTGCGGAGCTAAGAAAAACCATAAATCTCATGCTTAATGCTAAGCTAGCCCTTGAAAGGGTCTCACTGCGCCTCAACACGATAACGTTTATCGGTAATGTGGCGGCTGCCATAGCGCCGGCGATAGAGATCTTGAAGGATGTCCGATCCGGCGTAGCTGGCGTTATACCGGGCGCTGAGCGGGAAATAGATGCGATAGTAAGCTTGCTTGATGAGGTTATGATTGAATCGGGGCACATTTCTGGGGTGGGCTTAGGTTTAGAGGCTACGAGTGAAGAGGCTCAGAAGATACTCGAAGAGGCTGCTCTAGTTGCCGAGGAAAGAGCTAAGGAGAAGTTCCCAGAACTATTGGCTTCAAAACCTGCTGAAGCTGAGCGGGAAAAATTTGGTTAAAATAACGTTGGGGGTGAAAGTATATGGGACATAGATCTAAAGTGGCATTAACGTTATTCGCTATCGGTCTTACAGGATTCATATTGGGGGCTGTCGCCAACATAATATATTCAAAGGCTCTCCCAATATTAATTGAGGTCTTCCCACAGATTTTTTCGTCTGAATGGGCTGCCTGGGGGCTTGTGGGCGCGATTCTGGCGATAGTATGCTGCCTCATATACGCTTACCTATTGTAGGAGGATTCGGCGTTAAGCAATAAACAGCGAGCCTGCTATCAACCTTTTTTATAATGGGTTTTCAGATAACCACGTTGTAGAGCGACTGCTTATGTATGCGCTTATGCGGGTAAATCCTCGTAGATACTATTTCGCATCCAGCGTCGATCAACACGTCATCCGCAATAACAGATACATTAGAGATTTTAGTCCTCTCAGTCTGGTTCGAGTTCACCGTAACATACCTTCCAACTATGCTATCCTTTATTTCCGCGCCGTCGCCGATGAACGATCTATCCATTATAGCCGAGTTCTCTATTACCGCGTTTCTGCAGATCCTAGTGTAGTTATCTATGCATGAGTTAACTATTCTGGCGCCGTCAGATATCTCGCAATGCCTCCCAATTAGAACAGAACCCTCAACCTCAATCCTCCCCTCCCTTATCTTCCTTATTATCTCATCCCTTCTACGGAGGGCTTCAGGGCTTTCACCCTGTATCCATACTCTCTCCCCCTCTGAAATCCTACCCCCAAAGTCCTGCAGAGCTCTCAACTTACCATCCAAGATACCCCTCATAGCCTCCAGATACCTCTCCGGGGTTCCAACATCATACCAGACTCCGCCTAAAATATAGCCGTAAACTGGACGACCGGTCTCTATCAGGTATGGGATGAAGTCGTAGCCGAAGTCTAACCGCTTATTTTCCCGTATCATCTCCTGAACCTTACTCTCCTTAAAGACTTCTCTAACCTCGGGGCTGAATAAGTAGAGGCCTGTGTTAGCTAGGTTTGATGGGGTTTCTTTTGGGCTCGGCTTCTCAACAAACTTTAAGATCCTCATATCATCATCGATTTTAGCGACACCATACCCAGTTGTATCTGAAACTGGCATAAGCCCAACAGTTAAAAATGCTTTCTTTTCCTGATGGAACCTAAGTAGGCTCTCCAGATCTACGTCAAATATATTGTCCCCCTGAACCACTAAAACAGGGTCTTTAACATTGTAGTACTCGATGTTTATGCGGACTGAATCGGCGCTTCCACAATCATCTATATTGGGCTGATACTTTATGTGAACTCTCGGGGAAATATTATATTTTGCCGAGAAGCCTACCCCCGACTCAAAATGGTCATATAGGCTCCTATAATTCATATAGCCCTTAACTCCAAAAATGAAATTTTTAACGCCCTGCTTAGCCAGCGTTAAAAGCGATATTTCTACGAGTGGAACATTAACAATCCTAATGCAAGCCTTAGATACCTCCGCAGTTAATGGCAGAAGCCTTTTTGCTATACCGCCAACAGGAATTATAACTCTTAGCTCCTCCGTGGAGAAAAATGGGTTCATCCACCCTCATTCCCCTGCACAAACATAAAAAAGGAGGGGGTGAGACCTGATGGATTGTGTTCAATGTGATGCTAGCGCGTCGAGTACTCTCCTCTCAGTTATTATGCCTACAAGCTTACCCTTCCTTGTGACGCCCAACCTCCTTATCTTTTTGTCACGCATAAGAGTTAAAGCATCCTTCAAAGTCTTATCCGCTTCAACCGATATTAGGGGCGAGGACATTATCTCCTCAGCCCTGATTTTACTCGGATCCCTATTAGACCTAACAACTTTCTCAATTATGTCTCTCTCAGTTATTATTCCAACTGGATTGCCCCCGCTCATAACTACAACGGCGCCAATATTATTAGTAATCATCTTCTCAATGACTGATGAAACGCTGTCTGAGAAAAGCGCGGTGACAGGAGGGCTTCTCATTACTGTTTCAACAGAGTTTTTCAATCCCAAAATTCATCACAAATTATTATTTGAAAATTTCATTATTTATCTTTATCTCTTCAAGAACGTCTTCCGGACTCCTGTAGGTTTTCACCGGTATGTTCGCCAGCAACTCTTTAAGCCTGACCTGCCTCCCATCCTCAAACTCAATTAATCTCCAACCAACCTTATCAACTAGGGAGCTTCTCGTTAAAGGGTAGCGCAGTCTGCTAATAATGGATTTTATGGAATCGATGCCGAAGTTCTCATGTAGCCGCGGGAAGCATCCGTCCTCAACAAGCGATTTGAAGCGCTTAGCATCCTCAAACATCGATAAATTGTTGAAAAGAACGTAGACGCCTCCCTCCAAACTCTCAAACCTTCTGACTATACTATGTAGATTCCGCAGCTCATCGTTCGTGTACTGATAATAGTACATGCGTTCACCTAACCCGTGAAGGCGGAAGTAAGCTATATTGGACACGTAGGCGGGCATAAGCCTCAACGGATCCGTCACATGTGTAACCCCGAGCTCGCTTAAAACATCTCTAAGCCTTTTAAAGCCATCCTCGCTCTCCCATGAGGGCCCACGCGTCTCCCAGACAATGGTGAAGTCTTCGCGGTTTATGCTCTTAAAGAATTCCTTCGCCTCATTGAGGTGGTTTATGGTGAAGGACGCTGGTGTCTGTAAAACTATAATTTTTGTCTCGAGTATGCGGCATACCTGTTTAATTTTCTCAAAGGCTTCGGAAGCCCCATCCAATTTCAGCCTGTATTTGTGGCTTATATCCTGATGCGCCTTAACGGTGAACTCAAAATCTTTAGGAGCATTTTTCCGCCACTTGCTGACCGTTGCAGGCGACGGATAGGCGTAAAACGTGCTATTCAGCTCAACTAGGCTAAACGATTCATAATATTTTTTCTGGGAGACCGGGTAACCGCAGCACCCAATCTTAATCATTTCCAACACCCCACATATAATTTCAAATTTCCATTAATAATCCGTCATACGCAACATCTATTCCCTCTGGAAAAAGTTTAGCGGTCAGCTCATCATGTAGTAGAAGACCGTTGTGGGAGAAATGCGTAGCTATAAATACTGTGTCTTTATCAGCTATACCCCTCAAAACAATTCTCCTCTTTACCTCTATTACCTCCTTCAAGCCCATATGATATCTTATTGATGATATTACTCCAGTTGTACAGTCTAGAATAGCTAGATCTAGCCCATAGCCCTCTAACGCCCTCCAAGTCTCTTCCGGAAACCACCCCGAATCATATCCATACAAAATAGATTTACCCATAAAATCTTTAACTCCATGAAGAACAATATTTACTGGCTTCATTGCCCCATTTTTTAAATTTTCATTTAAATTCATGTGGCGCTGTATGCTGAAAATAGAGATGTTTAATTGAACTTACCTTTATTAAGTTCAACTTTATTAAGCTTTGAATATCCTTAAATAAAGAGGGTGACCTCATTATATTATCTCAAGAGGGCTACAGATGCTGATATCTGAAATAATCTTAGAGAACTTTATGTCCTACGAGTATGCTAGGATACCTCTTAAGCCGGGCGTTAATATAGTTTGCGGACCCAACGGTGCTGGTAAATCCTCAATCCTCTTAGGGATATCTGTTGCCCTCGGTCAATCCTACACTGAACGCTCTAAGAGGCTTAGTGACCTAATAAGGTGGGGTAAGGATATTGGGCGGGTCACCCTAGTCTTAAATAACTCCAGGGTTAAGGGGAAGCGCCCGGTTCCAAAAATCAATAAGGATCAAATTTATTTAAGTAGGGTTTTAAGGCGTGATGGTAAGTACTGGTTTGAAATTGATGGTGCAGCGGCTAGTAAAACCGAAGTTTTAAGGCTTCTCTCCCACTTTAACATTGACCCAGATAACATGCTCATAATAATGCATCAGGACATGGCTGAACAATTTATTGTTCTGTCTCCTCAGGAGAAGCTTAGGCTTGTGGAGTCCGCGGTTGGGCTTGAATCCTATCGGAAAAATGTTCTAGAGGCGCAGAACAAGCTCAGCAGGATAACCAGCCAGGAGGAGTCGCTTAACAAGATTATTGAATCGGTTGAGCAGACGCTTGCCTACTGGCGTGAGCAGTATGACCGCTATCAGGAGAAAAAGCAGCTTATGCTCAAGAAGCGTTTCCTGGAGCGAGAATTAGCTTGGGCTGAGGTTGCTAGAAGGGAGGAAGAGGTTAACAGATTGCGTAGGGAGATAGATGATAAGAGGGCTGAGCTAAAGAAGATTGAGGATGATATCGCTGATCGTGAAAACTCCATTAGATCACTTGAAGAGAGCATCGCCAGCCTGAAGGAAAAATGGCGGAACCTCCTCGAAGAGAGGATTGCCCTCGAAAGGGAGAAAGCGCGGTACGACATTGATCTTCTCAGAAGCAGAAACATGCTAGCCAGTTTAGAGGAGTTTTTTGGGGAGTGGGAGAGAAACCTCTCCAGCCTATTAGCCGCGGCTCTTAAGGGAGAAGCTGTGAATGCGGGGGATTTAAGCGAAGCAAAAATATTTGAAGGTTTAAGAAGCTGGGTTGGTAATCTTAAGTCTAAAATTGGCGAATTGAGAGATCTCAGCGAGATAGCCAGCATAAAGCTCGCCAACATAGAGGTAAACCTCCTAGATATAAAAGACGAATTGTACAGGGTTGAGAAGGAAATCGAGGATTCCATCAGCGCCCTCATCGACAATAAAGTTAGCTTAGCCGTCCTAAATTATAGGAGAGGTGAATTGCAAAGCGGGCTACAAGCGTTAAACAGCGCTCTAGACAATTTAATGCTAAACCTTAAAGAAGCCATTAAGAGGGCTGAGGAGAGGGGTCCGCGTATAGCTGTTTTGAGGAGCCCTAACGAGATTTTAGACGAGATCCGCGTCACGGATGGGCGCCTACTGGCTATGGCGGAGGTCTCTGAGGAGGTCGAAAAAATGTATGAGTCTTACTCTAAATTGTACTTTGAGCTAAAGGAGAAGGCTCGTATAGCCGCCGAAAACCGCGAGAAAACCTTGGAGGAGATCAGGGTTCGCATGGAGGCGTGGAGGAGCGTGATTAAAAATATTTTGGAGAGCGTTAACGCGGAGTACCAGAATATTCTCTCTCAGGTTGCGGGCTCAGGCTTCGTGCGCCTAGTGAATGAGGAGGATATTGAGGCGGCTGGCTTAGAGATTTACGTAGGGTTTAAGGGCGCTCAGCCAATACCATTAAACATATATTCTCAGAGCGGTGGGGAGAGGAGCACTGCGACCATGGCTTTTCTACTAGCGCTTCAGAAACATATAAAGTCCCCGTTCAGAGCCATCGACGAGTATGATGTTCACATGGATCCTAGAAACCGAGAGGTCATAGCCAACCTGCTCATATCGGCTGTTAAAAATGAGGGCATGCAGTACCTTGCGATAACCCCAAACCAAATGTTTTTTGAGGGGAAAGAGGTTCACATAATCACGGTTCAGAACATTGACGGCAAATCTCTCGTCAAGGAGGTTATCTCATGAGTTCCGCATCCGGCGGAAGGAGGAAGGAGCTTAAGGAGGCTAGGGAAGACCTACACAGGATAATTGAGGCGTGTAAGTCTGTTGAGATTAAGGGTTTAGACCCGTATCTTATCGACGTAGAGGATTTAATCAGAACGATAAGGGATTATTTTCCCATGTGGAATGACGCTGAAGATTTATGCCTAGACACCGAAGCATTGAACAGCATAGCCTCAGTTGTTAGAATGCAGGGGGAATGGGTTAAGCGGAGGGCTACGGCGCTCTACAGGGACCCGTTCTTGATAGAGGAGAAAATCCGCGGTCTCCCAGTAGATAAAATGGCTGAGATCTTCCTCAAGGTCTGGCGACCGATAATTGAGCTTGAGCAGCTAACGATTAAAGGTTTCCGGGAAGCCTTAAAATATTGGAGCGATCTCCCGCCCCTAAACTTAAGGTGGCAGAAGGTTGGTTACGCTAAAACTGATATGGGTTTTGTAACCATGGAGGAGATGGTTAAGGAAGGCGTATTATCGAGCGAATCGTTCATGGCTGAAGTTGAGAAGATGTGGCTTGAGTTAAAGAACCTCGCCTCAAAATATGGAAGGGTTAAGTATTGGGATTTCATAGGCTCAGACACCTATGAGGAGACCGTGAGGAGGGCTTATCTGACAAGCTTCCTCCTAACCTACGGCTACGCAAGGCTGCAGGTACATTTATTGGAAAATGAGATATTTATAATGCCGAACGAGGAGCCGCTAAATAAAGGGGGAGACGAGGTAATATCTTTTCCAATACCTATAAGCTTTGAAGAGTGGGAGAGATGGAAAAAGGGAAAAGAAGCGTAGATAAGAAAGCATACTATGCCTCAAAGATGAGGAAGGCTGCGCAGCTCCTATTCTATAGGAGGCACTCTACGCCGGGGGCTAAGGGCTGGGAGTTGAGGAGGCGGATAGGCTCCGATTACCCCAAGGTCATAAACCTTCTAAACGATTATTTGGCGAGAATAGGGCTTACAGTTAAAACCGTCTTCGAGGAGGCGAATCCGCCTGAAAACCCAACGATCGAACAATACGATAAGGCTAGGTTCTACGTGACCTTGAGAGACGACCTGACGGTTGAGGAGACTAAGCTTGTTGGGTGGCGTATAGACGACTTAGCGGCGCTATGCGCCTCAATAGCGTACATAATATCTAGAGGCGGAAAAGCTCCGAGGAAGGAAATAGAGGATTTGTTGAAGGCTAAGATACCCGATTGGCGGGTTGAAATAGACCTGAACAGGTTTATTAGGCTTGGATACATGGTTGAAGATGAGAATGGGCAGATATATTTAGGGTGGAGGACGAGAGCCGAAGTCGACCAGAAGAAACTAATAGATTTACTGCTCGAGACGGAAGCAAAAACATAAATACTCTACGCGTAAAAGGCTTATACGCATGGGATAGGAGGTATTCTATGCCAATCTGTCCAAATTGCGGTAGGGAAGTTCCTTTAGAGGCAGCGTTCTGTTCATATTGTGGGGCAAGTTTAACCGCTGCGCCGCCTCCACCGCCGCCACCCACATTTGTGGAAGTTCCTATATCTTATCAGATCCAAACAGCAACAATATTCTTCGATGAGAAGGCTTCGCGCCTCGAGTTAATAGTGAGAATAATATGGGGTTTTTTAATCAGCTTAGTGGGCTTCATATATGGCTTAGCATTCAGCTTCATCATTCTCTTCTATAGCATAGCTGCTGGAATACTGAACCTCATCAACTTCATTAAAATTCTTATAACTGGGAAACGTTGGAGAACGGCTTTCAACTGGCAGGCAAGACTCATCGATAAAAGCGCGACTTACTATGCTCGCCTCTACAATTACTGGATGCGGAGAACACCATATTTTGGGCTTATGATCGATAAAAGACCAGAATTAAAGATGGAGCAGGCGCCATCTAGAACGCCTGGGGGCGCTCCAGCTTAATGGCAGAGTTGCGCTGACAAGATTAACCCCGCCTTCATCTTCTCCCATTTAATTACTGGATGCTTTAAAGTTTCTCTTTAAACCAGCTTATCACTTCGCTCTCCATCTCCGGGGTATATGCGTGACCCACATTGTACATAACTAGTTTAAGATCACCCGGCGCATTGCGGTAGTAGGGTTTAAGAGCCTCATAGAGCGGGACGATGCACTCTTTGGGCACAAGGTTATCCAATGTTCCCCCCAATAGGAGCAGGGATGTCGGCGGGAAACTCTCCAAGTTGTTTAGAGGATCATAGCGCTCGAAAAATCTCCTAGTCTCTTCATCGGGGTTAAGCATAGGCTCCCTCCTAAAACATTTAAATGGAAGGATATCTATGGAGGCTAAGTTTCTAATTAGGTGAGGGAAATTTGCAGCCCCGATGATTGAGGCTGCTGCTCTTATTCTCTTCTCCATGGTTACTGCGACTGAGGTTATAAATCCGCCCATCGAGATCCCCATCAACCCTATTCTTCTTAAGTCAACGAAACTCTTAGACCCCAAGAAATCTATGACCTCCCTTATATCCTTCGCTGTCTCCACAACAGCAGTTAGAAAGGTTTTTGGGAAGTTCTCGGTGAATTTAACCCAAAAATCTGGGTCGAAGCGCTCCCCGTGCATCCGTGCATCGATTGCCGCTGAGCAAAAACCCGCATCAGCAAATTTTAGGTACAGCGTCAACAGCCCTTCCTTACTACCAGTAAATCCGTGGAGGCACAGTATTGTAGGCATCGGCTCCTCCCGCTCACGGTAAAGGATTAGCAGCGGAATCTTTCCCTCTCCAACAAAATACTTTTCAATCACGTACTTTCCCCTGATTCCAGACAATAATCCCTACGCTCCAGCAGAGCAACCTTACGTAGGTATATGATGGCGTACGGCTTATAAAAGTGCTGGGGAAACACATAGAGATATAAGCGCTCCCAATAAAGTTTAAGGAGTGAGGTGGCGTGATATGAATTCTATTTCTAAAGAGTTTTTCATGCGGTTTAAGGATAGGCTTAAAGGCGGAGAACCATTGCTGGGCGCAGTCATATCGACGCCTGAACCGGACATCGCGGAGTTTATGAGCACTCTGGGCTTTGACTGGTTTTGGATAGACATGGAGCACTGCCCGCTAGAGATAAAATCTGTTCAGACAATATTACAGGCTATTCGCGGATCCGGGGTTGCATCCCTTGTCCGGGTCCCGTGGAACGACCCAGTATACATAAAAAGGGTTCTCGACCTGGGGCCGGATGGCGTAATAATCCCGTGGGTTAACAATAGGGTTGAGGCTGAAAACGCCGTGAAATATTGCATGTATCCGCCGAAAGGGATTAGGGGATGCGGGCCGAGGAGACCCGTCTGGTTTAGAGGCTTTACAGAATACGTCACGAAAGCCGATGAAGAGGTCGTGATAGCCGTTCAGATTGAGACTAAGGAGGCTGTGGAAAAAATTAAGGATATAGTTTCCGTTAAAGGCTTAGACGCGACGATAATAGGGCCGGCGGATTTATCGGCTTCGCTGGGCTTCCTCGGTCATCCCGAAAACCCCGCTGTCGCTGAGGCGATAAGAACTGTTTTGGAGGCGCATAAGGGGACAAGCGTTACGCCCGGCATATTCTCCGGCATAAATAATGTTGAGAGATACCTTGAGATGGGGTTCAAGCTCATATGCGTCGGAAGCGACCTGGATTTTCTGGCGGCTGGAGCAAAGGAGGCTCTAAGAAAGGTTAAGAAAACCTAATCTGGCATATTGTTGGCGAGGTTTCGGAGGAGCAGCGATATAGACATTATTGTGGTTATTGAGGGGCTTCCAGTGGATGCTGGCAAAAGGCTTGAGACATCATCTTATCTCAAGGAAAATATTTAGGCAGAGAAGCATGGGGGTAAGAAGGATTTTAAGGATGCACGGCAAGCTTAAATCCCAAATTAATGAATAATATTTGGGGGCTAAACTTAATGGTTTCAAGGGCTGGGGACTGGCTTAGGCAGGCTATAAGAGACTATGAGCATGCTAAGAGGTCGCTTGAGGCTGGCGATTATGAATGGGCTTGCTTTGCATCGCATCAGGCGGCTGAAAAGGCTGTTAAAGCGCTGTATCAGGCGGCTAATATTGAGGTTTGGGGGCACTCAGTCAGCAGGATGCTCGAAAGTCTCCCTGAAAACCTTAAGCCGCCGGCTGAAATGATTGATATGGCTAAGGAGCTGGATAGGCACTATATTCCATCGAGATACCCAAACTTCCATCCAGAGGGCGCGCCGCTAGATTACTACACGAGGACGGATGCGGAAAGAGCCATAAAATATGCTGGTGAAATAATTGGGTTCGTCAGAAGTAAGATTCTTCAAACTCAATTATGAAGCAGTAATAAATGAGCTTAAAGATTACGCTAAAAAAGCCTTGGAGAAAGGGGCTCTCTCAGTTATATTGATTGGGTCGCTGGCTAGAGGAGATTATACAGCCTTCTCAGATGCGGACATAATAATCATAGTGGAGAAGAGCGGTGAAAGACCAATGGATAGAATCGCTAGGTTCATAGAGACAAAAACATTAATAGACGTGGATGTGAGAGTCTACACACTAGAAGAGATCGAAAATATGATGAAATGTGGAAGCAGAATTATATGTGAAGTAGCCGAACATGGAATAATACTTGGAGAAAAGCAGGAAATCATTAAGCGGATTAAACAGGCAATGAGGCAAAAATCTCCCTAAAAAGATAGCTCTGAATGGTGTGAAGAGCTCTTTCACCTTTTTTAGCGGCGTGTGCGTGTGATTAT
Organism: Bathyarchaeia archaeon; assembly: GCA_038866525.1. Taxonomy (GTDB): domain Archaea; phylum Thermoproteota; class Bathyarchaeia; order Bathyarchaeales; family DTEX01; genus DTEX01. The sequence continues at coordinate 11,775 of JAWBZG010000043.1, forward strand.
AGTGTCAGACCTTTTCATGCCAAGCATATTATCATCTACTACGCTGATAGT
>JAWBZG010000044.1:0-11001 GCA_038866525.1 Bathyarchaeia archaeon
TTAACCCCCCTCCCAACCTCATACTCCTCCTCGCTAACCCCGAAAAGCTCCCTGATCGAAGCGAAATACCTAACCTTAACCCTCATCCGTATTGAGATCTTCTATTCGAAGTATTAAATTTAACTAGTTGGCGCAAGATCCCTGAGCATTCTACCGAGCTCCCTCCAATCCTCGATTAGCTTATCCTAAGCCCGGGATTCCTGAAGGCCGTTTTCAATTTCCTGAGAATTCACTCTGATGCTTCAGTCCTTCCTTACATTTAGATTTTTTAATTAAGAACGCTTTTATACTGATTCTTTGAAGGCTTCTAGCGAGGTGATGTGCGTGAAAAAAGTTAAGGTCTGCCTCGTGGGAGCAGGTAGAACAGGTCGAGTACATGGAAGCAATTTAGCCTTTAGAATACCTGAGGCGGAGGTTGTGGCTGTTGCTGACCCGAATTTAGAGGCTGCAAAAAACTTAGCAAGCGAGCTTGGTGGAATACCTGCTTACCCAAGCCTTACGGAAGCCATAAAAAAGGAGCAATTTGACGCGGTCTTCATAACCACTCCTACGTTTACGCATTGCCCATTAACAATAGAAGCTGCTGAGGCGGGAAAGCATGTATTCTGTGAGAAGCCGATAGCATTAAACCTTGAAGAGGCAGATAAAATGATCTCAGTAACCAAGAAGCATAATGTCAAGCTCCAGATAGGTTTTATGCGCCGTTTTGATCCGGAAGTAAGACGCGCCAAACAACTAGTTGATGAAGGTGCAATTGGGAAGCTCGTTTTAATGAAATCTCTAAGCCGTGGGCCAGGCTTACCCCCTAAGTGGGCTTTAGATCCAAAAACCGGTCTTGCAATGATTGCCGAAGTAAGCATACATGACTTTGACTCCGTCTTATGGTTCATGCCAAGCAAGCTGACTGAAGTTTACAGTGCGGCAAATCCATCAATACATCCGGAACTAGCGCAAGAATATCCAGGCTATCACGATGTTTATGCCGCAATACTAAAGTTCGAGAAAGGGGAAATAGGGCTAATTGATGGCGCATGTCCGGTAGGCTACGCTTATGACGCTAGACTGGAAATACTTGGAACAGAAGGCCTGATAATGATAGGAGAAGTCAAGGGAACGACGATGCTGATATGCCACAAAGACAAAAAGATAACCACGGAGCCCTTCACGAGCTGGAGAGACAGATTTAGAGATGGCTACCTGAATGAGGCTGAAAGCTTCATAAAAGCCATAATAGAGGATAGAGAACCTGAAGTCACGGGCGAAGATGGAAGGAGAGCATTAGAAGCGGTGCTGGCTGCTGTTGAATCTATTAAAACGAATAAGCCGGTAAAGCTACCGCTAAAGTAGTCGGTGTCGAAAAATGCTCGCATTAAAGCTTTATGGAAAAGAAAATTTAAGTCTCGAGAAAGTCGAGGAACCCACAGTAGAAGCCGATGAAGCTATACTCAGGGTTAGAGCAACAAATATCTGTGCAACAGACATCAAGGCATATACTACGGGAGCTCGCACCAAAGTACCAATAATATTGGGCCACGAATTCGCCGGGGACATAATCGATGCCAGCCCAAACCTTAAAGACTATATTGGGAAGAGGGTAGTTGTGGATCCCGACATTTCTGACGGTAACTGTGAATACTGCTTAAGGGGGGAGCATGCTCTATGCCCAAACCTCTACACTATAGGGATAGATATCGATGGATCATTTGCTGAATACGTAAAAATACCCGGCCAGGCTTTTCGAGTCGGGTGCGTGCAAGAGATACCAGATAATATGAGTTATGAAGAAGCATCACTCGTTGAGCCCTTTGCCTCGTGCTTTAGGGGTCAAAGAAAACTCGAGATCAAGCCTGGCGATGTGGTTACAATAATCGGGGCGGGGCCGATCGGATTAATGCACCTCAAGCTTGCAAAGTTGTTTGGAGCATCCAAAGTAATAATGAGCGAGATATATGAGCAAAGAATCGAGATTGCGGAGAAAATGGGAGCGGACTATGTGATAAATCCGATGAAAGAAGATATCGAGAAAAAAATAATGGAATTGACGAATCGAAAAGGAAGCGACGCTGTTATAGTAGCAGTAGCATCGCCTCAGGCCCAGAAAGACGCGCTAAGAATAGTCCGAAGAGGTGGAAAAATAAACTTCTTTGCGGGATTACCGGCTGGAAAGGAGATCGTTGATATAAACACCAACATCATACATTACAAGCAAATAATACTCTTGGGAACATCAATGCCCGATATACATGACTTCAAGAAAATGATTGATATTCTCTCAAACAAGATAATAGATGTTAAACCTTTCATAACGCATACTTTTTCACTGCATGATGGAATGACGGCGTTCTTACTAGCAATGAAGGGAGAGGGTTTAAAGATCCAGTTAAAGCCATAAATATCGATCACAACCTTCGACACGACTCTTTTTTTGCTGTTAGCATCTTTCCATAGTAGAAAAATAAAAATACTAGAGTAGTGATCTGCCTTACATGCTCTTAAAGGATAAAGTTGCAATAATAACAGGGGCAGGTAGAGGAATCGGGTTTGGGATAGCCTCTCTTTTCGCAGAACACGGTGCTAAGGTAATGATAATAGATATAAGTGAGGAGTTGGCAAGGAAAGCGGCTGATGAGATAAAGTCGAGGGGAGGCTCAGCTTTTCCATACCAGGCTGACGTTACAGATAGATCTAGGGTTAAGGAGATAATTGATGATATAGTGGGGAAATTTGACAGGATAGACATTCTAGTAAACAACGTTGGCATTCATAGAGGCGCTGCGTTTTGGGAGGAGCCTCTCGAATACTACGAAATACAGTTTAAGGTAAATGTACTAGGAATCGTCATTCCATCACAGCTCGTCGTTCCCCACATGATGAAGAGGCGAAAGGGGAAGATAATTAACATATCCTCTAAGGCTGCGCTTGTTGGGGAGCCTGGCCATGCAGCTTACAGCGCATCCAAAGGTGCTGTGTTAGCATTAACTAGGGCTATGGCGATTGAGCTGGCACCATACAATATCACTGTAAATGCAATATGCCCAGGTCCATGTGAGACCGATATGCTCTTTGCGTTAACCACAGAGAAGGATCGCGAAGAAATGAGTAAAAGAACCCCACTGAAAAGATTGGCTAAACCATTAGATGTAGCGGGAGCAGCATTGTTTTTAGCCAGCGAAATTTCAGATTACATAACAGGGCAGTATATAGCCGTTGATGGAGGGCAAACAATTGCGCCAGTTGAAAGAACATTCGTCTAGTTAAAAAAGCGAGAAATATCCATCAAAAAGCATTTCTCCTATATTTCATCCATCTCTTTCTTTTTGAAAAAGGAAAAAGATATTGAAAGTATAATAAAGCGGTCATAACAGTTTTGCATGTTCCTTGAATATGTTATTTATCGAGTCTAGCAATTTTTCATAGAATTCCGCATATCTTCTGTATTTTTCATGTTTTTCTGGTCGCGGTTCTATCCTCACAACAGGTTTTACCCATTTTTCGATGACCTGTTTATAGTCTTTAAGCTCTCCCACCGCGTACCCCCCTATTGCTGCAAGAGCTAAAGCAGCATACTCCTCCTTGTTAAGTAGAACATATGGAATATTTAACACGTCCGCCTTTATTTGAGCCCATATTCTACTTTTGCTTCCTCCACCGATTCCTCGAATCTCTTGGAATCTAAGATCTTTGAATAGGCTTTTAGCTATTCTGAAGTAGTAATAGTATTCGTAGGCGATACCTTCCATTATTGATCTAAAGAAGTGACCTGAGGTGTGCTTCCATGTGAATCCTAACCAAACGCCCTTAATGTCGGGCTGGTTTGGATAAGCTCTTCCACCCAGATGGGGTATGAAGATTAACCCCTCTGAGCCCTCCAGCACCTTCGAAGCCTCTTCATCCAATAGCTTATACGGGTCTACATCAGCTTCTTTAGCCCTCTCCTTCTCATATTTGCCGAACTCATCTCTAAACCACCTCAGGCACAGCCCGCCTCCATTTATGTAAGATCCAACCTGCCATAGTTCTGGTACAACTGATTTTACGTAGAGGAGTGTCTTATACTCCTTATCTGGCGCGATCTTATCCGTGGAAACCGATAGAATTGAGGCGGTACCCGCGACATCAATGCATAATCCGGGTCTTGTTAATCCCGCTCCAAGACATGAGGCTATGTAATCGCCAGCACCAGCTGCTATTGGTATACCTTTAATCAATCCACATTTTTCAGCAATTTCTGGAGTTAACTCCCCTATTATTTCCCAAGGTTTAACTATTCTCGGAAGCTTATCTAGCGGAAGATTCAAGGCATCGGCTATCTCCTGCGACCACTCCATTCTGCGTATATCGAAGATTCCTGTGAAAGTAGCATAAGTGTAATCGTAGAATGCGTCCTCTCCAATTAGCCCTGCAAATTTCCCAGCAACATATACTGCCGGAACGGTGAACTTGTGGATCTTCCTAAATATCTCCGGCTCATTATCCCTCCACCACATCATTTTCGGCAGGTGGTTTATCGTAGGAGGAACACCGCACACTTCAATAAGCATGTCAGCATAATGCTCGCTGAGGTAATTGACATATTCCTTGCACCGTATATCAAGCCAAGAGTCATAGCGTATCACGGGATTCCAATTCTTATCAATAGCTAGAATACCGGCCATCTGGCCGCTAAATGCCAGTGATACGACATCTTTGGGATCAATTTTCGCCTTCCTCAACGCCTCCCTTATGGTGTTAATGGATGAAACTACGAAGTCGTCGGGCTCCTGCTCAACCCAGCCGACCTTCGGGTAATAGAGCTTTGACTCCTCATATGCTGTTGCCAAAACATTTCCATCAACATCAACAATCGCTGCTTTCGTTCCAGCAGTACCAATATCCACACCAATAAAGTATGGTGCCATGAAAGGTCCACCTGCGCAAAATTCCAAAGATAAAGTTCAATATTAAAATATTATCCTCATCCAAGCTATATTAATTTTAGCATCGCATAACAATAATAAAATTTACAATCTTGCAAAGGTGATAAAAGCTGAGGGACGCTGCATTATGCATTAGAAACATTAATTAGAAACCCGATTACACACTTTTTTAAGAACATGTCGGGCGGGAAAAATTTCCCAGAAATCTTAGGTAAAAAAATATCCCGAAGAGCGGCAGTTGGAACGGCTGCTAAAGTCGCAGGCGCAGCCGTTGCTGGATTGGTCATAGGCGGATTAGCAGGATACTTTGCCGGAACTGCCGCGGCTCCAGTAGAAAGAACTGTAACAACTACTATTAGGGAAACTGTTCCGACAACCGTTAGGGAGACTGTTAAGGAGACAGTGACTGCGGCTGCTGCCACGGTAACTGTTCCAACTACTGTTAGGGAGACTGTTACTGTCACAGCTACAGCGCCTGGTGTAACTGCTCCTGGGTTAGCGGAGCTTAGAAGGGAGCTAGCTCAAAGGTATAAGACCGCGAAACCCGGCGATAAGTTCCTAGTGACATATATAACGGCTTTCCTATATGAGGAGCCATCTAAATATGATTGGCAGGGCACTAATCAAGCTGCAGACCAATTAGGTCTCGACTCCAAGGCAATTGAGGCTGGGACAGAGGTCCTGAAATGGATTGAGGCAGCGGAATCAGCAATAGCCGCGGGCTCTAAAGGTCTGGTTACATGGTGCTCTCCACCATCAGCAATAATAGAGATCGTCAAGACCTGTAATGAAGAGAAAGTATTCGTCGCAACATCATATAATAGGGATCCAGAGTTCAGACCTGGGCCTGGAGGCACGAAGAAGGACGCTGGCCCATACTTCTTGATGGAATTCAGCAATATGGGCGACGAGATGAGCTTTATGTGCATTACCCCGTTATTTGAGAAAATGAGGAAATACAAGAGGACAAAGGTTCTACATATTCAGGCTTCCAAGAAGGTTGCTATAGATTCAACGGCCTTAATCAACCAGGGCATAGCTATCGCATGGCAGAGATATCCCGATATCCAGCTGTTAGGGCACTATTGGGGCGAATGGGTATTCGATGTTGGCAGGCAGGCGGCTGACCAAGCACTAGCAGTCAGGACAGATTACGAGGGTATGTGGTGCCACAACGATGACATAGCAATGGGCGCTGTTACAGCCTTCAAGGCTAGAGGAATAGATATCGGCCCATTCACCTCAGCCAGAGATGCTATTGTAGCATATGTTGAGCGAGTGGTCGCTGGCGAACTCTTCATAACATGCTTAACAGAGTTCCAGTACTTCGGAGGGAAACGTACAGTCTCAATATACGATGCAGCTACAGGCGCCTCCTACCCACTTAAGGACGAGGTGATTCAGGCTCCATGGACCACCGTTGTCTTCAACACCAAGGATCCGAAGCTGAGGGAGGAGAATCTAGACCTGATAAAGAGGTCCGGCCTATGGTGGCACCCGAACTTCATCTGGGTAGATGCTGAGGATCTCCTCAAATTCCTAAAGACAGCTGAGAAGTATCCATCCGAGAAGTATCCATATGACTTTAGAACGCTATCTGTTGGCAAAAGCCAGGAGCTCGGCCTAACATTTGACAGGCATGCGAAATGCTACATAACGGCTAATGACTACTACTATGTACCACTAATGAAGAGATTCAGGGTAAGCGACGATAGAACCAAGGGCGAGAACCTAGAGGAGTTCTTCAGACAGTTCGCTTTAACAATGGAGTACTTCCTAGATCTCAACTGGGATACCTACGAGCAAAACATGGCGAAATTGAAGGAAGCTGATGCTCGCGGTCTTAAGCTGGAGCCAGTCTGGGGCACAGCCGAGGCGATCCACGACTAAACCTTTAATTTATACTATTTTTTATTTCTTGGCTAGATGGTAGATCTTAAAAGAAGGAGGTGGATTATTTTTGCCCTCAACTCTTCCGTTACTAGAGGCTAAAAATATATCCAAGACCTTTAATGGAGTGGTAAGAGCTTTAGATAATGTTAGCATCAAAGTACATGAAAAGGAAATTGTCAGCGTGGTTGGAGAAAATGGTGCTGGAAAATCCACCCTAATGAAGATCCTAGTAGGTGTGTATCCGCCGGATTCCGGCGAGCTATATTATAGAGGAGTAAAAGTGCCATTTCCCAAAAATCCGCTTGAATCCCTGCAGAGGGGAATATCGATAGTCTATCAGGAGAAAGGAGTAATACCGCATTTAAAAGTCTACCAGTATCTATTCTTCGGCTTAGAGGATTACTTTATAAAATTTGGGAGGCTTGATCTGGGGCGGATATTTGATCTTACAAAATCAATCTTCGAAGAACTCAGAATAAATGTTGATATTAACAAGTACATGTTTGAACTTCCGCTCTCAACGAGGAAACTCGTCGAAATAGCAAGGGCGATTCTTTGCGTAAGATGTGTAGCTGGTGAGAGAGCTAACTCGTCAGACTTTAATCCGATAATAATACTCGATGAGCCAACAGCTCCCCTATCCATAGAGGAGAGGAATGAGCTTTTAGCACATTTGGCCGAAATGAAGAAAAACGCATCTTTCATTTTCGTCTCACATATAATTCCGGAAGTGATAGCGTACAGTGATAGAGTATATGTATTAAGGGATGGCAAAGTAATCGCAACACATGATCTCCGCGAAGAGAAGGTGGATGAAGAGACGTTATTCAGAGAGATTGTAGGCCGAGAAATTTCACGCTATCTAATACCACATACGGTTTTGAAAGAGGAGCTTGAGAAAAGACATGTAGTGCTTTCAGTCCGAAACCTAACAAAGAAGGGCCACTATACTAATATCACATTCGATTTACGTAAAGGCGAGTGCTTAGGTATCTTCGGTCCCGCGGGCTCGGGGAAGAGCGAGATAGCAAAGTCGATTTATGGAATAATATCCCCTGACTCAGGCGAAATACTCTTTCATGGCAAGCCCATGAAGTTGAAGGAGGATCCAGGATCTCGCCTCTCACGCGGAATAGGATACTTCTCTGGAGAGACGGGTAAGGAGCTCTTCCTTTATTGGCCGATAAGAAAGAATCTCTCGATAATTAACTTCGAGAAGGTTTCCAGAGGACCATTCAAGGCCATTCTAAGTCTTACTGCTGAGAGATCTCTGGCAGAGAAGCTGATGAGAAAGCTTAGAATTAAGGCAGCGAGCCCTGAAGTAGAATGTTATTCATTAAGCGGAGGAAATAAGCAGAAAGTATCTGTTGCCAAATGGTTTGAGAAAATGCCGGAAATACTCGTCCTTGAAGATCCAACAATGGGCATTGATGTTGGATCCAGAGAAGAGATTTATGAGGTGCTGCTGGATATGAAGAAAAATGGAATGTCCATGATATTGGTAAGTGATGATCCTAAGGAGTACATCCTCCTTTGTGATAGGGTGCTGTACATCATTGGTGGCGTACAGCAAGGAATATATACCATAGAAGAATTCAAGGAGATGATAGAGAAATGAGCGGCAAAACCACAAAGTCATTTACTGTGAGAAGCTCGCTGCTAGCTTCGGTGCCGAGGCTTGTAAGGGCAAATCCCATCATATGGGCTATAATAGCAATGATAATAGCATTCTCAGCGATAGAAGGTGAAGCCTTCCTAAGCACTCGCAACTTTATATCTATCCTAAGGGGATTTGCAGTAACTTCGGCGCTCGCGCTCGGGCCAACGTTCGTGGTTTTAACTGGAAGATTAGATCTCTCATACGTAGGCATCTGGATGTTTAGCAATACATTGGCGTGGCTCCTCTTTCCATACATGGGCTACTACTCGCTTCTCATATGCCCGGTCTTTGGCACGTTCATAGGATTCCTTAATGGAGTTATTCACGCCAAGCTTAAGGCTCCAGCATTCATATCAACGTTATCCGTGACGGCGGTATTGGCATTCTTAACGACAATTATCAGAAATATGCTAGGACAAATCTCGCTAACCGTGCCTCCGCCCGAGTTCGCCCAGAACTGGCCCATACCGTTTCTGCCATTATCATTCTTACTTGCCCTGCCAGCGATAACTCTCGCAATATTCGTGATGTTCTTCACAAAGCTTGGAACATACTTTTGCGCAATAGGATCTGATGAGGAGGCAGTGACGCACATGGGCGTCAGCAAAGAGAGGTATCTAATACTAGCATTCACCATCAGCGGAATGTTAACGGGTCTGGGCTCCATAGCGATTTTCGTGCACTTAGGGTGGCAGGCGAAGGTGCTTTTTGATCTTGATGACGTCGTTAGAGGTCTTGCGGCGATAGTGCTGGGAGGAACGCCCTTAAGCGGGGGGATGGGCGGACCACAAAGAACGCTCCTCGGAGCTCTAGCCTACGTCTTAATATTCAATGGATTATTCCTGTTGCCAGGGATAGATCCCAATCAACTCAAGCTCTACATAGGAGCAATGTTGTTCATCGCGGTGATAGCTACTTCGAAAGGTTTAAAAGGCATCATAATGACCTAACCCTAAAGGGGGTTAATAATGAGCGCTATACCGCTTACAGGGCTTTTAAGACGCAATCTCAATAGCATTATTCCCATAACAGCTTTCATAGTGCTGATACTCGGCCTCAGGACGATTAATCCGTACTTCTTGGCGACGCGGGATAGCGTTGTAACACTAGTTCTAGATATGTCATGGTTTCTAATAGCTGCAACCGGATTAACACTGGTCATATTAATGGGGTCATTCGACTTCTCTGTACCGAACATTGTCAAGCTCTCCGCAATAATCTGCGGTGTTTTTTACGAATACCTCGGCTTCGGAGTAATCCCATTAGCGCTTCTTATAAGCCTCATTTTCGGATTAATCAATGGCCTACTCCTTGCCAGATTTAACATACCATCCTTCATGGCTACGCTGGCTACAGGGATAATTGCCGAAGGCATTGCGCAACTAATCTCCGGAGGGTATATTAGAGTAATAGTCGATCAGAATTTCATAGCATTAGCAACAGCTACAATACCGCCAGGAATAGGGCTGCCTGCAATATTCTATTGGGCAATAGCATTATGGGCTATAGGGATTTTCATCACCTTAGGTACACCTTTTGGCAGAAAAATCTACGCCATTGGAAGCAATATTGAGGGGGCAAGACTGGCAGGTGTTAAGCTTGTTAAGACGCGGATGCTGGTCTTCATGCTTTGCGCCTTATATGCGGGTATAGCTGGAATACTTTATGCTTCACAGCTTCAAGGATCGCATATGCATATTGGAACCCTCGACACTCTTCCACTCTTTGCAAGCATAGTTGTTGGAGGAACAGCGCTCAGTGGTGGTATTGGGGGCGTACATAGAACGCTTCTAGGAGTGCTCATAATCAAATGGCTAGATAGCGGAATGAGCATGGTTGCGCTGGACCTCAACTTCAGAATGGTGACCTTCGGGGCAATTGCCCTAATAATGACGATTCTAACGATTGATAGAAGGCGAGTGAAAATAATAAGATAACTTCTGGCTTGGAAATTCTATTTTTTAAGTTTATTCAAAAATCGTTTCGCATAACATTGATTTGGCCTAAAAATTTATTAAACCGCTGATATAAACCTCACTCATGAGCACAGGTAAATGGACTGTTGAACGTGTAGCTAAGACGATAGATCATACTATACTTTATCCGTACGCAAGTGAAGACGACATTCGAAAACTATGTAATGAGGCTATTGAATATGGATTTGCTGCTGTATGCATTAATCCGATCTATATTCCACTAGCATATCAAATTTTGAGAAATACGGAAGTTAGGGTTTGTACGGTAGTGGGCTTTCCTTTAGGCTCAACGTTTAAAGAGGTAAAAGTAGAAGAGGCTAGACGCGCTGTAAAGGCGGGCGCAATGGAGGTAGACATGGTGATAAATATACCGATGCTCAAGTCTAGGAAATACGATTATGTGGAGGAGGAGATTAGGGAGGTTAAGGAGGCAGTGGGTGATGGAATTCTAAAGGTAATCATAGAATGTTGCTATCTGACGGATGAGGAGAAGGTCACCGCAGCGAAGATCGTTGAAAGGGCTGGAGCAGATTATGTTAAAACATCCACGGGCTTC
>JAWBZG010000045.1:0-10829 GCA_038866525.1 Bathyarchaeia archaeon
AATGGCAGGGACAATGGGTTCCGACCCCGAAAGGGGGAGGTAATCCCTAAACCCTGCCTCAGTTGGGATCGAGGGCTGCAACCCGCCCTCGTGAACATGGAATCCCTAGTAATCGCGGGTCATCAACCCGCGGTGAATACGTCCCCGCCCCTTGCACACACCGCCCGTCGCTCCACCCGAGTGAGGCCTAGATGAGGCGCAGTTAACTTGGCTGCGTCGAATCTAGGCTTCGCGAGGGGGGAGAAGTCGTAACAAGGTGGCCGTAGGGGAACCTGCGGCCGGATCACCTCCTAAGAAGTAGTGTGGTGGGGGTTGGCTTTAAGCCCGCAAAACTCGATATGCTTCTTGTTAAAGTTTTCTTTATAAACTATCTCCCTAAGTTGAGTAAGCGTTAAATGCCTTTAAAGACTTTCGTTTTTATAGAGGGGATGAGGCTTATGGGCGCTGTTAAAGGGGTTGTTTTGTGCGGCGGGCCGGGTAAGAGGCTTAGGCCGATAACTTACTATTTTCAGAAGGCTATGATCCCTATTGGGAGGATGCAAAAGCCTCTCCTTGAATATGTGGTTAGGCTACTGAAATTTTATGGCATAAAAGATTTAGTTTTCCTCGTTGACTATAAAGCTGAGCAAATAATAAATTACTTTGATAACGGCTCCAGGTTTGAAGTGAACATATCATACGTTTATGATGATCCTTCATTGAAGGGTACGGCTGGATCAATTGTGAACGCGTACAGGAGGAGGGTTCTAAATGCCAATGAGACCCTACTCATATATTACGGGGATATTTTAACAAACATGAATATACAAGACTTCCTAAAATTCCATAGGGAGAAGGGCGCCGTGGCTACTGTCGCCCTCTCAAGCGGCTTCACGGTTAGGGTTGGCGTAGCTGAGCTGGAGGCGGATGGAAGAATCCGGAGCTTTCAGGAAAAACCTAAAATAGATAAACCCGTTAGCATAGCGATAGCTGCTCTGGAGGGCGAGGTTCTTAGGGAGCTAGATGAGATGGCGAGCGGTAGAGCTGAGCTAGACCTCATGGGCGATGTGATCCCGCATCTAATAAGCAAGGGAAGCGGCGTCTACGGCTACCTCACGGACGCCTTCTGGTACGATGTCGGGAGCACGGAAGCTTACGAAAAATTGGAGCCGAAGTTAGTTGACGAAATATTTGCTTTCCTCTACAAATAGTGATTCCTAAAAAAGGCTTTTCCTCCTTCAGCATTCTTTTCCAAGTGAAATTAGCCTATTTTTGGGTGTAGCTGAGATGGTGCGGAGATGGATTCTATTAACTGGGGCAACAGTCATAATGATGTTTATCGCCATCTACCAGTACTCATGGTCTCTATTCGCCTCAGGCTTAAGCTCCGATTTAAAGTGGCCGATAACGGCGATACAAGCGGCTTTTACGCTTCACATTTACGCAGCCACCTTCATACAGCCTTTATCCGGATACCTTGCCGATAGATTTGGACCTAAGGGCATAGCTATGTTTGCCGGGCTGATGGCGGCGCTCGGCTTCCTACTGAGCTCCGCGGCGAGCTCCCCGCTACACCTCTACGTGTACTATGTTCTCGGCTCCCTCGGGGTTGGGGCGCTATACGGGATCTCCACATCCATAGCGGTTAAATGGTTCCCCGATAGGAGGGGTTTGGCCACGGGAATAGTAACGTTTGGTTTTGGCGCCGGAACCGCCATTTTTAATATCCCGCTTCAAGCATGGATCTCAAATTACGGCGTTAAGGCCGCGTTCCTTTACACAGGTACCCTAATGCTGATCTTCATCATGCCTTTCACCTTAATCTACAGTTATCCGGAGGCGGCCAACGTCTCTAAAAGTCAGAGCGGTGAGGAGGAAGGGGGTGCAGCAGACTGGAGGTGGCATGAAATGCTGAGGACTAGGCAATGGTGGTTAATCTACATTTCATTTACCGCTGTGGCGGCTATAGCGCTCCTCTTTGGCGCTCAGATCGCGCCTATGGCTAAAGCATACAATATATCAGACGACGTATTGAGCCTCGTCCTCGTAGCCTATCCTTTAGCAAACGGCTTCAGCAGGGTGTTGGGCGGATTATTATCGGACCGCGTGGGTAGACAGCTTACAGCCGCACTCTTCTACGCGTTGACCGGGGCAGCTATGATAGCGTTAAGCTGCACCGTTTCTAACCCCACGGGATTCGCTTCCTTCGTTGTTATGGCTGCGCTATTCGCAGGCGCCGTCTTCGCTTTTAATCCCGCGCTTATCGGAGACTTCTATGGCTCGAAGCATTCGGCAACCAATTACGGCATAACATACACCGCTAAGGGCTGGGGAGGGCTGATATCCGGATATCTTACAGCGCACTTTTCAGCGGCATTGAATAGCTATGCTCCCCTACTGATTGGGCTTGGGATTGGAGCCCTAGCGGCCGCTGCGCTTGTCAGCCCATGGCTCCTCAAGAAACCTGAGATGAAGACCATGGAGAAAACCTAGTCGCCTCTGGAACCCCCATGTTTTCCGTCGGTGATCAGGGATATGGATAAAAGCATTTATTGCGGAGGAAAGCAACTCTCTTTCATGTGGCGCTCCAATTTATCCATTCCGAAAATGGTTAGGGTGCGGCAGAAGATCTACGCCCCTAAGATAGATAACTATATCTCAGCCCTGAGGGAGGAGTTAAATAAGTCCGGCTTAAGAGATAAGATTAAACCCGGAGCAAAGATAGCTATCGCGGTCGGCAGCCGAGGAATAGCGCATATAGCTGAGATAGTTGCATCAATAGTCGAGGAGGTTAAGAAGGCTGGAGGAGAGCCATTTATCGTTCCAGCCATGGGAAGCCACGGTGGAGCAACCCCTGAAGGTCAGATAGCGGTCCTTAAAAGCCTCGGAATAACTCGGGAGTCCGTCGGCGCCCCGATTCAAGCCACAATGGAGGTTAAAGAGGTGGGGCGCCTCAGCAACGGTACGCCAGTATATGTTGATAAAGCCGCCGCTAATGCTGACGGAATAATCGTGGTTAACAGGATTAAACCTCACACCGATTTTAAAGGCAGGATAGAGAGCGGTTTAATGAAGATGATGGCTATAGGTTTGGGGAAACAGAAGGGCGCCGAAATAATACATAGATATCAGCTTGAGGGCTACCATAAGCTTATACCTGAGGCGGCTAAAGTCATCATGGAGAAGACTCCGATAATTTTAGGCGTCGCAATAGTTGAGAATGCGCGCCACGAGATCGCTTTGATAAGAGCCCTAAAGCCCAAGGAGATCGAGGAAGAGGAAGCGAAGCTTCTAGAGATAGCTAAGGATTTAATGGCTAGGATACCTTTCAGGGAAATAGATGTTTTAATAGTTGACGAGATGGGTAAGAACATAAGTGGTACCGGAATGGACACTAATGTCATCGGCAGGTTTTGGGCTTCACCCGAGGAATATGAGCCGCGCGCGCCGAAGATCAAGAGAATAGTTGTTCTAGATTTAACTGAGGAATCACGCGGGAACGCTGTTGGGATAGGGTTAGCGGACATCACAACCAAGAGATTAGTCTCTAAAATAGACTTTGAGGAAACATTTGTAAACTGTTTTACCTCAACGTGGCCTGAGACCGCGAAGATCCCGCCGTTCCTACCAAGCGATCGGGACGCTATACTTATGGCTATAAGGTGCTGCGGTCCGATAGACCCAGAGAAAGCGAAGATTGTGAGGATAAAGAATACGCTTGAGCTAGAATACATGTGGATATCGGAGAGCCTATGCGAGCTCGTGAAGCGGGATAAGGATCTCTCGGAGCGCATAGAAATACTGGGGGAGCCGGAAGAAATGCAGTTCGATGTTCTCGGAAACCTAGCAAAGTAGCCTGATTTATCCATTCTAAAGTTTTGGTGAGGGAACTAGACTGAAGTCCCCTATGTAGGCGGCTTCCAGCGTCGGCTTTATAAGTCTATCAACGTCTCCAGCCTCGGCTCTTATCGGTATGGGCATGTTCTCTAATTTGCTTTTGAGCTGCGGGTCCTTCGCGGCGCCCACCATCCTCTCAATATGTTTCTCGGTTGCCCCAGCCTCCTTCAACGATGTCGGGAACCCTATTTCCTTAAAGAAGTTTATCATTCCCTCCGCGACAGCTTCAGCGAGCTTTCTCCCCTCAAGCCTAGTCTTCCCCTCATCTAAGTAACCGCTATCAACATAGATTCGGACAATTCTCTTCAACTGGTCCTGTATCGCTGATGAGAATAGAACCGTGTAATATGGGTTTAGGACAGCGCAGGCCCTCCCATGCGGGAGAACATCGACAAGCGAGAAGCTTCCAAGATGGGGACCATTTGTCCCCCCGAGCATTATCGAGTATCCGCCTAGGTCTGTTCCAAGCCCCAAAGCATATCTGGCTTCAAGGTTCTCAGCATTTTTGAGGGCTATAGGTAAAGCCTCTATTATGAGCTTTATCCCGGTGTACGCGACCTCGCTTATCTTATCGTAATTTGCTCTTCCAGTCGCACCCATCCAAACCTCCCAGCAATGGGATATCCCATCAAGCGCCCCATCCTTAGTTAGATCAGGCGGCATACTTCTCGTGATGTCGTACTGGAATACTGAGGCTCTGGGCACGATCGCCTCATCAATTATGAGCTTCTTTTGAAAAGTGATCATGTCCGTCACGTTTGAGTATTTAGTTAGGTGGGAGGCTGAGCTGCTGGCGGTCTGTATAGCTATTAGCGGAATCCTCTCCCCGCCCGATTTAGCTGAGACTAAACCTGTCCCAAAATAATCTTCTATCGCTCCCCCATATAGCGCTAAAACTAATGCTGCTTTAGCGCCATCGATCACGCTTCCACCGCCTATAGCGACAACACCATTACAGCCCATTCTAACGAGCTGATAGGCGAGCCTATAAACGTCTTCTTTAGGCGTGTTTTGACGAGCGCCCTCCAAAATCCCCAAAACCTCATAGCCTTTACCCCTAAGCGATGCGCTTACAAGGTCGACTATCCCGGCTCTTATACCGGTTCCACTCGTAATAATCGCTGTTTTCCTCCCAATCCTATTCACATACCTATCGAACTTTTTTAAGGCTTCTGCGCCAAAAGCGTAGTCATCTCCCTTAAACTCGGTGAGAAGCTCCTCGGCCCTCTTCATGAGGTTTTTATCCAGAATACTATTACCCAATTTTCGCCATCACCTACTTAACAGGCTGGAGGGGGTTAACCTTTACCACGTCCGG
This sequence comes from Bathyarchaeia archaeon, assembly GCA_038866525.1. Classification (GTDB taxonomy): domain Archaea; phylum Thermoproteota; class Bathyarchaeia; order Bathyarchaeales; family DTEX01; genus DTEX01. Next base: position 5,195 of record JAWBZG010000045.1, read on the forward strand.
GTTTACGAGGTTTGGTGGAACCTTTCCATCGAAGAATGCTATTAGATTTTCCGCAACTATTTCAGCCATCCTTGAACGCGTCTCATAGCTGGCGCTAGCTATATGCGGTGTTAAAATAACGTTGTCCAGCTTAAGCAGAGGGCTATCCGCGGGCAGAGGCTCCTGCTCAAACACATCTAACGCTGCCCCCGCAAGCCTCCCCTCCTTTAACGCGTTACATAGAGCCTTTTCATCGATCACCTGCCCCCTCGAAGTATTTATTAGATACGCCGTCTTTTTAACTAGGCTCAGCTTTTCAGCGTCTATTAAATGATATGTTTCTTTTGTTAGGGGAACATGTATGCTTATAAAGTCCGATTCCCTTAGCAAGGTGTCTAGGTCGACGAAAACCGCGCCCGTCTCTTTCTCTATCTGCGGGTTCCTTACAACATCATAGTATAGGATCCTCATATTGAAGCATTTAGCTCTTTTGGCGACGGCTGAACCTATCCTACCCGCGCCAATTATGCCTAATGTGGCTCCATAAACATCTCTTCCAAGCAGCATGCTTGGATGCCAGCCCACCTTCCACCTGCCTTCGCGCACATATTTATCTGCCTCAACAACTCGTCTAGCAATAGCCATTAGGAGAGCCCACGCAAAATCAGCCGTTGTCTCGGTTAAAACTCCCGGCGTATTAGTCACATATATCCCTCTCCTAGTGGCCTCCTCAACATCTATATTATCAAAGCCAACAGCCATCTGGGCAACTATCTTCAGCTTAGGTGCGGCGTCAAAAACCTCAGCGTCAATCTTGTCTGAAAGGAGAGTTACCAGCGCATCAACATCCCTAACCTTTTCAATTATAATCTGCTTCGGTGGCGGACCATACTCCGGCCAAACTTCAGCGTCAAAGCGTTCTAAAATTTTCTTAAGCCCTCTTTCAGGAAGCTCCCTAGTGATATAAACTTTGGGTTTATACACCTTCAACACCTCTTAAATGCGACGCTGCTCCATCAAATATTTAATGCTGGAACGCCTCTAATATTTTTACATGATCTTCCATCGCAGGGCTCTAAACGCCCATCGTCAGATAACTTTTTAAGACATGGCAAACTATTCTTAATACTTGTTCGGTGATATTTATGTCTGGAAGAAGAGAGACTATTCTCTGGATTGCCAGAGACTACTTGAAGTGCACGGGATGTAGAAGATGCGAAATTGCCTGCTCGCTATTCCATGAAGGATGGATATGGCCGGAAGCCTCAAGGATAAGGGTCTTCATGCTTGTGCCCGGCATAGAAATCCCACACTTCTGCTCCCAATGCCATGATTACCCATGCGTCTCAGCGTGTCCGGCGGGAGCTCTCTCGGTTGATGGTGGAACCGGCGCGGTCATAGTTAATAGGGAGAAGTGCACTGGGTGCGGCGTATGTATACGTGAGTGCCCTGGAAATATTCCGTTTCTCCATCCAGGCGACGGGAAAGCGGTAATATGTGATCTGTGTGGCGGCGATCCACAGTGCGTCAAGGTTTGCCAGGAGGCTAAATTTAATGCCCTTTGGACAGTTAGGGAAGAAAAAGTTGGGTGGGGGAGCTATAATAGGAAACTCTTCGCCCAGCCGCCTGAAGAGATCACTAAAGATGTCGCAGTAAACCTTTATGGTGAGAAGGGGGAGGAGTGGGCTTAAATGGTTAGGGGTTATGCCGGCAAGTTTCTGGAAGTAGACCTCTCTTCAGGAAGAATAAAGGATGTAACCTTCAGCGATGATATTCTCAGGAATTTTATCGGCGGAAGGGGTTTAGCCGCAAAGATTCTCTGGGATAGGCTAGGCAGCAGGTGGGAGGAAATCGACCCGCTTGGACCAGAAAACATATTTCTGGCTCTAACAGGGCCTTTAACCGGCATATATCCGGGCTCCAGGGTGTGCATATCGGGTAAATCGCCCCAATCAAACGGAATAATCGGTTCGACCCTAAGCGGGGAGTTTGGGAATGAGCTTAAATGCGCTGGCTACGACGGCGTAATAGTTGCCGGCAAAGCTGAGAAACCGGTATACCTGTTTATAACTGACGATAACGCTGAAATTAGGAGCGCGGAGCATGTTTGGGGTAAGGAGGCTCCTGAAACCATAAGGATCCTAACTAGGGAGGGGCTTGAACTACTCAAGAAGGCGAGGCCCGGCGCCGAGAAGGTTAAGGAGCCTGCAATAATATATTGTGGTCCGGCGGGCGAGAGCAGGGTTAGGACGGCTGCGGTGATGCAGAAGATAAGCCACGCCGCCGGCTACGGCGGATATGGGGCTGTTATGGGTTCAAAGAACCTTAAGGCTATCGTTGTTAAGGGGAGGAGGCCGCTGCCCAGCGTTGCCAGCCCGGAGACCGTGAAGATCCTTCTACGGGAAGTTGAGAGGCAGCTCCTTGAAAGGGACCGCTTAAGGCGCTGGGGGACTGGTTACGGCGGATATGAGGTTGGCGCTAGGCAGAGCTCTGAGCCTGTCAGGAATTGGCAGGAGGAGTGGCACGATGAGAAGAGGTTCGGTGGACCCAAATTCGACTTCAGGTATTGGGTTAAAAGATACTGGAGCGACTTCAACTGCCCGGTTGCCTGCATGAAGATAGCTGTCGTTAAAACGGGACCATACGAGGGAGCTATCACCGATGATCCAGATTATGAGATGCAAGCCTACCTTGGACCTAACCTAGGGATATTCGACCCAGATAAATGCATATACTTGTCGGCGCTCATAGATTACCTAGGGTTCTCGGGCATAAACGGCGGCAACACCCTAGCCTTCGCAGCCGAGCTTTATCAGAGAGGCATATTAACCAAGGAGGATTTAGGTTTCGAATTAAATTGGGGGGACGTGGAAGCCTTCGAGAAGCTTGCAAGAATGATAGTTAAGCGTGAAGGCATAGGAAATATTCTTGCCGAGGGAACCTACAGGGCGGCTCTAAAGATAAGTGAGATAAAGGGCGTAGACGTTACGAAATACGCTGTGCACGTTAAGGGCGTTGAGGTGGGGGCGCATGGAACTAGGAGCGGGCTAGATTTTAATCCAATCAGCTACGCATGTTCACCGCAATGCGGCGATCACACCTCAGGGGTTTACGACGCCTACAACGATACGAGGATCGTTTTCTTCGACTCAGCGGTTGTGTGCGCCATGTGCGGAAGCCCCTTAATATGGGACTTTTACAAGGCGGTTACAGGATGGGATCTCACAGACGACGAGTGGTGCCGCGTGCTTGGACGGAGAATAATGCATATACAGAGAGCGGTTCTCCTCCTAGGAGGACCGGACGTATTCTGGAGGCCGGAGATACATGATGATAATCCGCCGAGGTTCTATGAGCCGCTCCCCTCAGGACCATATAAGGGTAAGACCACCGACAGGAAAGTATTTGAAGATATGAGAAAGCAGTACTATGAGGCTATCGGCTGGGATGAACGGGGGATTCCGAAATCATCGGTTCTCAGGGAGCTCGGGCTCGAAGACGTTGACAAGGCTTTAGATAAAGTGAGGAAACAGTAATCTAAAGTCTCTAAACCCTCAACTTTTTTCCCTCATTGAGATAATTAAAGGTAAATGGTTTGACGAGGAATCGCTCATGAAGGTGAAAGTTAGAGCTTTCGGCGAGCTGACCTCTATACTGGGCGGTGAGATGACCATTGAGCTGGATGAAGGAGCTAATATAAGCGATTTGATCTCAAAAATCTCAGGCGAGAAAAGTGGCTTCAAGGAGAAAATGGAACATCTTTCTAGTCAGCGGGGGGTGACGGACTTCAGTCTCACGATACTTTTGAATGGGTTAAATATTAATCTGCTTGAAGGAGCTAAAACGAGGTTAAAGGACGGGGACATCGTTGTTATTTTACCGCCCGTGGCTGGCGGTCTTTAAAAAACTATTCTGCCATCTTTAATAACCTTCACCGTCCTTAACCTCTGCTTGCAGATCTCCCATTCTCCGGAGGTATCCTCAAGCGGGAATCTCCCTTCCTCGAGCTTTAGGATCGTGACGTCTCCGCATGCGCCAATCTTTAAGGTGCCGAGAACATCCTTCTTGCCAATAACCTCGGCGGGTTTAGCGGTAGTAGCGTTTATAACCTCTTCAAGCGATAAGCCTAAGTGAAGGAACTTTGACATCACGGTTGGCAGATCGTAGGCTGGACCATTATAGCTTCCCGAATGCAGATCAGTACTTATCGTGTTTGGTTTTATTCCCTGCTCAATCCCCCTTCTCGCAACCGACCACTTAAAGCTGGCTGCGCCGTGACCGACATCTAAGACCACGCCGCGCTTCACCGCGTCGAAAAACTCCGGCTGGACATTTCCATCAGCATCGAGCAAACCGTCATGCTGCCCCATTTTCAATCCATGATAAAGGTGCGTTATTACGTCGCCTTTCTTCATATATTTTAAGGTTTCGGGCTGGAGGTGGTTCTCAGCCATTAGAAGACATTGAGCCCTATCCGCCGCCTCCCTAGCCAACTCGACGCCCTTAATACCGTGGTGAGCCCACTTTATACCTATAATGATATTTCTGTTCCGTTTAATCTCCTCTACAGTTCCATCAACGTTTATAAACATTTCATCACGGCCAGTAATTAGGCTCGGCCACTTCTGGTTCGGTCGGGAAAACTCGATCATTCCTTGAGACTCGATATTTATTAGGGCATATATTCTGGTTTCAGCGCTTCCTATAACATACTTCTTAAAGCCTATAAAGTTTAGTTCCCCAGTAGATCCGGCGTCCACGACTGTTGTGCTGCCTTTCGCTAAGCACGCTAGGTCGGGGTTAATGGCTATATGGGCGATCCCATAGCAGCAGTGTACGTGCAGGTCTATTAGCCCAGGTGCAACTATTAATCCCGACGCATCTATAACGTGTCTTGCGCCAGTGGAGTTTATGCCCCTGCGCAGGTCAGCGATCTTGCCATCAAGTATGGCTACATTCATAACCTCTTTAATTCCCTGAGATGGATCCACAACCAAACCATTCTTTATAACTATATCGTACACTTAAGTTCACCCCGATGGTTTATTTCGCCTTTCCGATATCTTCTTTAGCAGTATCTCCTTTATTCTCTCAGCTATTATCTTTTCTTCACCATCTTGGAGACACTGCGGGTTGATAATTATCTCGTTCCCCTTTTGATGAACGTATATTGGGGGATTGCCCTCAAGGAGCATTTTATTGATCTCAGCGGCAGTTATGCCTAAGGCCTCCTCATTAAAGATTAATCTCGCTCTGGGCCAGCCTTGGGCTGAGTATTCATGCTTAGATGGATCCGGCATAACCCTCTCAACCTTAACATACTCGCTGGAAAGCTCCCTAATGAAATATTGAACTATCTCCTCCCACCTCTTCTTTCTAGCCTCGACTGCTTCACGCGTGTAATGCTTTAAGGCGACGACAAGCCCCACAATGTCTTCCTTGCTAACTTTCATAGGTCTACCCATATAGTGGCGGGGGGAACTATGCGCAACTATGGCCTTTATTAGGTCGGCTCTACCTATGACGAAACCCGTATCGTTTGGTCCACGAATATCTTTTCCACCACTAAAAATAACCAGGTCGGCTCCAGTCGCCACAATATCTCTCAGGTTTTCGATTGGAGGTAGCTCTGCGGCGGCATCCACGATAACTGGAA
>JAWBZG010000046.1:0-10357 GCA_038866525.1 Bathyarchaeia archaeon
CGGCCACCCCGGCACATTCTAAAATTTTTCTTCTCTCCCCTAAAAAGGTTTATTTAAAAAGATTTATTTTTGAGTTCTGGATGGATAATGTTGCTGGGTGGATAGATGCTGTTAGTGAAAGGATTCTGCTTTGTGGAGTGATGGCTGAGGCAAATATCAGATATTAGGAGGCAAATTATGGTGGTTAGAACGGCGATGCCGCCTTAGCCGTAGCTTTAGCTGAGACGACCATAGAGCAATATCCCGATTTAGTTGGAATGCTTGGATACTATGACTATTGTGGGCCAGCTATAGGAAAGGCTATAACAGAAAGGGGTAAAATAGGTCAAATTATTGGGCACGCTGACGGACTCATTGGAGCTGATATTCCATACTTTGAGAATGGAGCCTTAGGAGCAACGATTGAGCTAAGGCAATACGAGGGTAGCTATTTAGCTGGCGAGATTCTCTACAAGCTTATAATAGCTGGTCGAGAAAAGTGGAATGACGTATTAAAAGAGTATGTTCCAGAGTATCCAGCGAAGAAAGAGATACTGTTGCCCTTCGGATGGATTACAGCAAAGAAGCTTGATGTTGAACCGTTTCCAGAGTTAGGATGGATAAAGACACTAGACGAATTCAAGAATGAATTTCCAGAGGTTTGGAGGATTATTACGGCTTCGTAAATCCACCCCTTAATTATTTTTTATCTGATCTAGTCTTTTACGATTCATTTTCTCTCAGATTACTAAAGTTCATAAAAATTCAGGCTCTTATCTCGTTTTGATTAAAGTTTATGCCCCACCTTCTAACACTTTAAATGCTGTGATACCCTCTTAAATAGAGAAAAATAACCACAAAAACCTCATTAAGGACATGTTTTTCCAGATTACTTCGGGATAAATGTCTTTGTGCGCTCCAATTATGAAAGATACGTATTAGTTTTTGATTGTGGGTCAATTAACATTAGAGCTGTTGCCGTTGACCTGATGGCAACATACAAGCGTTTTCAAGTCTTCCTAATAGTCCTTGTCAACAACTTAGCGGCAAACAAGGCTATTGGATTTGGGATCTTGAGGATATTTGGCGCAAGATATGTACTACGTTTTAGAAGTTGTCGAGCCGAGAAACGTTAAAGCTGTCACGGTGATAACTTGGGTGCTGAGAGTGCACTAGTTAAATGGAGAATTAACCCATCATCCGTTTCCTGGCAATGCCCAAGAACGAAAGAGATGATCTCGGAAAGAGAGATTGGTCACATAAAATGCTCAAGTAGCGGGTTTAGATAAGTCATTCTTCCTAGAGTGGAAGGAGCCTGACGAAATATTAGGGGTGACAGCTGAGAAACATTGGTTCAGAATATATCGAGATGGCTTTCAGTTGGGCGCATGAGACAGACCCGCAGGCTCCACTCTTCTATAATGATCATGGCGCCGAAGGTTTAAACGCAAAATCTGACGCTATATATAATCTCGTTAAGGGGGCTTCTAGAGAGGGGTGTTCCAATACATGGTGTTGGGTTACAGATGCACGTGAGCATAGGAAGCCCGCCAAACCCGTAGGAGGTAGCAGCTAACATTAAACGTCTGAATAATTTAGGTTTGTTGGAGGTTCATATAACTGAGATGGATGTTAGAATCAGAATGCCGGCTAAATGGGAGGACTTTATTAAGCAGGCGGAAATATACCGCGATATCCTTAAAGTATGCCTATCCGAAGATAACTGTAAAGTTTTGTGATGTGGGGTTTCACGGATAAATATTCTTGGATACCGATTTACTTCAGTGGTTATGGCGCAGCCCTAATCTTTGATGAATCTTACATGCCGAAGCCAGCATACTATTACGTCGCGGCAACCTTCATAGAGCATTTAACTAGAGAGTGAGTCTAAGCGTGTTTAGAGGGCTTAACCAAAAGATATTTCTTTTCGTTCAACTCTTTTTTGGTTGAAGGGTTAAGTCATGCCCTACTGTCCTGAATGTGGAGGCGAAATGCTTTACGTGAGCCGAACTAAGCAATACGTATGTAGAAGCTGCGGTCTCTCCCTTACTCACCAGGAGCTTATTGAGATTAAGGAGAAATCTAGGGAGCGGTTTGAGATAGACATGGATGAAGATGAAAAGAAGAGGGTGAGGAAAGAGTATCTCCAATGGTGGCTGTCAAAGAAGAAGTGATCGTGTGAAATTAAGGGATTAAATCCGCTGGCGCCACATATTTGGGAGGAAAAATCGGGAAATAACCTTAAATAATTTTTATTCCCCTCTTATTTCAGGAGGGTTTTGGGCGGTGAGTTTGTCCGCGATTAACAGGAACGTGGAGCTGATATGTATTGGGAATGAGCTGCTTATAGGCAAGGTTTTAAACACTAATGCTCACTGGCTCGCTAGGAGGGTAACAAGCCTAGGTTTATCTGTCAGAAGAATAACCGTTGTCGGCGATGACTTAGACGAGATATCCTCCGCCATAAGGGAGGCTATTCAACGTAAACCATCATTCATCATAACGACGGGTGGTTTGGGGCCCACTTTTGACGATAAGACCCTTGAAGGTGTCGCTAGGGCTATAGGCTGCGAGCTGGAGGAAAATAAGGAGGCTTTGGAGATGATTAAGAGGCGGTATGAGCAGTATGTTGCTGAAGGCAGATTGGAGAGGTTTGAGCTAACGAAATACAGGGTTAAAATGGCTATGCTGCCTAGGGGCGCAAAGCCCCTACCGAACCCTGTTGGAACAGCTCCAGGGGTTCTTGTCAGATATGGGGATGTAAACCTGATTATGCTTCCAGGGGTTCCGCAGGAGATGATGGCGATATTCGACGAGTCCGTTGCACCGCTTCTACGTGAGGTTGCTGGAAACATGGTTTTCTATGAGGCCAGCTTGGAGGTTAAGGGGGTTCCCGAGTCGGATTTAGCGCCTCTAATAGAGCAGGTTATGCGTGAAAACCCCTACGTTTACATAAAGTCTCATCCCAAGATCTCTGAGAAAACTTCTCATATAGAACTCCATTTCTCGACAACATGTGAGGATTTAAATGTGGCCAGACAGAGGATTGAGAGGTCGATTATGCAGATATCGGAGTTAATATCCGATAGGGGAGGGAAAATCCGCCCGGTACAATCCTAACCCTCTCCCTCAATTTTATAGTGAATAGCTTATGGTGGCTGGCATGGTCTTCATAGCATTTATAATAGGGACTGCTGGTTCAGGTAAATCTCTTCTAACGGCGTCCTTCTCCGAGTGGTTGAAGATAGGTGAGCAGAACGTTGCGACGTTAAATCTCGATCCAGGCGTGATAAAGCTGCCCTATACGCCAGACATAGACATACGCGACTACATAACTATCGACGAAATAATGGATGAGTATGAGCTCGGACCTAATGGGGCGCTTATAATGGCTGCTGATCTAATAGCTGGTGAGATAGAGAAGATTAGGGAGGAGATTGAAGCCATAAACCCGGATATACTGCTCGTCGACACCCCTGGGCAAATGGAGCTATTCGCTTTTAGGGTTAGCGGACCCTATATAGCCAGCGAGATCAGTAAGGATCCAAAAGCCATAATCTACCTTTTCGACGCAGTCTTCTCATTAAACCCGCTCAACTACGTTTCAAACATGTTTCTTTCAGCAGCCGTCTATATGCGTTTTCTCCTACCGCAGATCCACGTTCTCTCTAAATGCGACCTTATCTCGCAGGAGGATGTTGAAACCATCATCGAGTGGTCTGAGGATAGATCCGCCCTGGAGGCTGCTATAAACGAGAGGCTTGATGGGGATAGGCGCCTCCTGAGCCACAGGTTAAGCAGGGCAATCTACCAGCTGGGGTTAAACTTTCCGCTAATACCCGTTTCGGCTAAAACTAACGATGGCTTCGTCGACTTAAACGCGGCTTTAGAAAGGGTTTTCACGGGCGGGGAAAAGATCACATACTAGCCTCCCTTCATATTATTGACCAAGCGGCTGCTAGCGCACCGCACTCCGCCTTTATAAGCGAGTCTGCGCTGCTGATTATTATAACGTCGCCCTCACATGGGCTCATTAGGCGCATTATCTCCCTGAACGCAGATGGATAATCCTTCTCCAGATCCATGCTAACGCCGGGAATAATAACCTTGTTGTTTCTGAATATCATCGTTACCGCGCTCTTTGCGCCGATTGAGACGGCTGCGTCCCGCTGCTCGATCCCACTCTTAACCCTATCCGCACGCCCCTTAACCAGTACGGCGACGCTTTTAGGGGCTAAAGTCAACTCGCTGCTTCCGACCTCAACGATCTTCGGCATAACCCTCTCAATGCTGCTCCAGAGCGCCCTCCCCCTATCGCTCAGCGAACAACCCTCCTTCGAGGTCACTATTAAGCCGGCGTCAGACAATCTTCTGAGCATGGTTCTCGTGGTCCCTTCACCTAAGCCCAGCTCCCTGGATATCCTCGCACGCCCAACTTTCCCAGACTTGGCCAGCAGCTTAAGCAGCCTCACCATGTCTAAAATATTGAAGGATGGTGAGGGGCCGGGCGCGCTCTTTGAAGATATTTCGCTCAGAATCATTTTTAGTGACATACGGGTTCCGCGATTAAATATTAAGCTGACGAAGCATATTTCTCTTATCTCTCTTATCCCTTCAAGACGATAGGAGGGAGTGCGCCTCCGCCAGCATCTCCGGAATATTTAGGCTGTATGGGCATCTCTTTACGCATTGACCGCATTGGATGCATGAGTCGGCTTTAACCTCAACCATCCTGTATCGCCACTTAGCCCAGTCCGTTAAACCATAATGTTTGTAGTAGGCTAAATGGCGCAGTATTATTGGTATTAATATGCCTTGAGGACATGGTTGACAGTAGCCGCATCCTCGGCAAAACTCCCTGCTTAGAGACTCAGCCGCCTCGATAATAGCCTTCTTCTCTTCATAACTCATCGATGAAAAATTGTAGCCTACGCGGGCGTTCTCCTCAACTTCCTCAATCCTCATCATCCCCGGGATAGCGGTCGCAACGGCATCATTAGATAGGACAAACCGGAGAGCGGTTTCAGCGTTTATCGGAATCTTCGATTTGTTGGCGAGGGCTGGAGGAGGCGCCGCTAGGAAGCCGCCCGCCAAGGGCTTCATGGCTATTACGCCAACATCCATCTCTTTGGCTAGGGGCATGATCCTCTCGTCCACCAGCTCATCGTTCAGCATGTTATATGAGACCATTATCGCCTCAAACTCCCCGGATCTTATCCCCCTCTCCATGGTTTCATGGTATCTGTGGCAGCTGAAGCCTATGTGTCCAATAACGCCTTTCCTTTTCGCCTCTTTGAGGGCTTTTAAGGCCCCGTTTGGCCCCATAACTTTCTCAAATTTATCTGGGTGATTGGGGTTATGGCATAGATACAGGTCTATATAGTCCGTTTTCAAACTTCTTAGGCTGAGCTCTATGTCCCTCATAGCATCCTCATATGTTAGGGCTCCTGTTTTCGTGGAGATGTAGAATTCTTCTCTCCTACCGCTTATGGCGTACCCTATTTTTTCCTCGCTGTCACCGTAGGATCGGGCGGTGTCGATGAAGTTTATGCCTAGATCTAAAGCCCTATTAAGTATCTTTCTTGAAGTCTCGAAATCTATCTGAGGCAGCTTTATTGCCCCGAAACCTATTACTGAAACCATTAAACCTGTTTTGCCAAGCCTCCTCCTCATCATGCTAAAACACCGCTACCTAGATCTCGGCTTAGCGATAATCTCCTTAATAATCATGTCGAATATCCTTGAGGAGTTCGCCGGCTGAATGACTATCGCTGTATCAGCGCCCCTGCCGGTTCCAGCTATGCTTATCACGTCTCTATCTACTGGTATAAGCCCGGCGTCAGCGGCCATGGCGATTATCTCAACAGCAACCTTCATCCCTTCACCGAACAACCTCAAGGTTTGCGCCATTATTTCAGCCGGGTAAGCCGTGTTAAACTTGCTTCTTATCGCTCTCTCAACTCCGGCGAATATGTGGGTTCCAGTGAATATTTTGCCGCCGTTTGCCTCTATGATTCTCCGATTCTCTTCAAGGAGCTCTTGGCGCCCAGGCTCCCTAAAACCGGCGTGATGGGTAACCACAACTAAATTATATCCCTTAAATATTTCTGAGGCTTTAGCTCCCGTGAAACCTCTTGTAGAGGCGACGACTATATCCTTGATGCCGAGCTCCTCAGCCCTCTTCTTAGCCAGGGTGAGAACTATGTCGGTGTTCTCCTCGCCGGGGCTGCTAAAATAGACTATTGTTTTCTCAATTAAACCCGTAGGCTGCACCTCCAGCAATCAATCTTTACTCAGAGTACCATATTTATGGTTAATGCTTTTATGGTGGCGGTAAGCGGCGCCTCCTACCCTAACGAGACCTCAGACACCACGCTCAAATCGGCCAGATTATTCGCCTTTATTTTCCCATCGCTGACAGTATATAATGTCTCGTTTATGTAGAGCGCCCTCTTAACCTCGTACATTGGATCGACGCCGCTGTTCTCCATGTGGCTTATTCTACCTATAAGCTTTATGCCATCTTTAGGCGAAACATGGAACACGTAGGCTCCCTGAAATATCGGTCTACCATATGCCCAAGGCGGCTTCTCGCCGGGATAGTCTTCCTCAAATATTTTCGCTTCAAGGATGGGGATTACGAGCAAGCTCCTCCCCCTGTCAAAGAGCAGTGCGTGGTGGTCGAATAAGACTGGAGAATCCGTGCCCCTGTCGCCTATAACTATTTTGGCAACCTCTTCCGGGCTCTCTACGTTGGATACATTGAAGAGCGATATCTTTAAGCCCTGATACCATGCGAAGTCGCCTTCCTCTGCTGGAACAGCCTCCTTCCCTATACCTACCAGGTAGTCTTCATCGTATGGATGGAGGTAGTCGCTGTATCCCGGTATTTTAAGTGCGCCTAAAACCCTTGGATTAGAGGGATCCGAGACGTCGATCGTGAATAATGGGTCAACCTTCTTGAATGTCACTAGGTAGCATCTATCGCCCATAAAGCGCGCGGCGTAGATTCGTTCTCCGGGGGCTAAGCCCTCAATCTTCCCAACAACCTCTAAATTATCCGCGTTTAAAATGTATAGGTTGCTCTCCATCTTCGTGCCGCTGCTAGGCTCATATAGGAATGTGGTTGTAGCTGCCCTAAAGTATCCATTATGCTCGTCCATTGAGAACTGGTTTAACACTTCGCCTTGGATCTCGCCTTTCGCCTTGCACTCTATATCCAGCCCGTTCACGGCTATCCTATAGACTTCTGTCCTACCCCAGCCGCCCAGAGACCTATCTAAGACTGGGAAAGTTACGTATAGGTTGCTCCTAGACATGTATATGCGTGAAGCGTAGCCCGTTAACACGGACTTCACTGTTGAACGTTTTACGTCTAAAATATCTATGGCAGCTATCAACGTGTAGCTTGAAGGAGCCTCTATAGAATCTGAGTAATATATATTGGGTGGAGAAATCTCCCTCCAGCCCTCATTAACAGCCCACTTTGGAAGAACCGTTAGGTTCTCTGTCCATACGGGGATTAAGTATGTTAAAACCACGTAAACATAGTTATCTATCATTCTCGAAGATACATATCTGCCCTCAAGAGTAACTTCGCCGACGCTTACGGGCTTCTCCGGCATAGATACATCGAATACTCTAACGGATGTTCTCCACGGAAAATATGTTGGGAGCGGAGCTATTATCGCTTCTCTCTCAGACTCAGATGGCGCCGTGATCTTAACGGCTTCCTCTACTAGAGCGATGAGCCTATCTTCACCTATGAATAAGCCGATGACCTGTCCATCAATGCTGATCTTTGAAAGAACCCTCATCCCTTCCGGCGGATATGCTTCAACTATGCTTATCAAACCGTTAGATGATGCCGCGTAGATTAGCCGTCCATCTGTCTTAACTATATCGGCTTCGTCAACACCTTCAACCTGAATGTTTGTCGTCGAATAGTCCAGCGCCTTAGCCGCAAAGACTATGGCGGCTTCAGCGAAAGTTTTCACAGTAGCTCTGAAGGAACCTATAAGCTTAACTATGAGGGGGTCGTTCTCCGCGGACTTGATTTTGGCGCTGATAAAGGCGACAATCTCGTCTCTAGAGGTGAAAGTTTTCAGGAGACTGGTCTTCTCCTTCCTGTTTTCGCCTACATGAAAGACCGCTGCCGCTGCCCACGCGGCCGCCAATGCGGTTAAAGCCAGTAGCGCTATGGTTAAACATGTGCGAAACTTCAACTTTGTTCACCATAAGATATTTCCGCGTTGGGGCTCATTATCCTATACTTTAGTACAATCGTTCAATTGGATTGAACAGTCCTAAACCTTAAAACTATCCTTAACTAATTGTTTTGTGGAGCATTTCCATGGAAGAATCCGACTTAGAGTCCAGCCTCAGAGGTAAGACGCTTAAGGTTTACAGGTATCTGCTAGAGAGATCAGGCTCTAAGGTTGGCGTAAGAGAGGTTCAGAGGCAGCTGAAGTTTTCGAGCCCAAGCTTAGCAGCATACCATCTTGACAAGCTGGTTTCTCTTGGGCTGGCGGGTAAAACTGCTACTGGCGAGTATTTTCTCGCTCAGGAGGTTAAGGTCGGCGTCTTAAAGTTCTTCGTTAAGCTGGGGAGGTACATGGTGCCCAGATTCATGTTTTACGCTGTCTGGATGACAAGTATGCTTATAACCTACATAGTCCTCTATGAGCATACTTGGAGCATACATAATGTTGTGGCGTTAATGTTCGGCTTAATAGCCTCGTTGATACTCTGGGCTGAAACGATTAAACTGCTTTTAGAGAGCCGTTCAAAAACATAGAATAATTAGAGGGAACAAATATGAGTAATATTTGAGATGGGGATGGATGTTGGAGAAAACATTTCTCAGCCTAATGTTTGCGATGGTTCTCGGCGTAACATTAACGTTGACGCCGCTCATGCTTCTACCTACAGGTAGAGAAACTTATGGTGAGATGAAGCCTGAAACGCCGAAAAGCACAAACTTTGCTGAGAGGGCTGAAACAGCTGAAAAGACAGAGACGTTAACATTAACAGTACATGCGGCTCCAATCGTGAAGTTTAATTGGCTTGATCTCGTATTGACCGTTGTCTTCGGAGCAATACCGGCGGCGTTTTCCTCCATAATTGTTAAAAGAAAACTGAGGGTCTGAAGCAAAAATCTATAATTGAAGATTTTATGGCGATGTGGCGAATTCTTATCCTATTTGCCTCTACCCCTCTTATGCGCTTCATGGGCTATAGTGAATATGAGCCACGCTATGACTCCATACACCACTCCATTAAATATGGCTTCAACAAGCAAAGTTGCTGGAACTCCGAGAACAGGATAGTCTGCTTCAGGAACCCCTAAGAGCTGGTATAGGGCTTTTCCGGGCGGCAGATCCTGATACGCTAACGTCGACGACAAGAATATTATGAAAACCGACAGGAATACTATTGCTCCCTTCATTTATTTCCTTCGCTCCCCTTCCGCTAAGCTCTCCACCCACATAAAACTTTCTGAGAAGGCAAGCCCTCACCTAAGCAGCGATAAGCATTCTTCAGCCAAGATGAAAAACTAAATCACCCGCACTACGCCTAAACTCCATCGCAATAGAAAACAATAAATTCTCCTTTAATTACCAAAATATTTGCTAGGGGCCCGTAGCTCAGCAAGGATAGAGCACCGGGCTTTTAACCCGGGGGTCGGGGGTTCAATTCCCCCCGGGCCCGCCATTTTTGAGAAAACCGGCTTTTTTCTTGGATTAGGGCTTTTTCGCAAACCCTTGAAATGTTTAAGCCGAGTTCCGCGCTGTTTCCTAGACTTCTTGGCTGTTTCTTATCGAGTGGAGAACCCTCCTCATGAACTGTAGCTACAAAAGCGCTTTTTTCTCTATGCAGAATGTGTATACTTTAAGGTAGGATGATTGACGCCGGGGATCCCAGCGACAGGGATAGTCAGCGTCCGCTGTCTATTGGGGTTAGAGTGAGCAGAGTATTTTTTATCTTTGGCTAGAAAGGCTTCAGCGAATATGTTAGGTAGATTCATGGATGGAGTATATGACGTATCTCAATAATATATAGGTTATTGAAATATAGAATGTTGGGAGGCGGGATGCATGTTTGAGTGTAGGGTGCATGTTGATGTAACCTCGCCGATAGGTTTGCTTGACAAAAGATGTTATGGACAGTTCATCGAGCATCTCGGTGAATGCATTTATGGCGGTATATGGGTTGGCGAGAGTTCCAATATACCGAATATAGGTGGTTTCAGGCTAGATGTTTTGGAAGCCGTCGAGCAGCTTAAATGCCCAATAGTTAGGTGGCCGGGCGGTAATTTTGTCAGCGGCTACCACTGGCTGGATGGTGTTGGCCCTAGGGATCAGAGACCCAGACGCTA
>JAWBZG010000047.1:0-10096 GCA_038866525.1 Bathyarchaeia archaeon
CCGGGAGCTTTAGTACAGCGTCTATGACATCGTTTATTTGCTTCATGCTTTTAGTTCTTACATCCGTTACAAGCCAATGGGTAAGCGCCTCTCTACCGCTCTTCAGATTAGCTTATTACAGCAACAATAAAAATTAAATTCTATCTTCCATAATAATATCCCCTTGAGTTTAAGGCTAGTGGAAATACTGGGGTTTATGTGGAATGGATAAGGTGAAGGTGGCTGTCGTTGGGGCTGGTTTTTGGGGTAGAAACCATGTTAGGGTTTTGAGCGAGATCCCATATGTTGAGTTAATCGCCGTATGTGATGTGAATAGGCAGAGAGCTGAGGAGGTTTCCAGGAAGTATGGAATTAAACCATATGAGGACAGTATGGAGATGTATAAGGGGGAAGATATAGACGCCGTAACAATATGTGTCTGGTCCTCCAGTTTAGCCCAAGAAGCGATTAAAGCCCTTAAGATGGGGAAACACGTGTTCATAGAGAAGCCGATGGCAAGCTCGGTGAAGGAGGCTATGCGATCCCTTAGGCTGGCTGAGGCTAAAAAGCTTAAGCTCCAGGTCGGCTTCATAGAGAGGTTTAATCCCGGAGTTAGAAGGGTTAAGAAGGCTATTGAGGACGGGGTTATAGGGACGCTAGTCTCAGCTACAGCTAAGCGCGTCTCAAGGTGGCCTGAGAGGATTGGGGATGTCGGCGTAATAAAAGATACGGCAATACATGACATAGATGTCGTCCGCTTCCTATTCAACGAGGATCCGATCGCGGTTTACGCTAGGGCCGGCTGCCTGCGCCACAAGAGCTTTGAGGATTACGCCCAGATAATGCTCTCATTTCCAAGCGGGAGATCCGCTTTCATAGAGGCTAATTGGCTCACACCATACAAGGTCAGAAAGCTCACGATTACTGGGAGTGAAGCCATAATAAACCTAGATTACATAACTCAAGAGATCACGATAGAGACCTCCGGGGAGACCTTAACGCCTAGACATGAATGGGAGGAGCCCCTTAAGAAGGAGTTAGAGCACTTCATTAACTGCATACTAAATGACGAGGAGCCGCTAGTCACGGGCGTTGACGGGGTGAAAGCGTTAAAGATAGCTGAGGCTGCATTAAAATCCGCGGCTGAAGGGCGCTTAATCAACATTAAGTTAGAGTCGTGAACGGTCCGCCCAGGCTGCGAATCCAGCCGTAGTCGGCCTATATCTGCTCACATTTAAGATTGAAGGGCTTCCCCTCTAAAAGTATCTTCTCCGGTATCTTCCCCCTCCATTTCTTCAGAAACTCTATTTCATTCTTCCTATCCCTTAACTCGTCTGGCAGGAGCTCCGGTATCTCATCTCTTATTGGGTACCAGCGTAAGCATTTAGGGCAGATAATTATGCCCTCAACTATCTCCTCCCCCTCCTCAAAAACATATAATTCGAGCGGATGATGCTTATCGATGGGGCATGCCAATATATCCATCAGCCTTCTCTTCATTATCCCACCCTAACTCAACATTGTTTGTCTCCCCTAGATAAATATATGTCTAAAACTATTTGATACCATCTTGGGCCAACGGTTCTAACTATTCTAGCGAGCTGTATGCTGAAGGCCGCCCCAAGATCCGAAAGCTTTTTAGAAACCTTGCCAGCAACCTTCGCTATTGGATCCTCATTTTTCCCAGCATGCTCAAAGTCGTAGTAATGTATCACGCCCCCAGTAGGCTTTAAAGCCATCAGAGCGTAATCCAAGTACTCGTAGGCTTTTTCTGGCAGCGGCATAAGAACCCTATCAGCCACATTCACCAGCCTAGATAAAATGATCTCCTTTGAATCTCCTAGAATAGCTTCAACAACGCCCTCAACCCTATTTAATTTAATGTTCTCCTGCATGTAGCGAATGGCGTCCGGGTTAATATCTATCGAATAAACTTTCATAGCCTTAGCGTGCTTAGCGATAATTATCGAGAAGCATCCAACCCCAGCGAACATGTTAACCACGATCTCACCCGGCTTAACCTGCCCTGCAACCCTCATCCGCTCATAGGAGAGCCTTGGAGAGAAGTAGCACTTGCTCAGATCAACCTTAAATAGGCAGCCGTGCTCCCTATGAGTTGTCTCAGTTCTTTTCTCGCCGCGCAGCCACCTCAGCTCTCTTAACCTCATCTCTCCGGAAACCGGGCCCACTTGGCATAGAACTGTTTTAACGTTTCGATGTATCTGCATTACGGCTTCAGCAATTAACTCGCCCTTACCCTCAAGAGCCTTTGGTATCCTGAGGATAGCTATATCGCCGACTATATCAAAAGACTTGTATAGCATCTTTATCTCGGAGGGTTCTAGTAAACCGGCGAGCCTATCCCTAAGGTCCACTCCCCCACCTCACACAACTATTTTTAAGGGTCTCTAAAACCTCTCTCCTAATCGTCACGATAAACTCTCTGGCTTCTCTATCGATAGCTGAAAGAACAAGGAAATATATTATAGAGCCGATCAAAACCCTAATCATGGTTAAAGTGAAACGCGCCGGAGCCTCAAAGACCCAGAGGGCTGCAGTCATCACTAGTGCCGCGCAAAGATGTTTCCCGATGTTCCCCCAGGGGATTTTAAAGGGCATACATTTTCTCGCTAACACGTATTTCGTCAGGGTTAACGAGATGACCGCTACAGCATTTATCGACGCAAAATACAGCGTTGCCTCCAAGGCGTCTGGCGCCAGCAACCTTAAAACCATATATGTGGATGGCACAACGATGGCTGCCTGCGCGTAATTCAGCGTCAATAATAGGAACAATCTGCTTTTAAAGATCTTCCCATACGATATCTCGGGTTCAGCATCCAGCTTCTCCATCCCACTTATAACTGACTCGAAGATCGATGAAAAAACCGAGAAAAGGGCGCATATTGAGAGGATTATTAGGGTTAACTTTGCAGCGCCATATATGGGGTTTAAAATTGCTAGGAGGCTCTCTGAGAGAGCTACGGCGCCTAGGCTCATAGGTATAGCCAGCATTGAAACCATTTTCAGGGAGAGGGTCACGTCTTTTGACTCAGCGTTCAATAGGAGCTTCGGGTATAGTGCGAATGATAGGAAAGACGAGTATCCAACTATTGATGCGATCGCCGACGATGCCCCATAATAGGCTCTTGACATCTCGCCGCCATAAATGAATAGGAAAATGTTGGCGAGCATAAGTATTCTTCCGCTTAAAATGCCATAAATATTTAGCAGCGAAGCCTTGAGCCACCTCCTAACGTAGGCTCGAACCGCCTTCTCCCTAAACTCGCGGGACAAGTACCTTAGGTAAAATAGAATCTGGATGATTGATGCAGCTATAAGTGATGAGAGAACCCCAACTAAGCCCCTCCTCACCGCGACAATCAACATGTATCCTAGAATCAGCTTACTTATCTCAAAGACAAATAGCCCGAATCCAAGGTTCTCCGGCCGCCTAGGGTAAATCGCTGCCTCGAAAACAGCCAGAATATGGTTCTCAAACACTATTATGGATGCGAACAAGTAAACTGGCAGATATTCTTGACCAATTTGGAGAGCATTTATAATAAGGGGGACTAAAAGAGCGTATATTGCCGAGGAGATTAAGCCGATTAAAACATTCACATTAAACCCTGTCTTAAAAGAGCCCAGCTGACGCCTCGCCGCAAACCTGGTCACCCAGAACGGGATTATTGTGGACGTCAATGTGAAATATGATAAAATGTCGTTGAGGTTTCCAAGTATACCGTATTCTTCGGGCGGTACGCTTCTGGTTACCATTAGCGTGAATAGCAGACCCGTCCCAACGCTGATAACCCTAAAAAGAAACATGATTAAGCCTGAGTACCCGAGCTTAATTTGCTCTTGAGTCAAACGCTCTCATCCCAGTTGCCGCTAAGCTCGATATAATATAGTGTGCTGCATTTAAGTCGTTTCCCCAATAAATTAATAAACCTTAATGTAAACTATAATGGCTAAGTTAATGCGAAAGTGGCGCTAATTAGCATGTTAAGTAGGCTGCCTAAAGTCCCTGACGAACATAAGCCTGGAAGGCCGCTCGTTCCCAATGGCTTGGGCATAGTCTACGTTCTAGTCTCAGCGATATACTTGTTCATTCTTCATGGCTTTCAAAGCTGGGTTCTCCAGGACTGGGAGAGACCCTCAGCGTTAACGCTGGCATCATGCATACTCTTCGGCGGATTCATGGGTCTCCTAGACGACTGGGCGGACATCAGGTGGCGATATAAGGCTTTTCTACCGCTCATAGCAGCCCTACCATTAATCGTTATCCGTGAAGGTGAGACCCGGATGAGCACATACTTTTTCGGTAAAATAGATTTTGGGTTAATCTATTACTTCATCATCATTCCGGCAATCGTTACAATAACCACTAACACCGTTAATCAGCTTGGCGGGTTAAATGGGCTGGAAACAATCTGCCCCTCAATAATCCTTACAGGTCTACTCATAGTTTCAATTAAGCATGGAAGAAGCGAGAGCATTCTACTCTATGCTCCGCTGATAATCTCTTGGATCCTAGCATACTATAATTTTAGGGGAAAGATTTTTGTCGGCAACACCGGCTCGTTTGCCCTAGGAACAACGCTCGCCGCCTACGCTATCATAGCCAACATAGAGCAGACATTAGCCATATCCATAATCCCATACATATTCAATTCATCGCTTGTCTTAATCAACCTCCTGTTCCTAAAGCGGAGGGCTGGACTTGAAATGAATGGATTAACGCTCAAGGCAAGCCATAGAAGAAGTCTCCTAACCCTAATAGCCTACTACCACCCGACAACGGAGCGAAAACTAGTCTCATTAGTTTCATCGCTCTTCACGCTCACGACAGCTGCCGCCATATTTATATCCGTAGCCCACTAAAGGAGGCGAAAGCCATGAAAATATGGTATGATGCATGCACGGGAAAACACATACGGTATGGAGCAGCCATAACAAAACGCTTAGAGGAGAAGGGGCACGAAGTAATATTCACAACGAGAGAGCACCCAGACACTATACCATTAGCGAAGTATCTAAACCTAAAAGTCGAAGTGATAGGAAAATATGATCCGAGAACCTTATATACGAGGCTCTATGAGGGCTTAAGGAGGCAGTTAAAGTTCTCTAGGATTTTTATGAAGGATCCGCCTAAATACGCAATTTGCCATGGTTCTGTCGACCTTTGTCGAGTCGCTTTCGGCCTCGGTGTGCCAATAATCTGTACATTCGATACACCGCATGCGGACGCGGTAAATAGGTTGACGATCCCACTTGCAAGTGTCGTAGTTGCATCAAAAGCCATCCCTCAAGAGATAATCCGAAGTTACGGCGCGAAACGCATAATTCAATTTGATGGTGTGGATGAGGTTGCATGGATGAGGGGTTTTAAGCCACTTATAGAGTTTGATTTTAAGAGACCCCTCATAGTTGTTAGAGAGAGCGAAGTTAAAGCGGCGTATGCCAGAGGAAACGCTGATGTAATGGAGAAGATCGCTAGAGATCTTGTCTCCTTGGGGCAAGTGATGTATTTAAGCAGGTATAGTAGGAGGCGGAGGCGGGGGCTAATTGTTCCTAAAGGTTTCATTGATTCAGCTAGTTTAGCAGCTCAAGCCGATCTAGTGGTTAGTGTAGGTGGAACAATAGCGAGGGAAGCAGCATTATTCGGCACGCCAAGCATAGTAATTGATGTTTTCGGCAAGATACACGTAAACGAATATTTGGTTAGTAAGGGTTTTCCAATATTCATCACGAAGCCAGAAGATGCCTTAAGATACGCAAAGAAGTATTTAGGGATGCGGTTCGATGTTAAAACTCTTCTCATGGAGCTTGAGAACCCGGTGGATGTAATTGAAAATATAATTATTGAGGAGAAATATTAGGTTTCTCCAGCAAACATCCTCCTTTTATTCTCATAGTCCTCTCTTCTCATAAAGGCTCTTGCCGGTATACCCATAACCACCGTTCTTGGATCCACATTTCTTGTAACAACACTTCCAGCAGCTATAACTGCCCCATCACCTACCACTATATTAGGCATTATTATTGCTCCACCACCAATTATAACATCATCCCCTATTACTGGAGGCGTCATGCGTTTACTTACGGGATACTTATCGTTCAGGATAGTTGCATTTGGCCCTATGAAAACGTTATTTCCTATCTCGCAGCCATTTGAGATAGTTACATGCGCCTGAATATTGCAGCCCCTTCCTATCTTAACATCTCTGCCTATATCACAGAAGCTTCCAATTTTAGTTCCATCACCCACTATAGTGTTATCGCCTATCACAACATAATTCCATATGACCACGCCAGCACCCAACCTAACATTGCTCCCTAACACTACGCCGACGCCAAACTTAGGCTTTAATCCCTCCAAACGACCGCACCCATAAACACTTATTCCCAGCGAGAATAAAAAATGTTCCCGAAAGTAAGGGGGTTAAGAATATATGCTCTATAAAATAAATTAATCTATGAGGGTTTGGAGACAAAGCTTCTCATGGTTAGGGTTGAGGCTTTAAATTGGTTTAGGGAGGCTGTTGCCGATTTTGAGAGGGCTAGGAGGGCTATTAGGGATAGGGATTGGGCTTTGGCGGTGTTTATGTGTCAGCAGGCCTGCGAGAAAGCTTTTAAGGCGGTTTACATAGGGGTTTTGAGGGTTAGACCTCCTAGAGGACATGATTTAGTTATGCTTTATAGGGGTTTGTCTACAATTCTTAGGGTCAGCGAGAGTATCGTTGGAAGAATCCCGGAGGTTTCACAGTATTACACGGTTGCGAGGTATCCTAATGCTGGGCTTGAGGTTCCATCGGAAAGCATATCTGAGGAGCAGGCTAGGAGAGCCCTTGAGGTTGCTGAGGAGGTCATTAAGGTTGTTAGAGAGGTTATCGAAAGAGCTCCCTAAGAGCGTGCTAGATGCAATAAAAATTTTCCTAGAGAACCTGGTTAGGGAGGTTGGTGAGGCTGAAGTCTACTTATTTGGGAGCTATGCGAGAGGGGATTGGATCGAGGAGAGCGACATAGACCTAATAGTTATCTCACCGAGGTTTAGGGGTCTACGCATGTATGATAGGATGAGCATGCTGAGAAAGCTCGCGCCGGACACGCATGGGTTCGAGATACTTGCCTATACGCCTGAAGAGTTTGAGATTGTTAAGCGTAGTAGCGTTATAATTAAGGATGCCAGCGAATACTGGATAAGACTTCTATAGCGACAATTATCAATCGAGAAATTTAGAGGTGACTGGAAGGGGCTTAGCTACGTATTTGGCGCCTAAAATATTAGAGAGTCTACGGAGGGTTTAATGGGGAGTTAGCCACGTTTCATTCGACTGCACAGTTCACTGCACGCCGCGTAGAGGATATCTCCCATACCTTCTCCCCTCCTTCACCATCACGTGAATGTTTTCTACCCTAACGTTTGCATGCAGCGAATTGCTTGACGTCAGGATGAAGCCTCCGCCTTCCGCGGCCGCATTAATACACCTTCTCACGTCTCTTTTCACATCGTTTTCATCGCCGAACGGGAGAACATATTTGCAGTCAACGTTTCCGGCCAAACATATCTTTGACCCATATCTATCCTTTACATCCTCTAGGCTCATTACGCCGGGCTCTATGGGATGGAGGCAGGATATACCTGAATTAATGATATCCTCCAATATTGGGTAAATGTTTCCGTCCGAATGCTTTAACACGGGCACACCGTATTTTCTCCCAATGTTAACAATCTCCTTAAGGTTAGGCAGCTCATACTCCCTGAAGATTTTCGGGCTCATAAAGGGTCCTTTACTGTCGGCATAGTCATCAGTCACAAATAGGGCGTCTACACCGGCTTCAGCCATAACCTTAGCGAAACCTCGACAAGATCCCGCAATCTTCTCCAAAAGCCTTTTCGCGAAACCTGGGTCTCGATAGAAGTCCACCAATATTTTATCTATTCCGCCCCTCACCTGGAACGCCATATGCCACCCACTATGGCACTGCGCTACAATAGCGATATCCTCATTTCTAGCCTTACGCATGACCTTTTCGATGGCTTCAATGATATCCGGGTGAAATGGGTCCGGCGGCTCGTAGGATTCCAGATCCTCTCGTGACTTAACTATTCCGCTGACAAAGAATGTTGTCTTCGCCTCCCTGCTAACCTGCATCACTCTGCCCCAATGATCAACGTATCTTTTCCCATCTATATAAGTGGGTTTATACTCTTTCGTTGTGAGCGAGTAGTCGGATAGGGCTGGCGCCGCATCGAAACCCAGCTTTATGCATGCCTCAACTAGAGCGAGCCTATAGTTCAGCGATTCACGCCATCCAGCGCTCCCACCAGCCATAGTGAAAACTCCGCCGGAAAATCTTCTACCCAGGACCGCGTCAACGATTGGCGGATCTAGGGCTAGGTCGGTTATTGGAACATAATCTGGTTCTTCCAGATCTAGGGCTCTTAGGAACCTCTCCCTATGATTCATTTCAATCACACATGCTAATATAGGTGATGATTTAACTTATCGCTATCTAAGCGTGGATAGGGGATGAAAAGTTTCTAAAATCCTTTCTTTTCAGCCATTAAAACCCTGTAGCCGCTCTCCCTCGCGATGACTGTGAAGTTACCGAATGTCTCCTTAAGCATTTGCGTAAACCTTTCCCTCCCAACCTTAGATTTGACGACTACCTGCAGTGTTCCTCCATCACTCATATATTTCGGCGCCTCAGCCACTATGGCTTTAACCGTCGCTAAACCGGCGCTTATAGGGGGGTTGGATAAAATGCATTCGAAGACCATGCCTTTAACCGGCTCATATAGGTTGCCGCATCTCGCTTCAGCATTAATGACACCATTAATCTTAATGTTGCGCTTAGCGAGGTTGACAGCCCGCCTATTTATGTCGACCATGACCACGTGAATATTAGGGTTCGATGCGGCGGCTACAATCCCTATAACCCCATAACCGCAGCCAATATCGAGAATATAGCCTCTATCCGGCAGAATCATATGCTTAACCAGAACCCTTGTGCCTAGGTCAACACGGTTTTTTGAGAAGACTCCTGCGGACGTTAGAAACTGGAATCGCCTCCCACGCAGGTAGGCGCTTATCAGCCTGAGCTCTGGCTTAGACTTTGGCTCAGGGGTAAAGTAATGTTCCGCTCCACCACGTTTGCAATGCATAATCCTACCGCATTTTCCTAGTTTTTCGGAGCATTTAGGTCAAGATTCTACTCTTTTACCGCGCCTAAGATTAGCGATAGTAAAGCCATCCTTGTAACCAAGCCGTTCTCAACCTGCTGGAAATATTTTGCAAATGGTGTTGAATCCACTTCAGTCGAGATCTCATCCACCCTTGGGAGAGGATGGAGTATTATAAGGTCGCTTTTGGCTTTTCTCAAAACATTAATATCTATCCTATAAGACCCTTTAACCATAGCATACTCAGATAAATCCGGAAACCTTTCCTTCTGGATTCGGGTTACATAGAGGACGTCTACTTCTGGGAGAACCTCCTCTATATTTGCATACTCATAAACCTCTATGCGCTTCTTAATGTCCTCCAGCACCTCCCTTCTCATTCTTAAGAGATCCGGGGAGACGAGAAAGAGCCTAACGTCATATAGTGATAGCGCATATGCGAGCGAATGGACAGTTCTACCATAACGTAAGTCACCCATTAAAGCCACGGTGAGACCGTCAATACGCTTTTTCTCCTTAAGTATAGTATATAGGTCTAGGAGCGCTTGAGTCGGATGCTCCTCCGCGCCTGAACCCGCATTTATAACGGGCACTTTAGCATACTCCGCTGCGAAGCGTGCGGCGCCTTCAGCTGGATGCCGTAAAACTATTATGTCCGCGTATTTCTCGACGACCCTAATAGTGTCAGCTAGGCTTTCCCCCTTCATTACGGACGATATCTCCGGCCCACTAAACCCTATCACCGAGCCTCCAAGCTTATACATGGCGGTTTCGAAGCTTAACCTAGTTCTAGTGCTCGGCTCGAAGAATAAAGTAGCCATAATGCGACCTTTAAGCATATCTGAGCCGGTTTTAACTAAATGCTCCATCTCGCTGGAAAACCTAAGAATATAGTCGATCTCTTCACGCGTAAAATCCTTTATT
>JAWBZG010000048.1:0-10078 GCA_038866525.1 Bathyarchaeia archaeon
ATGCTCTTGTTGAAGTCGCAAAGACTTACTATGGTGTATCAGGCTTAACCATGTTCGATGAGAATGGAGACAAATTGTTCCAAGACTACTCGGTGTGGACTGTTAAACCAGTAAATGGAAAATATGAGTACGCTGACGTAGGGAGTTATTCCGGAGGAACAATAACCCTTGACTAAAGAAAAACGAAAATAAATATAAGATCACCCGTATTATTTTGATTTTTTATGTGTATACTATGTTGCTCGCTGAGGCATGATACCATTGGAGATACCGAGAGAACTGGTAAATACCATATGGTATATGTGCCTGTATAGTCTGATGGCTACTCCATTAACCTTAAGTTACAGGACGAGTAGGGTTTTAAATTTCGCTCATGGCATATATATAACTGTTGGAGCTTATGTTCCAGTCCTCATAAGTAGGGGTTTAAATATAAGTTTATCCCCTGTAATCGCCATACTCGCATCCTTTTCGGTTGGCGCAATCTTAGCTATGGTGAGTCATCTTCTCGTATTCTCACCGCTCATTAGGAGGAGGGCGACGCCAGTCACTTTAATGATAGCTTCTATGGGTTTATGGATCTTTACCAAGTATGCTCTTTACGCCATTATTAGCGTATTACAGAAAGCCTGGATGACTCCATTAACTTACACTAACCCGAACATAGATGTCCCATACTCGATACTTTTCATGGGCGTAGATATAAATGCAAGGTTTATACTAACAATATTGTTAGCAGCGCTAGTCTTAACCTCCCTCGCGTTATTTTTAACGAAGACTAAGACAGGAATGGCTATAAGGGCGATTGCAGACAACCCTGAACTCGCCCAATTAACGGGCATATCAAGGGAGAAAACACTGTTAATTACATGGGCTATTTCGGGGGGAATCGCAGCCTTAGGAGGCTTCGCCTGGTCCATATTTGCCTACGTCTCCCCCGAAACCGGAGACAACCTTATACTCCAAGTCTTCGCATGCTCCGTTATTGGAGGCTTAATTAGCTTACCTATAACGCTCATTGGAGCGGCAATAATTTCATCTACGGAAAATCTACTGATAGTATTCCTCAACCGCTATTTCGGAGTCGAGTTAAGCTTCCGGCCATTCTTATCCTTCCTTATTCTACTCCTAACAATTTTAATTAGACCCCCAGCTGGAGCTGGAGGAGGATTACCCTACAGGTACAGGTTCCCTAGGCACATATTCAGATTCCTGCGCAGGGGGGAGGGAAATGTTTGACCTAGCGAGTTTTCTGATATCTTGGCTCCCAATCTTCAGCATATACGCGATCCTAGCCCTATGCTTAAACATGGAGATTGGATATACTGGCATGGCGAACTTTGGACTTGTAGCTTTTTATGGTATAGGCGCTTTTGTCGCCGGCTATACTTCAATGACGATATTCCTCTCATTTTACGGCTATGATTACCCCATTTACAGCCTAGACGCCATAATAACTATGGGAAAGATCGCTGGGAGAGACCCGTGGCTAAATATATCCGTCTTTATACTTGCGCTTGCGCTCGCCTTCCTAGTGGCGGGTTTAGCAGGATACTTAGTTTCATTCCCAACATTGAGGGTTGGACCAGCCTTCCTAGGAATAACAATACTAAGTTTCGGCGAGATGCTGAGGGTTTTCATGAAACATTTCCAGCCGACAGGTGGATCCTACGGCTTACTTGGGATACCACACCCGTTTGCATGGGTTCCCGACCCCACAACTAAAAATATCCTGTTTGTGATAGTTACATTAGCCATACTGGTTTCAGTCTTCATTTACTTTGAACTCCTAGCTAATTCGCCTTATGGCAGAGTCTTAAAGTCCGTTAGGGAGGATGAGGTTGCATCTTTATGCTTAGGCAAGCCTGTCCCACGCATTAAAGCTGAACTACTCTTCGTCGCATCAGGTGTGAGTGGCGTAGCTGGAGCACTATACGCATTTTATCTTGGCTCAGTTACACCGGACATGTTTGTTACAGCGGTCACATTTGAGGTTTGGAGCATGGTTATACTTGGTGGAAGGGGAAATAACCTTGGGGCAATATTGGGCGCATCTATATTCTCCCTGTTGAACAGAGTCACATCGATCTTAAACTTCATTTTTCTAGATCTACCAATAGATCCGAATTACATAAGATGGATGATTACCGGGGTTCTAATAATTATAGTGCTAATATATAAGCCTAAAGGAATATTGGCGGAGAAACCTGTAAAGACCGATGCGTGGAGAATGTTTGGGGAGGTCCAAAGGGATTGGGACAGAATCATATCTGTGATTCAGAGAGCTAGCGAATACTTTAAGAGAGCTTTATACTGGCTTATCGGAGGGAAATAAGGATGATGAACCCGATACTAGAGGTTAGAGGCGTGAGTAAAAGGTTTGGTGGTGTAGAGGCTCTTAAAGACGTAAGCCTAAAAGTTAAGAGGGGATCCATAACTGGGCTAATAGGTCCCAACGGAAGCGGTAAGAGCACGCTTTTCAACGTTATAACCGGGTTTTATAAGCCAGACTCCGGCAGCGTTTATTTTGAGGGAAAACGAATAGATGGGTTGAATCCAAACGAAATATATAACATGGGCATAGCGAGGACATTTCAGATTCCAAGACTCTTTGGGTCACTTACAACCTTAGAAAACATGATGTTAAGCCCGAAGGGGCAGAGAGGCGAGAGCCTTCTAAGGGCACCTTTAAGAAAGACATGGATTAATGAGGAGCTGCAGATCGCTGACGAGGTTAAGAATTTGCTGAAGGAGTTCGATATGGATGACCTCTATAAGATGCCTACGTCAAGTCTCTCCGGGGGACACGTTAAGATGGTTGAGACGAGTAAAGGCATACTTGGAAGAGCAAAACTAATACTCTTAGATGAGCCGACAGCGGGCGTGCATTACGCTGTAGGAAGAGGTTTATTCGAATACATATCTTATTTAAGGAAGACATTTAACTTAACATTCTTCATAATTGAGCATAGGATAGACTTATTATTCGACTACGTAGACTACGTGTATGTTCTACATATGGGCAGGCTTCTATCTCAGGGAACCCCGGAGGAGGTTGCCTCCGATCCGAAGGTTATAGAAGCCTATATTGGCGGTGCTTGAAGATGGCGCTCCTTGAATTAAATAATGTTTCATCGGGATATGGAAAAATGATCGTTCTCGAGAAAATAGACATGTATGTTGATAGCGGCGAGATAGTTTCACTGCTAGGACCGAATGGAGCCGGGAAGACAACTCTCCTGAACACTATATTTGGTTTAGCGGATATCTTTGAGGGAGAGATTAAATTTAACGGTGTAAGTATCAAGGGGAAGAGCCCGGATAAGATCGCGGCTATGGGGATAGGTTACTCGCCGCAACAGCAGAATATTTTCCCAAATTTCACGGTTGAAGAAAACCTGCTGCTCGGCGCTTACCTCAGGAGAGATAGAGAGATAAAAAAGGATATGGAGGAAATATTTGAGATTTTTCCGGAGATAGAGAGAAGGAGACATAATTTGGCTAAAACTCTTAGCGGTGGAGAGAGGCAGATGCTCGCGGTTGCTAGAGCACTGATGCTTAAACCCAAGCTCCTATTATGCGATGAGCCGACGGCGGGGTTGGCGCCTAAAGCCGCGAGCCTGCTAGCCAAGAAGATTAAGGAGATAAGGGAGCGTGGGACAACTATAATCATGGTTGAGCAGAACGCGAAAATAGCCCTAAGCATATCTAATAGAGCCTACGTGCTGGCCGGGGGGAGAATCGTAGCCCACGACACCTCAACAAACCTTCTAATGAAAAAGGATTTTGAGCAACTCTACTTTAAGTAAATTCAAAACCTTTTTCAACCCCTATCAACTATCTTCATTTTATGCAGGGAACCCTTGTAAACGCTGTCTCCGTAGTAATCGGCAGTTTAATAGGGATTTTTCTGCGCGGCAGGTTCCCTGAGAGGATTAAGAGTATTGTTTTTCAGGGTATAGGTCTTGCGACTCTTTTTATCGGCTTCCAGATGGCTTTGAAGACCGGTAATCTCATAGTATTGTTTTTTAGCATGCTTATCGGCGCAGTTATAGGCGAGTTTCTTAACATTGAGGGAAGGATTGAGGGGTTCGGAAACCTTGTTAAGTCTAAGTTTAGTTCTGGGGAGGATAAGTTTGTTGAGGGGTTTATAACTGCCTTCCTAATCTTCTGCATGGGTTCCATGACCATTGTCGGTTCGATAGAGGACGGCTTAAATGGGAACCCAAGCATCCTTTACGCTAAGTCTATGCTCGACGGCTTCGCGTCTATATCTCTCGCATCTGTTTTAGGCGTTGGGGTACTCTTCTCAGCCATACCACTACTACTGTATCAGGGCGGAATAACGATGCTTGCATCGCTCTCAAAAGCCTTCTTCACAGAGGCTGTCGTAAACGAGCTCAGCGCCGCGGGGGGCATAATACTGATAGGGCTTGGAATAAATCTCCTCGAGATAAGGAGGATAAGGGTTGCAAACCTGCTGCCATCATTAGTTGTCTCCGCAGCCATAACATATTTAATGCCGCTTTTACAGCTAGTCTAGAAGGATCCAGGATGTTCGACTTAGTAACCATAGGGCATTTCGCAATAGACCTCATAGTGCCGTCGGGCGAGGTTAAGCCGAGGAGGAGGCTTGGGGGCCCGCCAACGTATGTGTCGCTTTCAGCCAGCAAGCTAGGCTTATCGGTTTCAGTCGTGTCGAGGGTTGGAGGAGACTTTCCGGCAAAATATGTTGAGTGGCTTAGGAAGAGGGGTGTAGACTTATCCGGCTTGAAGATATGTGGGGACTCTAAGACCACAAGGTTTCTGATAAAATATTATCCGGATGGAAGCAGAGAGATGTTTCTTAAGGGCAGAGCCCCACCAATATTAGTTGAGGATCTGCCTCAATCGCTAAAGGCTAAAGCGATCCACATATCGCCCATAGCCGGTGAGATCTCAGCGGACCTAATTGTGGTTTCCAGCAACATCGCATCTATAGTGTCGCTTGATCCTCAAGGATTGCTTAGGCATTTCGACAGCGATGGGAGGGTAAGTCTCCGCGGAGTAAACAGCCTGGGCTTTCTCAGCCACGTTAAGATTTTCAAGTCTTCTGAGAGGGAGATAAAGGTTTTAACCAGGGTGGATGACGTTATAAGAGCCTTAAGAAGGGTTAGGGCTCATGGTGTAGAGGTGGCGATAGCCACTATGGGGGATAAGGGCGCATTAATATCGTTCAGCGATAAAATCTTCAGTATGCCAGCCGCCAGACCTAAAGCTATTGTGGATCCGACCGGCGCCGGAGACGCATTCATAGGCGCGTTCCTATCCGAGTATATTGATGGTGAAGATCCGTTGTGGTGCGCCTCCGTTGGAGCTGCGGCAGCCTCATTCCTCATAGAGAAGGTTGGACCTAGAGGGTTTAGGGGTAGGAGAGATGTTTATAGGAGGGCGATGGAAGTTTACGATAAGGCTTTAATCCTCAATAACGGATAATGGAGAATTTATCTTGTGTCGGAGAGGGTCACCTATGGGCAGGGTTTCCAAAGGCACAAAATGTAGCGTTGAGGGATGTGATAAGGAAGCCGTTCGATCCATAGACTGTAAAAGAGCTCAAGCCGCTGGCTTAAAGATTAGGGGTGGGCGGAGGGCATTCCTCTGCAAGGAGCATTATAAAGAGTATAAGAGGGCTTCGAGGAAGGATAAAATTGTTGAAAGGTGGAGGAGGGCGATCCCATAATTTACTGATGCAGAAAATTTATCTTGACAAAAATATATCAATGTATAATTGTTCTGCTAGCTGTGGGGCGTTAATGCTTGAAGATACTCCAGCTCCACTCGAACTTCATAGAGTATCGCCCAGTTGAAAGAGAGATCGCTTCCGCCGAGGACGTTGAGAAGAGGGTTTATCGCCTAGAGGATCTAGTTGTCCTATTCACGTGCGTTGAGAGGAACGATACGATTGAGGTGGCTCATAAAGCCATAGATGAGGTGAGAAAGTTTCTTAGCGATATGAAGGTTAACCGGATACTAATTTACCCATACGCGCACCTTAGCTCCGATCTGGCGGAGCCGCTTGAAGCCCTTAAAATACTTGAAGAGATGAGGGTTTACGCCAGCAGCTTGGGCATAGAGGCTTATAGGGCGCCGTTCGGATGGTGTAAAGAGTTCTCCATATCGGTTAAGGGGCATCCCCTCGCGGAGCAGTTTAAATCAATATCCCCAGGTGTGAGAGAAGCCGAAAAGGAGATCGTGTCTAAAGCCCTTGAGGCTGAGGAGAAAATAGTATCCCATTGGTTCATCATTAAGCCGGATGGAAGCATGATTCCGGTTGAAGAGTTCGATTTCTCTGGACATGAGAACTTAAGGAAGTTTGCCACGTATGAAATATCTAAGTCTAGGGCTGTTCAGCAAACCCCGCCCCATGTAACTCTAATGAAAAAGCTCGAGCTCGCGGACTATGAGGATGCAAGTGACCCCGGAAACTTTAGATGGTACCCTAAGGGCAGCTTGGTTAAGTCGCTTATAGAGGAGTTTGTGACGGAGAAGGTTATTGCCTACGGCGCCCTGAAGGTTGAAACCCCAATAATGTACGATATAAAGCATCCGGCGTTGGCGAGCTACTTGCATAGGTTTCCAGCCCGCCAATACATCGTCAAGTCTGAGGATAAGGAGCTTTTTCTACGTTTCAGCGCGTGTTTCGGACAGTTCCTAATGCTCCACGATGCGCAGATCTCGTATAGGCAGCTGCCGCTCAAAATATATGAGCTGACACATTACAGTTTCCGGAGGGAGAAGAGCGGTGAGCTCGCCGGGTTAAGGAGGCTTAGGGCTTTCACTATGCCTGACTGCCACGCGTTATGCGTGGACATGGAGCAGGCTAAGGAGGAAGCCATTAAAAGGTTTAAGTTAAGTATGGAGACTCTTGAGGGCATAGGGTTAACTAGAGAAGACTATGAGCTGGCAATAAGGTTTACAAAAGACTTCTACGCGGAGAACAGAGACTTCATTGTTTTCCTTGTTAAGCTATTTGGTAAGCCTGCGCTCGTAGAGATGTGGGATGAGCGCTTCTTTTATTTTGTTCTGAAGTGGGAATTTAATTTCGTTGACAACCTTGATAAGGCTTCAGCGCTGTCAACGGATCAGATAGATATAGAGAACGCTGAGAGATACGGGATAACATATGTTGACGAGAAAGGTGAGAAGAGATACCCTTTGATACTGCACTGCTCGCCGAGCGGAGCTATTGAACGGGACATATATGCGCTGCTAGAAAAAGCCTACAGGGTACAGAAGATGGGTGGGACGCCGATGCTGCCGATCTGGCTGTCACCAACGCAGGTTAGAGTTATACCCGTCAGTGAAGGCTTCTACGGTGAGGCTGAAAAAATAGCCATGGAGCTGACAAAACGGAACATTAGAGCCGACTGGGACGATAGGCCATTAACCATGCAGAAAAAGATTAGGGAAGCGGAGATAGAGTGGATACCATTCATAGTCGTTATTGGTCAGGAGGAGGTTTCAACCGGGAAGCTCGCTGTCAGAGATAGGCGCCTAAGGAGGGAGCGCAGGATAAGGAAGATGAGCTTAGATGAGCTCGTGAACGAGATAAAGGAAGAGACTAAAGGAAAACCGTTTAAGCCGTTGACGCTTCCAATAGCCCTATCTAGGAGACCGCGCTTCTATGGGTAGGCGGCGGATTACTGCCAACATCACCAATAAGCTCAAGCATATCCACCTCTTTAACGTCGCCTTCGCCGACGGGTACTAGGAAGGTTTTTATCTCATGAGGTTTGAAGGTTGCCGTCCATCTCTTCCCTAGAAGCATAAAGTTGATCTCAGCCGTGGTTTCCGCGCCGTAGCTCTCGTAGCAGCGTAGAATAATGTTCTCTGAATCCTCATGCTTTTTAATGGCGCTTACAACAATATTGTCGTGGCTTACCTCGATAAATGAGCCGATAGCTGGCAGGCTACCCTCATGGTTATCTTCAACGAGCGCAATTGGCTTAACATTCAGTAGACTGGCAACCTTCACGGTTTGGGCTTCACGCCATGTTCCCGCATGAGGCAGCAGGATTAGATTGAAGCTCTGCCACCCTTGATCCATGTACCGGTATCTTATGTTTGGCTCCAGCCTATATGGGTCGTGGTGCGCGTAGGGCGGGCTTCTTAAAACCGTTAGCCTCACCTCAGAGCCGATGACGCTACAACTATACTTGCAGTCGTTACATATGCTTAAACCATAAACTATTTCTCCGCCATTAACATTTTTCGCGCGCCCCGTTACGTCAACCCAGCTCTGTATCGGCTCCTCCTCGCCGTTACATGGGCGAACTATATGCCCATATGGAATAGAGTGGGTTGCAGTGGGCTCTTTAACGCCTACGGGGAAGCATAGTTTAAGCATTTTATGCTGCTCCTGCCAGTTGAGCGAAGCCTTAACCTTAATGTAGGGTAGCTCCCTGTATAGTGAAATATATATGCGCATTAACGAATCATTGTATCTGTTTTCTATGCGGAGCGTTGCGCGAACATCCCCAAACTCCTCTAAGCTTACTTCAGCATCCTTGAATGTTCCTATCACTTTATCGAATACTGTCACCCCGTGGCTCCAGGTGTCGCTTAAATCCTCGATAACTATGGGTACGCATGCATCCCCATTGAAAACCTCAACACCATTCATCTTATCGTATAGTCTGCTGATGTATCCCGTTGATGGGTTGACCTCCAGCCTAAACCATTTGTTCTCAAGAGAGTTCTCTGAGTAGCGCATCTCATTTCTAGAGGAGTGCACGCCCTTCCCGGACGTATTATAGTAGACCCTATAGCCTAGAGCCGGCACTTCAGCGATGAAAACTATTCTCTGGCGCCAATCACCGACATTCGCGGACGATTTTATCCTCTGCATGGGTATGGTCCGCCCATAGAAGTCTACTAATCCGCCTTCACCGTTAACGCCCTCAACCTCAATCGGGAAGCGTATACTCCAAGAATGAGGATTAAAAACTATTATGGGTGTGCCTGGGCCTCTCGTGTCGATTTTAGATGCCAGCGTTTGGATAGCGTTATTTAGAATTATGCTCCCCTTGCTTAAAGCCTCGCCGTGCATGTTACGCACGTCCTCATATGCTTCAACTATGGATGTCCCAGCCAATATATCGTGAAACTGAGAGAAGAGCAGTTTTTTCCAAGCCTTCGTAAGAGACTCTTGCGGATAACTCCTCTTAAACAATATATATGTTAAAACGGCGGCTTTCTCGGCTGTGAGAAGCAGGTTTTCCGCCACGCGGTTGTTCCGCTTTACTTCTGAGTGGGCTGAGTAGCATCCGCTTGCGTGGTGCTGTAGCTCGCCGTGGAAGACCGGTAGCTGAACATTCTTCTCAATTATCCTCTTAAAGAAGATGTTTGGGGAGCTGAAAATTATTTTTGGCAGATCCACCCTTCCATCAGCCTCAATTATACCTATAATGTCTTCTTCGGTGGGTCCGCCGCCATGATCTCCTTTTCCATAGAAGCACATGTAGTCTTCTAGAGGGGGCTTAATTATTTCCATAAACTTTTCGATGCGGTTAACTATATTACCTTTGGTTTCGTAGGAGAACGGTATCCTGTAGCATAGAACCCTTGAGCCGTCTGGGCTCTCCCACCAGAAAACCTCTCCGGGAACCTCCTTATTCTCGTAGGCGTTTGGACGCATAAAGACGTAGCTTTTTAAACGGCATTTGGCGAGGATTTGGGGCAGCATAGCGTTATGCCCAAAGGAATCTATGTTATAGCCTACTTCAGCCATTAAGCCGAATTTCTCCTTAAAGTATCTCTGGCCGTAGAGGGCTTGACGGATAAAGCTCTCGCCGCACGGTATATTGCAGTCTGGTTCAACCCACCATCCGCCGACTATAACCCAGCGTCCAGCTTTAACCATCCGCTTGATCTCCTCGAACATCTCCGGCTCTATACTTTCAACCCACTCGTAGAATACTGCTGAAGAAGATGTGAAGATGAATTCTGGAAACTTCTTCATGAGATTTAAAATGTTCCTGAATGTTGATCTGACAACCTGACATCCTTCCTGCCATCCCCAGAGCCAAACTGGGTCTAT
>JAWBZG010000049.1:0-9938 GCA_038866525.1 Bathyarchaeia archaeon
ACTAACATTACTAAAATTATCATGAAAAGCTATTAAATGATTAGAAACTGGCGCCCTGGCCGGGATTTGAACCCGGGTCGGGCGGGCGACAGCCGCCTATACTAGACCGGGCTATACTACCAGGGCTTATAACCAAATATTTTTGATTTAAGTGTCTTAATAAACGTTGCGCTTTACTGTTTAATAGTGAGAATTTATATACTGAAAATACGCTTTCATTTTTTAGAGGTGTGTTAGAATGGTTGATGTTAGCGTTAAATGGTTTGGGCATGCTAGTTTCCAGATAACCGCCGATGGAAAGAATATCTATATTGATCCTTATGAGGGGGACTACGTTGATAAGGCGGATATAATCCTTGTAACTCACTCTCACTATGATCATTGCGATGTATCTAAGATTGAGAAAATACGGAAGGATGAAACCGTGATTATTGCGCCGGCGGACTGCGCGGGAAAGATAAGGGGGAAGATTAAGGTTCTTAAGCCTGGAGAAAGCACGACGGTTGATAATATAGTGGTCGAAGCTGTCCACGCATATAACGTTAAGCGCTTCAGATCACCGGGGGTTCCATTCCATCCAAAGGGTTTCGGTCTAGGATATTTGATAAAAGTAGGTGATAAAATCATTTATCATGCGGGTGACACGGACTTTATCCCTGAAATGAAAGAGCTCAAAAATAGGAGGGTGACTCTAGCTTTGCTCCCGAGCGGAGGCACCTACACCATGGATAACCCTGAAGCATCCGAGGCTGCCATAGCCATAAACCCTGAAATAGTTATTCCAATGCATAGGTGGGATACGAACCCTGAAGAGTTCAAAAGGAAAGTTGAATCCTCCTCAAACATTAAAGTTGTCCTGCTTAAGCCCGGAGAAAAATACAACCTTTAGCCGCCAATAATAATTAATCAGCCTAAAGTTAAAAGTTGGGAATACCTATCGTTTAATTTGATGGATATAATAAGGTTTTATAGCGAGAAAACTGGAAAATTTTATAGGCTTGTTGAAACAGAGACATGGCCTTATCTTGAGATCTCTGGTATACGTATGCATAGAGCCGACGATGTTGATCCTAAAACTGACGCGATGCTGAAAATTAAGGCTTTAGGTAGAATTTATGGTTCCATTCTTGATTGTTGTACTGGTCTGGGCTATACAGCCATTTTAGCGGCTCAAAAGAAAAGTGTTAGAGAGGTTATAACGATCGAGAAAGATGAAAACGTTATATTCATCGCTAGACAAAACCCTTTCTCGAGAGCTCTTTTCGAGAATAGCAAGATTAAACTTATAATTGGCGATGTTTTTGAGGAAATAAAGAATTTTGATGACGAATACTTTAACTTTGTGATCCATGATCCGCCGAGAATTAATATTGCTCCGGAACTCTATTCGCTGGAATTTTATAGGCAGCTCTTTAGGGTTCTTAAGGGGAACGGAAGGATACTGCATTATGTTGGAAGGCCTGGCGTAAGGCAAGGCAAAAGATACTTAAAGGGCATAATGGAACGTTTAAGGCTTGCAGGCTTCTCAAGGATTAGAATGGTTAACTATGCTTTGAGCCTGGTCGTTGAGAAATAAGTGTAACAAATTACTTTTCAAGTAGCAGCATTTTTATTTCACAGTTACTAATCTTATAAGAAGGTTCTCGAAATGAACGTGTTTGTTCTAGGACCAGCTGGATCCGGTAAGAGCCTGTTTGTCAAAAACTTTTCAGCATACTTGGCTGGTGAAGGTTACAAAGTTAGGGCGGTGAATCTGGATCCGGGGGTTCTGGATCCCGGGTATCGCCCGGATTTTGATATAAGGTCGATGTTTACTGTTGAGAGCATAATGCGTGAGATGAATTTGGGTCCAAATGGGGCTATACTTGAGAGCATGGAGAGGTTAACGAAAATCAGGGTGCCAAAGTTTAGGGATGCGGATTACGTACTGTTCGATACCCCTGGGCAGTTGGAGCCATTCTTATTTAGGGAGACCGGGAGGATTATAGTTAGCGGCTTTGAGGATAGATGCTGCCTTTTCCTCGGCGACCTTTCAGCGTTAAAAACTAACTTGATAGGCTTCTACCTATATGCTCTAACAGTCTATTATACTCTTGAGACCGAAACCGTGGCTGTCTTAAACAAAATGGATCTCCTCAACGAGGAGGAAATAGAGGAGATTAAAGGCATGCTTAGAGACCCAAACAACCTTCTAGCCAGAAAGCCTGCAAACCTTAGAGAGGAAATGGATATGGAGATGCTGAAATCTCTAAGGGTCTTTTTCCCGCCTAAAAGGGTTCCATTAATATCCGCTAAGACAGGTATGGGCTTCGAGGAAATTTTAACCATTTTACATGAGATTAAATGTGCATGTGGGGATCTAACATAAGTTTTATTTTCCTCATAACTGAAGAATATTTTTGGTGAATTGTTATGAAGAAGTTGGGCGTAGGCTTCATAGGTTCAGGCTTTGTGGCTAGGTTCCACGCGTTGTCTTGGACTGGTATAAGAGATGCGGAGATAACGGCTATTTACAATGTGAGGGAGGAAAGCGCCCGTAAATTGTCGAATCTAATTGAAAGGCTGGGAGTTGGTAAACCAAAAGTTTACACAGATTTAAGGAGTATGCTTTTAGACCCTTCCGTGAACGCTGTTTGGATACTTAACCCGAATTTCATGAGACTTGAAGTTGTAAAAACCATAGCGGAGGAAGTATCGCAGGGAAAGACGAATATTGTTGGTGTATGCTGTGAAAAACCGCTTGCAAGGAATGTGGATGAAGCTGAAGAGATGGTTAAACTCGTTGAGAAAGCAGGTCTTCTTCATGGTTACTTAGAGGATCAGGTTTTTGCTCCTTCAGTTATTCGTGCAAAAGAAACCATATGGAAGTATGGCGCTAAATATTCTGGCAGACCATATCTGGCTAGAGCGGCTGAAGAGCACGGTGGGCCTCATTCAGCGTGGTTCTGGAACCCTCAACTATCGGGTGGTGGGGTGCTGCTGGATATGACCTGCCACAGCTTGGAAGCTAGCCGATATCTGCTTATGAACC
The DNA here is from genome assembly GCA_038866525.1 of Bathyarchaeia archaeon. Taxonomy (GTDB): domain Archaea; phylum Thermoproteota; class Bathyarchaeia; order Bathyarchaeales; family DTEX01; genus DTEX01. The sequence goes on from JAWBZG010000049.1 coordinate 3,032, forward strand.
CGGATAAACCTAAGGAAGCGCTTAAGCCTGTAGCTGTTCAGTCAGTTATAGCGTCCCTTAAATGGACTAGGGAACCTTACATTTCCGCGCTCAAGAAGAACTTTAACGTTGATTATGGTAAGACCCCCGCTGAAGACTACGCTTTAACACTTGTAGTTTACGAGGATGAGGACGGCAGCTTAGTTCTCTCGGAGGCTAGAACATCGTGGAGCTTTGTTGGTCCTGGCTTAAGACTAACATTTGAAGTTCTCGGTCCAGAGTATTCCGTAACCATAAACAGCCTACAGCAGGAGCTAAACGTGTTCTTAAGCAGAAACGTTAAGATTCCACCAACGGAGGAGTTCGTTGAAAAGCAGGCGGCGGAGCAAGGGCTAATGCCGATAATACCGAATGAGGCTATAACTTACGGCTACCAAGACGAGAATAGACATATGGTTGAATGTTTCCTGAAGGGCACGCTTCCTGAAGAGAATTGGAGAGATGGTCTGTTAGTGACACAGCTTATGATGGCGGCTTATATGTCAGCTGAGAAAGGCAGAAAGATAAAGTTTGAGCCTGAAGCCTTAAGAGGTTATCGACCTAAAGTATTTTTAAGCGAGTGGGATCCTAAATCTGTGGCAAAAGCCGAGTGATGATTGATAGCGGCATATAATGGACATGTTTTTCTAAATCTTTTAAAAAATATTAAATAGATCTTTGTCAAAAAGTTAATTTTATGATATATATTGAAGAAATAGTGGCGTCATCCATATTGCTCGTTTGGGTCATCTTTGTAGTCATGGTTTTAACTAAATACCTCTATGGTTTCATGAGGAGGAGGGGTCTTGAGCCGAACGTGGCTATTTACTACAATAGGAAGGTGATACATATATTGACTGGAGGATTATGCGCTGCGCTTATCCCGCTAATGTTTAAGTCGTTTATTTTACCGTTAATTATGAGCCTCCTCCTTGCAGCCTTCTTATTTTCCTTTCATAGAAGGAGGCGATTAATGTACTGGTTTCAAACCAACGACAACGCTTATGAAGTATCCTTCTGCATTATGTGGGGTTTAATCATAGCTTTAGGCTGGATACTAGCCGAGGGAGACTTCCGTATAGGTGTATTGCCAGTTATCTTTATGTCTGTTGGAGATGCAATAACGGGCATTGTGAGAAACGCAATTTACAAAAAGAGAACGAAATCCTGGTGGGGTAACCTCGCAATGGCGTTATTCTCGATGAGCATTGGTGCGATAGTTGGATTTGCCGGAATAATTGCTGGAGCAGCAGCTTCTTTGATTGAGCACTTTGAATTCAAGCCGATAGACGATAATGTGCTCGTGCCAGCGGTATCCTTCCTAATCCTTCTGCTAGCTAAAATTCTCGCACCATCGTTTCTCACATTATAATTTGCAGATTTGTCGTATGCTTTCCAACTGAAAAATTAAGGGGAACACAATACAGTTATATTTATCAATGTAAGTTAAACAATAATTCCCGTAAAAGGAGCGAACTTTGGAGGTAGTGAAATTGCTTATTGAAGTGCGCTGGCATGGTAGGGGTGGTCAAGGCATAGTTACGGTCAGCCGGCTTCTGGCTCAAGCAGCTCTCTTGGATGGAAAATATGTTCAGGCTTTCCCGGAGTTTGGTCCGGAGAGAAGGGGTGCCCCTGTTACTGGATATACAAGGATATCTGATGAACCTATATTTCTGCACAGTCAAATATATAATCCGAACATAGTTGTCGTTGTTGATCCAACGCTTATCGGCAGAGTTAACGTTACTGCTGGTCTTGCTCCAAAAGGATTTATAGTAGCTAATTCTGAGAGAAAACCTGAGGAGCTCAGGGGAATCTTAAGCGTTAAGGATGCTAGTGTTTACACTGTTAATGCGACAAAGATAGCTTTAGAGGTTCTTGGAAGACCAATATACAACACAGCTATGCTCGGAGCGCTTTTGAAAGCTGCTCCTTTAACCACGATGGATTCGCTGATAAAAGTTATCTCTGAAAGGTTTCCTGGAGCTGTTGGCGAGAAGAATATAGCCGTCATAAAGAGGGCTTATGAGGAGGCTGTTGGGGTTGAGTGAGAAGAAGCTCGGGTGGAAATCTCTCCCAATAGGCGGATACCTGCTTGAACCCGGTTCAGCTATGAAATACAAGACTGGCGATTGGAGGGCCTTTAAGCCAGTTATAGACCAGAAAAAATGTATAAACTGCCTCCTATGCTGGATTTATTGTCCAGACTCCGCGATAATTAGACTTGAAAAATATGTTGAGGTAAACTATGATTACTGTAAAGGCTGCGGTATCTGTGCTAACGAATGCCCAGTAAAATGTATAACTATGGTTGAGGAAGAGAGGTGATCGGTAGATGGGTAGGGTAATGGGGTTAACTGGCAACGAGGCGATAGCCTACGCCGTTAAGCAGTGCAATGTTGATGTTGTGGCAGCTTACCCGATCACACCGCAGACCATAATGGTTGAAGTGATAAGTGAGTACGTTTACAACGGTGAAATCGATGCGGAGTACATATGTGTTGAGTCGGAGCACTCCGCTCTATCCGCATGTATCGGTGCAAGCCTAACCGGCGCGAGGGTCTTTACAGCTACAGCGAGCCAGGGTTTAGCCCTTATGCATGAGATGCTCTACATTGCTTCAGGATTGAGATGCCCAATAGTTATGGGGGTTGCAAATAGGGCGCTTTCAGCGCCACTCAACATTCACGGCGATCACTCTGATATGATGGGGTCAAGGGATTGCGGCTGGATACAGATTTACGCTGAGAACCCTCAGGAGGCATATGACTGGATTATCCAAGCGTTCAAGATAGCGGAGGACCATAGGGTGCTGCTCCCAGCAAGCATAAATATTGACGGATTCATACTTTCACATTCAATGGAGAAGGTTGAAGTTTTAGAGGATGAAGATGTCTCAAAGTTTCTTCCGCCTAGAAAACCACTTATAACAATCGACCCAACTAAGCCGGTGACTGTGGGAGCGCTTTGCCTCCCAGACTACTACTTCGAAGTCAAGTTTCAGCAGCTCCAAGCTTTAAGAGGATCTCTCAATGTTATACGTGAGGTTAACGCGGATTATGAAGCGTTATCTGGAAGAAAATATGGCTTTTTAGAGGCTTACGCTATGGACGATGCTGAAGCCGCAATAATATGTCTCGGGAGCACAGCTGGAACAGCTAAAACCGTTGCAATGGCCCTTAGAAAACAGGGGAAAAAGGTCGGTGTAATAAAGCCATGGGTTTATAGACCATTTCCAGAAGAAGAGTTGATTAAGGCTATTGGAGACGTTAAGGCTATAGCGGTTCTTGACAGAGCGTGTAGCTTCGGCGCACCTTTCAACGCACTATGCAGCGATGTTATAGCAACGCTTTATCATTATGGAAAAGACTTGAGGGTCTTCAATTGCCTATATGGTTTAGGCGGCAGGGACATTACACCAAGCGATTTAAAACTTATTTTTGAAGAGGCGCTTGAAGTTGCCAAAACCGGGAAAGTAAAAGAGTATATGAAGTATGTGGGGGTGAGGGAGTAGAATGGTTAGACTTCAGGATTTACCCGTTGAAGAATTATTCACATCTGGTCATAGGCTGTGCGCTGGATGCGGTGCTGGAACAATAATGAGGATGACGATGAAGGCTCTTAGAGGACCAACAGTTGTCGTGAACGCCACAGGCTGCGTCGAAGTTGCATCAACAATATATCCTTACTCTTCTTGGAAAGTTTCATGGGTTCATATCGCTTTCGAAAACGCTGCCGCAGTTGCATCAGGGATTGAGGCGGCTTACAAAGTTTTAAGGCGGAAAGGATTATGGGATAAGCATGTTGACGTCATCGCCATAGCTGGCGACGGTGGAACATTCGACATCGGGATACAGGCGCTTTCAGGCGCCCTCGAAAGGGGGCATGACTTCCTATACATATGCTATGACAATGAAGCCTACATGAACACGGGGATACAGCGCTCAGGAGCAACCCCTCATGGAGCTGCAACAACCACTAGCCCCGCTGGCAAGAAGATTCCGGGTAAACCGGAATTCAAGAAGGATTTGATTGGAATATGTGTAGCTCACGGAATCGAATATGCTGCAACAGCCTCCCCAGCCTACTGGAACGACTATATAACTAAGGTTAGGAAGGCTCTAGAGGTTAATGGCCCAGCGGTCATACATGTCTTCGCCCCATGCCCGACGGGTATGAGGTTTGATCCATCTAAAAGCATGGAGGTCGCTAGGCTGGCTGTTCAAACACGATATTGGCCAGTATACGAGGTTGAGGGGGGTAAATACAAGCTTAACATTAGAGTCCCGCAGCCGAAACCACTCTTGGATTTCCTGAAGATGCAGGGTAGGTTTGCACATCTATTCCAGCCTGAAGCTCAACGCGAACTTGAAGCATTACAGAGATGGGTTGAAGATAACTGGAAGAGGATAGCTGCGCTGTGCGGCGAATTAACGTGAGCGTCTCTACCCTTTTCTTATAAAAATCACAGCTTTTTCTTTATTCTTCCCCAAACTAAATCTCTTATCGGGTTCTTTCGGCTTAACAGTTCGTGAGCGGCTTTCTCAGCCCTCTCCATGACTTTGTCTTCGTCCACGCTAATTACGCGCCTTCCATCCATAACTATCTTCCCATCAATAATAACCGTGTTAACGTCGCTTCCACGCGCTGAATAGACAAGCGCCGCATATATGTCGTGCAGCGGGGTTAAATGAGGTTTATTAACGTCTATCAATATTATGTCGGCTCTCTTCCCGACCTCAATTGAGCCGATTAAATCGCTTAGACCAAGGGCTCTGGCACCATCCCTCGTAGCCATCTCAACAACTTTCTTGGCGGGTAGAACGCGTGGATCTTTATACTTAGCTTTCTGTAGTAGGGCTGCGGTCTTCATGGTGTCAAAGATATCTAGAGTGTTGTTACTGGCAGGTCCATCTGTTCCAAGCCCAACCGTTACGCCAGCGTCTAAAAGATCTTTAACCCTAGGTATTCCCGAAGATAGCTTCATGTTAGATATGGGGTTGTAAACGGCTTTAACATCGCGTTTAGCCATAAGCGCTATGTCAGCGTCCGAGAGATGTATGCAGTGGGCTGCCAGCAAATTAGGTCTGAGCAGACCTAGATCATCTAGCAGTTCAACTTCACTCTTACCGTAAATCTCCCTTATTCTGGCAGATTCATTCTCCGACTCCGCTAAATGTATATGTATGCCGACATTTAGCCTGTTAGCTTTCTCACCGATCTGCCTAAGTATTTTCGGGCTGCAAGAGTATAGCGCGTGGGGTCCGAGCATAACGAATATTCTATTATTCGCGCTCCGATGATATTTTCTGGCTATTTTCACAGCTTCTGAGAGGAGAGCTTTACCGAATAATTCGCCTATAGAATCAATTATTCCAGGTGATAGAATGCATCTCATCCCGGTTTCTTCAACCGCCTTAGCAACCATGTCCTCGTGGAAATACATGTCTGAGAAGCACGTTGTCCCACTCTTAATCATTTCAACACAGCTGAGAAGCGAGCCATAGTAGATGTCTTCAGGTTTAAGCTTTGCTTCAAGCGGCCATATGGTTTCCCTTAACCAAGAATTTAGCTCCTTATCTTCTGCGATCCCTCTAAAGAGGGACATCGCCGCATGCGTATGACAATTGATTAGTCCGGGCATAGCGATCTTTTTGCTTCCATCAATGATTACGTCAGTTTCAAATGTGGGGGCTTCAGAAACTCTTCCAACGTAGATTATTGAACCATCTTTTATGGCGATTAATCCCTGCCTAATCACGTCTCCCGCATCATTCATTGTGACTGTTATGCAGTTACGTATAACTATGTCGGCTTTCATGTAGCAATGCCCCTCCCTAAATAAATTACATCGGCGATAACCAATAACCCTTAACGTTCTTTAATGTCTTAGTTAACGCATCCGATCTTAGACAGAGTCCGGCTGGCTGAAGTTCCTAAATTTTTAAATACTTCAAAAAATACGTAAAATATATAGGGCTGTGAGGGGTCAAGATAAACATAATGGTGGATATTTGTCCAATATGCGGGCTTCCAAAGGATATATGTGTTTGCGGGGAGATCCATAAAGAACAGCAGAAAATTAAGATCCGGTTGGAGACAAGGAAATTCCGTAAAGCGATGACGTTGATAGAGGGTTTAAATAGCAAGGATATAGATCTCGGCCGTTTGGCGCAAAAAATGAAGTCTTATTGTGCATGCGGCGGCACAGCTAAGAATGGGCAAATAATGCTGCAGGGTGATCAAAGGGAGAAGGTTTATCAGCTATTAATCCAGATGGGTTATCCCAAAGAGAACATTGAAGTGCAGTAAGATATGGAGAAGATTAAGGCTTTTGGTGAAGTGCTTCGCAACATTAAATTACGCCTTTCTTACAGTGGAAATAGGGCTTTATATTGCCCTACATGTGGTAGCCGAAACGTAAGGCTGTCCAGTAAGTTTGATGTTTGGCTGATGCCTAAGAGATACGTTTGTGAAGACTGCGGTTATATTGGACCAATAGTCCTGGAGATCGAAGCAGAAGAGAGATAACGAAGAAGCGGTGCTCCATGATTAATCAGGGATCTCTAAATGCAACTGTTTCTTTAGAGTTTTGTAGCGATTTCTAACGGTGACTTCGGTTACACCGGCAGCGTCGGCTATCTCCTTCTGAGTCTTTTTCTCTCCAGATAGGTAAGCGGCAATATATATTGCCGCTGCCGCTAAGCCTATAGGGTCTTTACCAGCCGAAATATGTTTTCTCTTAGCTTCGTTCAATATTTTTAGCGCTGTTGCTTGAACATGTCCTGAAACACCAGCTTTCTCAGCTATTTTCGGGATATATATTGTTGGGTCAGCTATCGGCATAGCTAAGTTAAGTTCACGTAAGAGCAGTCTATAGCACCTTGCA
>JAWBZG010000050.1:0-9756 GCA_038866525.1 Bathyarchaeia archaeon
AAAACCGTTTTTCTCAGAATCCCATAAAACTAGCTTGTTAATAGCGTATCTCTCATCGTTCACGATAAGCTCCTTTAAAAGGCAGCAACCACCGTCAGAAAAATTGAAGCTGAGGGAAAAATTGAGAGATTTTTCCCATACTTCCCCATCCGATAGAAAAACGTGATAATCGCATATTATGGGTAATAAACTAGGCATATTATTTCTTGGGTCAGGCGGATCTTCACTTCTATCTCTAATCTTAAGATATATGGCATAGTAAGCTGAAGCACCCATATGATTGCCAAGGCCCAGAAAAATGCTATAGACTTCACCCGGTTTTACTTTAAATGGATAGTTTTCAGCCATCCGATTTGACCCCAGCAAGTAGATCTCCGAGAAAGATTCTCTGGATCTTCTGGGAATAAAGGGGGACAGGATTGGAGAGACGAGCACTAGAATACATGTTAAGCTCAATACAATGAAGATAACCTTGCAATTATTGGGCGACAGCAATAAAAATCCACCTAAAAGGGTTAATTTCCACGATTAAATTTGCATTTGTGCTCTTTGCGCTTAAACCACTTCCAGACAACAATAGTTGCGAGAATTATGGAGGGAGCCCCGATGATGAAGGTTAGAAAGGAAAGCATGTAGGAATTTTTAGCCTGCGCGTAAGCCGAATCTTTTAGGAATATAGCTTTGGCTTTAACATCGTCCACAATATTATTTGATCTGCTTACTTTCTCAGCAGCTTTTTCTAGATCTCCATTTATGAAACATGTCTTAGCTTCGTGTAGAAGGGTCAGCGCCTCATTTAACTCCTCGATGAGTTCAGAAACGTTGGCTCCAGCTTTTTCAGCTTCTCGAACCTTTTCGAAGGCTAAAAGGATGTTCTCCTCGGATTGAGCAATAAAGTCTATTTCTTCGCTGCTAATACCTGTTAAAATCAGGCTTGACAGCAGACATATACAAAGTAATAATGGATAATCTTGGCGATTTAATGTGATCATAAAAATCCTGCTCAACACGTATGGGCTTTCCACGCTACTTTGAAGAAAGCATCGCTTTTAGTTTCTTCTTTACTTCACTTAAAGAATTAAGTTCGCTCCTCAGATCTTCAAGATCTATAGAATACTCCTCACATATATTAAGGAAAGCTTGGCCCTTATCTGTCAGATAATATTGCGAGTCTTCTTTCTTCACTAGCCCGACTTCTAGAAGCTTACTCAAATAATTTGTCAGCGACCTATAATTCAGATAGACTTTGTACATTATGAATGTTTTCTTGGCTCCCTCATGGAGCGAAATTACTTTGAGAATATCTCTTACGACTTCAATCTTCCGGCGATAATTTCTCCTCTTTGACAGCGTTTTTATCCTCCCAGAATCTTAGTTATTTCTGGCTATGCGTATTTAGCAGCCTTTGCAGACTACGTTTCTTATCGTCTAATGCAACCATTTTCTTCTCCATTCGACCCTTCTCTTTAATATAGAAGCTATATGTGTCTAGAAAAGCGATTCCCTTGTCTGTAATTTTATAGTAGCCTTCAGGACTTCTATTGATTAAGCCCGCATTTGATATCTTATTTAAGTATTTGTTTAGAAGCGCGTAGCTTAAATTAGCCCCATACATTATATGTGTTTTCTTCACGTTCTTCCTGGAGATTAGTAAAATGTCCGCTATAATCTTTAGAGGACATCTCTTGCATTTTCGCAGGATTAATGCCTCCGCCTCTAATAACGAGACGCATCTTACCATAGCCTCATGTGGATTTCCTTCGCTGAAGCATCCCTCTGTGAGCCAGAGCGGATTTGAAAGGGGCTTCAGATAAGATGTTTCCTATCAGAGATAAATAGAAGAACTAAGAAAGCAGTATTAAAGATTATGGAATATATTACTAGAAGAAAGTTTCACTTTTGAAAATAGGAGAATTCGGTTAGAAGGGCAGTCTTATTTCTTCATGGAATTGTTGTTGAATACTAAGTATGCTTGTAATGGAGGGATCTATTTTAAATTCTACTTTAAGCGTCTGCAAGATGATTTATGGGTGAGGGCACATATCTTTCGGCTATTGAAAGAGAATCAAAGGTATTGAGGGATGATGTAAAGTTGACCGGAAAATCAAGAGAACGTTAACACAATTGATAGAAAATTAGGAACTTGAAATATTATTTACTGGAACATCAAAGCTGATTTCCCCAGTTTTTGAGTATAAAATTTTTGAGTGATAAATACATATATTGCTGCCCATTAATAGTAGGTATATGTCAAAAAATAGTTGCCCTGCTATCGAGGGCTTTCGCGAGACTTGTAGGAGGATTATTTACTCCTCGCTTGGTGAATCTGCTGGGAAGGCGGCGCTGCTATTTATGCAGAGGGATTTGGGGCGCGATCCATTTGATGCTCTTTGGGAGGATCCGAGAGGAGTTTACTGCGCTATGGAGAAGATTTTTGGGCGAGGGGTGAAGGTTTTAGTCCATATATTGGTTGCGGGCATTAATAGGGAGCGCGGCTTAAATATAAGCCCTGAGCGTTTCTTAGAGCTTATGTGCAGCGGCAATCAAAGCTCTGTTGAGGAGATACGCTCAATTGTGAAGGGGACGCGAAATATACGATGAACTATATGTCGATAGTGCTTGATTAGGATAGGATAGTTGGCTTAAAATTAATTTAAACTTAAAGTAATGCGTTAGCGATGCCTTTTGAGGCTTGAGATGCGAAAACGTTTTATAGCGTGGTCATCTTTTTGTGGCTTCAGGAAGCTTATTCAAATACTATTTCAAGTAAAAATGAGCGGGATTAAGGAGGCTATTTAACACCATTAAATTAAAATATTCCCTGAGAATTATTGTTTTCAATGTTTTTATGCGTGGTGTAGGCTAATGTTAAGTCGGATTGATTTAGCCTATGAGATGCCTAGGATTCTCTATGCCCTATATTGGGTTATGGCGGATGTTTTAAGCGCCCTTGAAGAAGCTGCGGGCAAGGTGAATGAGAGGCTAAGGTTCCATTTCATGCTTGCGAGCAAGCGCTGCAATATTATAGTTGAGCATCTTAGGTTAGCCCTTGAGGAGACTGGGATAAAGATTGACGAAAGGTTGGGGGAAGAGGAACTGCGGAGGAGAATCGGTGCATTACCTATTGAGACCCTAAAAAACTTTAGGAGCACCATTAAGAGACTTATTAACGAGCTAGCTTCTAGCGAGGGATGTAATGCGTCCTGGTTATCCTCTAAGCTCATGGAGTTCGCGGATATAATATGCGTTGCATCAGGCATGTTAAAAGCTCTTTCAGACAGCCTAAAAGAGAGCCGAGATGAACATATCTGGAGAATATGCCTAATCCTACAGGCAGTAGCCCAAGACCTAGAGGTTATCACGAACACGCACCGCTACCTCGCATCAAACCCAGAGATGCTAGCCAGAGACGTAAAACTAAGCCATGACCCCTGAAGAGATGATTGAGCAGATAAAAAATGAAGCTCGTTTTCCAAGCATCTAAATGGTTAAGAGTTTATCGCATTATAGATGATTTTTACCGCATTTATTCTTCTATTAATAAATCATCTTAAGCGCACGGGTGGGGCAGCATTAAGCACTGCGAACTCAGCCGAGACCGACTCAAGGCTCCTTAGGATACGCTTTCCCTTCTCTGTTATAATTATTCGTGTGCGGTCCCCTACAGTCTTGCGCTCTATAAGCCCGCATCTCTCAAGGTCCGCAATTACCTCTTTAAAGGTCCTCCAGGATAAGTTAGCTGCAAACATAATCCTCGTAGGCTTATTAATGCCGCACCCAGTTATCCTCAAAACATCTATATAGATCTCCAGTTTGCTCCTCCTCTTATTTGGGCTTAAGAGATCTAGAGCCGCCTTCATTGTTAAACCCCTTCAATTATCTCGGCAACCATAACTATATAAGAGATGGATAACATTGTAATAATGTTTTTATATGTAACATTTGTTTGTTACATTGATATAGAGGACTGAAACATGGCTGTGGAAGAGATCTTAAGCATGCTTCAAACGTATGGTTTAACGAAGATTCAAGCTCAAATATTCATTTATTTAACTAGGGCGGGAGCAAGCAGCATAAGGGATCTTTCAAAAGCCCTGAAAACAAATCGAATGAACATTTACCGCAACCTTAAAAGGATGGAGAACATAGGGTTGATAAACGTTCTGCCCGGCAGACCAATGAAGTTCTCCGCCGTGCCAGCGAACATAGCCCTTAACACGTTATTGTCGGCGGCTAGAAGCAGGATATTGGAGATGGAAAGCAAATACGCTACGATTTTAGAATCGCTTTCCAAAATCTCCAGCCAACAGCAAGAGTATGTTGTTGAAACAAAGTTTAGGGTTCACAGCGGGAGGAGAAATATATACGCTGTTATGATGCAGATGCTGGAAAACTGTGAGCATGAAGCCTACCTACTAACAACACCCAACGACCTAGCATGCCTATCACTTTACGGGTTCGATGAAACCTTAAGGAGAGCGAAGGCTAAGGGGGTTAAAGTGAATATCCTCACAAACATATCAGATGAGAAAACCGTGAGGATGCTGGGAGACTACGTAAGGTATGCCCTGATAAAGCACTTCGACGCTCAATTGAAGACGCGTCTCCTCATAGTTGACGATAAATCGGTCTTCACATCCCTAACGGTAGACGATTCGATGAGCTTGGATAGCGAAAGCGAATCAGGTTTCTGGACCGACTCCCCCCACTACATACATTCCGTGAAAACGTTCTTTGACGTAGTTTGGCGTAATGCCCAAGAAATATCCACGGTACTCCAATATTTGAGAACTGGGAGGAGAATAGAACGCATCGTGACATTCAGCGACATAAAAGAATACAGCAGATATTTTAGTGAAGTGCTGAATAGGGCTGAAGGCGAAGCCCTTATACATGTTAGGAGGTTGAGGGAGCCTTACGTAACTAGAGATTTCACCCGAATCCTAGAAAAGGCTAGCTTGCGCGGAGTGAAAATAAAGCTAATAGCCCATCTAGATGAAGATCCCCATGTTCTCAGAGAGATATCAAGCATATTGAATTTTGCTGAAGTTAAACACGTAGACTTTAAGCACGCTGAGATAAACTTCGTGTCCACAGATACTGGTGAAAGCCTGCTGTGCTGCTTTCCGTTAGGTCCTACGAGCGGGCGTACTGTCCAAATACAGGGTTTATGGTCAAGCTTTATCAGCTTTGCACAAATATTAAGGGCGGTCTTCATGGAATTATGGTCTAAAGCTACAAAACCCGAAGTAAGGCTTATGGAGATAAAGTTTAGGAGAGCATTAAAGGAGATGCCGAAAACTCTAGATCCTATGGCTAGGGAGAAGGGACTAATATTAGAAGCGTCTGCAATGATAAGGGGTATGTCGGGCTTAGAGCACAGGTTCGACCTAGCGCTAAAAGCGAAGAGTTCGAGAGAAAAAGAGAAGGTTATTGTAGGAGATGCGCTCCCCGAAAACGGCGACGCGAAGGCAGCGCTCATATCCCTATATCTGAAAGCCATGGATGTAAAAGCCCAACAAAAACTCTTCATAATACCCGGAGAGGACGTATTAAGCGAAGACGAGAAGGAACTGGCAATAATTTACAATATAAAGCTGGTGGATGGGGTAGAGCCATCCGAATTAAGCCAAAAAATCCTGGAGAAAATAAAAGTAGACTGAGACTGAAGGGAACCGCCCTTCCATCCCTCGCCTCATGGCAGACTCCCACGTCTGCTTGGGCACTATTTTATTTCCGGATCTTTTCTAAAACCTCCCTATTCACTAAATTAACCGGTATTTGACCGCTCAGAACTCTGGCAACCTCCTCCGCAGCCTTCCTTCGAATTTCATATAAAGAGTCGTTTGAGTACCATGCCATGTGCGGCGTCACTATAATATTGTCCAGCTTTAGGAGAGGATTATCTTTTTCAGGCGGCTCCTTCTCCAGCACGTCTAGCCCAGCGCCAGCTATCCAACCCTCTTTCAGGGCTTTATAGAGAGCTTGCTCATCGATAACTCCTCCCCTAGAAGTGTTGATTATGATTGCTCCCCGTTTCATGCTTTTGAACTCCTTTTCACCTATCATGTGCCTAGTCTCATTTGTCAGCGGCACATGTATGGTTATTATATCCGACTCCCTAATCAGCGTATCAAAATCAACTTTTTCAACGTGATATTCGGCGAATAAGCTCTCCGGAACATACGGGTCATAGGATAATATTTTAACCTCAAACCCCCTTAGCCTTTGAGCTACCTTCCTCCCGATCCTACCGAAGCCTATTATGCCGACGGTTTTACCCTTAAGGCGGGATATTGGGCGCGTGACCTTCCAATCCCACAGCCCGCTCTTGACGCTTCCATCCGCTAACGGTATCTTTCTTATGAGCGAGAGGATCAAGCCAACTGTGTGATCGGCGATATCTGTGACATCATATATGACGTTGGCGACGAAAACCCCCTTTTCGGTAGCCGCCTTGAGATCTATATTGTCGACGCCAATACCGTAACGCACTATCACTTTAACCTTTTGAAGATTTTCAATAACTCTCCTAGTGATCGGAGCATACGTATTTAGCAACGCATCGGCATCGCCACAATATTCAATAACCTCCTCCTCGCTCCTACACTGGAAGATGGCGAGCTCAGCGCCCACCCGCGATAAAACCTCCTCCTCAACATCATGAGACTCGTAGCCTGAATCCGTTATAGCAACCTTAAATCTCCTCAAGCAACCACCCTCATACTCCAACCTTAAACTTAAATTGATTCTCCTAATTAATCGACTTATCCGGCGAAAACATTCGTTAAACGCTCATAATTTACTTTTTATCTATTTTAAGGCTCATTAAAGGATCTGAACCGATGATGCTTTGAACGCTATATACACCTTTGAGCCTACGCTGAGATTCATCTCATTAAATGATCGTCTAGTTATCTGAACCATGAAGCTTTTCGCCCCAACATTAACCTTTAGTTTCACCCCATAATCTACGTCAGATATCTGCGTTATCCTACCCTCAAACATGTTCCTTGCGCTTGAAATTATGGGGTTAACTGATAAAATTATGTCTTCGGGGGGCACGTAAAGCACTACGTTTCCATCTCTTCTAGCGGCGACCTCGATCCGCAAGCCGTCGCCTAAATCCACAATAGATGTCCCCTCACCGGTCGTCTTCGAGAAACCGCAGAAAATATTCTCCAGTCTGGAGAAGCCTTCAATATGCTTCGACGGCTTACCGAAAACCTCCTGGAATGATCCTATAGCCTCTATCCTTCCCTCATTCAGGAAGGCTACTTTCTGCGCCAGATTCTCCGCTTGGATCATGTTATGCGTCGTCATGATTATTGTTGTCCGCTTCTCCCTATTAACGTAGGATAGTACCCCCTCAATTATTGAGATGTTTCTTGGATCAAGATTCGCCGTCGGTTCATCCAGAAGGAGGAGTTCAGGCTCTGTAACTAATGCTTGCGCTATAGCCACCCTTTGAGCCTCCCCACCTGACAAACCCAAAGCGTTTTTCCGCTCAAATCCATCCAGCTGAACCAGCTTAAGTACTTCGTTAACCCTCCGCCTAACATCATGTTCACTTAAACCTCTAACCTTAAGCGGGTAAACCACATTCTCATACACGCTCATGTTAAAGAGAACCGTTTGCTGGAAAACCATCCCTATCCTTCTGCGCAAAGCAACCCTACCCTTCGAAGAGTAGTCCACGGGTTGACCATTAAATAGAACCCTACCGCTCGTAGGTTCCTCAAGAAGATCGAGGATTCTGAGTAGAGTTGTTTTCCCAGCGCCATTAGGTCCTACAAGAATGAAGAACTCTCCCTCCTCAACCGTGAAACTGACGTCTCTTAAAACCTGTCTCTCGGAGTACTCCTTAAATAAATGCTCGACCTCAACGGTCGCCAACTACCGCCGCGCTCCCTTAAGTTGAATTAACGTTAATGCTAAATTTATTATGAACGCTATAGACAGCAATATCACGCCAAGGGTGAGCGCCATAGTAAAGTTACCCAACTCTGTCTCAACAACGATGGCTGTTGTCAGAGTCCGCGTCCACCATCTGATGTTGCCCCCCGTGATTATTATGCCCCCGACCTCAGATATAGCTGCGCCGAAAGCCGTTATAACTGAGGTCAAAACCCCTAGTCGAGCCTCCTTTAATATGAGCCACGCGGCTTGAAGATCGGTTGCACCCAGCGATAAAGCCCTCTCCCTAACAGATTTCTCGACCCCTGCAACAGCCGACATCGTTAACCCAATGATTATGGGGACAACCTCTATAAGCTGCGTTATTATCATGGCTGCCGGCGTATAGAGTAAACCTAGCCAGCCGAGCGGCCCCGAAGCCGACAGCAAAAGGTAAACTATTAGCCCAACAAAGACTGGCGGCAAACCCATAAAAGTGTTCACGGTGCTCTTCAGCGCAACATCTATAGAGCGCATCAACGCATGCTTCCTCTTAAACTGCTTAAGTCCGAGAACCGCTCCTATAGGTATGCCTATCAGAGAACCTATTAGAACGGATATACCTGAAACCCTCAGGGAGAGCAAAGTTATATTGAGAACCTCTTCCCAAAACAAATCATTAATCATGGCGCTCACCGCCGCCACAATTTTAGCTTTTAGCTTATAAGGTTTATTTTAGGGATTTTGAGAATCATACCATTTGATCTCATCTTCCTGATCTGGGAAACCTAATTCTCGGGCTTTATTAAAGTTGCGCGCCATAGGGTAAAATAGCGTTTCATCTCCCTTCTTAAAGTTTGCGATGAGGCTTTGACCCTCCTCTGACAGGATCCATTTCGCTAGAGCTAGCGCACCCCTATAGTTTCTGTGCGGATGTTTCTCCGGGTTAACGAGAATTATCGCATATGGGTTTAGAAGCGTTATGTCGCCTTGAACCATAACCCTCAAGTTCGCCAAATCATCTTTAAAGGATAGCCACGTAGCCCTATCTGTCAGCGTATAGGCTCTCATCTCATTAGCCATGCGCAGCACCGCGCCCATACCGGCTCCAGCCTCAATATACCATTGCATTTTGTTTGAGGGCGTTACCCCAAGCCTCTCCCATACGCTCATCTCCAGCATATGGGTGCCGGATCTGTCCGCACGTGATATGAAGCACGCTTTCCCCTCAGCGCCACTAGACATGATCCTCTGGAAGGCTTCGGTAACATTCTCTAAACCACCTATATCAGCCGGATCCTCTAAAGGGCCTATCACCACGAAGTCGTTATACATCACGCCGACCCTATGCACCCCATAACCGCTGTTCAAGAACTCAAGCTCAAGGCTCCTTGAGTGCACTAAAACTATGTCGGCATCACCCCTCTTAGCGACCTCTATTGCTCGGCCGCTTCCCATTGGGAGTACGCGGACCTTAATGTTGTATTTCTCCTCAAAGAATGGCATTAAATAGTCCAGTAGCCCTGAATCATAGGTGCTGGTTGTGGTCACCAACACGATTACTGAGCTCCGAGAGCTAACATGATGCTCATAAATAATTACTGTGGCTACAGCTGTAGCCAGCATTACAGCGATTAAGATCTTTACCAGCCTTTTCATCCCGACACTACACGTCTAACGTTTACTGTGTAGGTTGAAGAGCCGTTTCTCAGTGGATGGCTATTCATAGGCTTTCATGTCTTTTATGTTCAGTCTCCTAGCCATCTACCTCTCAACGGCTTGTTCTTCCTCTGCCCCGCCTGCGGGAGCGTGTCTCCAGCGGTTGCCCGTGGTTCATCCAGCTCCCTGTGGCGAAGCAGC
>JAWBZG010000051.1:0-9582 GCA_038866525.1 Bathyarchaeia archaeon
TTCTGGAGCTCCGTAAACTTCGCTTTAATGCCAAAATATTCCCCATCGATTAAAGTCGGCGGTTTAGAGATACCCGTTCTAGACGTTTCAGACCACCCGGTTCTGGTAGAGGTTGCACGTTGGCTGAAGAAGCACGCTAAACCAGACGTGAAAACCCCAACGGGCATTGTTAGAGGCGACCAATTGACACAGTGATAACGTAAGTCCTCTCTTTTATAAAAAACGATAAATACTACTTTTACCTTTAATTCTTCTAACCCTTCATGTGAAGGGGGAATAATATATTGTTCGGCTACGCTGGCAGGATTTTGAGAGTTAACTTGTCAACTGGGAAGACTTCATTCGAACCGCTGAAGGAGGATTTGGCTAAAAAGTATATTGGCGGCATAGGTTTAGGCATAAGGCTGCTAATCGATAACTCGAAGCCTGGCATCGATCCGCTGAGCCCGGAGAACCCGCTTATACTTACAACTGGCCCCTTCAGCGGCACTGTTGCGCCTACTGGCGGTAACGGGCACGCTTTTGTCGCTAAGTCCCCGCTAACTAATGGGGTTGGCGAGGCTAAGTCGCATGGATTCTTCGGCGCGGAGCTTAAGAGGGCTGGTTACGACGCAGTTATATTCGAGGGTAAAGCCGAGAAGCCAGTTTACGTGTGGATAGATGATGACAGCGTCCAAATAATGGACGCTAAGCACCTTTGGGGTAAGTCGCCGCAGGAGACCGAGGATATCATTAGGGAGGAGCTAGGCGACTACTATATCCGCGTAGCTGCGATAGGTTTGGCAGGCGAGAAGCTCTCACGGATAGCGTGTATAATGAATGATAAGACCAGGGCTGCTGGAAGATGCGGTCTGGGCGCAGTTATGGGCTCAAAGAATCTTAAAGCCATAGCCGTTAGAGGGACTAAAGATGTACCGGTAGCTAAGCCTGAGGAGTTCCTAGAGTTCGTTAAGGTTCTGCATGAAAGGATGAAGGGGCCCGCAACGGTCAAGTATAGGACTCTTGGAACACCGCAGAACGTTTTAGTCCATAATTCTCTCGGCTGCCTGCCAACGAGGAACTTCACGAACGCCGTCTTTGAGGGCGCCGAGAAGGTTAGCGGCGAATACCTAAACATGCGTTTCGTCACGAAGATCATCGGCTGCTCATCATGCGCCATGAGGTGCGAGCACATAGCCGTTGTGCCGGAGGGACCATATAAGGGGACTATGGCTAGGGTTGAATATGAACCATTATGGGCTTTCGGCCCCCACTGCGGCGTCGATAGAATGGATGCGATAATTAAAGCCATAGACCTATGTAACTACTACGGCATGGATTCCATATCAGCCGGCAATATAGTTGGGTTCGCGATGGATTGCTATGAGCATGGAATATTAACCAAGGATGATACCGGCGGGCTGGATTTGAGATTTGGTAACGCTGAAGCCATGGTTAAGCTCGTTGAGATGATGGGTAGGCGCGAGGGGTTGGGCAACATTCTGGCTGAGGGCGTTAAGAGGGCTGCTGAAATTATAGGGAAGGGCGCTGAGAAGCTCGCCAATCACATTAAGGGTCTTGAGATGACAGGCTACGATATTAGGGGGTTGAAGACAGCCGCCGTAGGCTACGCTGTCTCATTCAGGGGAGCCGACCACAATAGGCATGGAGCCTACGCCCTAGACATAGCCGGAAAGGTTGATAGATTTAAGTTTGAGAAGGGGAGATCTAAGCTCGTCATCGAGATAGAGGATCTATACACGATAATTGATTCGCTCATAGTCTGCAAGTTCTCTAGGGGCGTCTACTATAAGGGATTCGAAGATCTAGCCAAATACTACACGCTCGTAACAGGGATAGAGATGTCAGCTGAAGAGCTGAGGCGGACAGGCGAGAGAATAAACAACCTGGCTAGACTATATAATATTAGGGAGGGCTTCACGAGAAAAGACGACCATCTGCCAATTAAAGTTATGACGACTCCAATACCTGATGAAACTGTGTCGAAAGGTAGCTACATAACTCAGGAGGAGCTGGACTTCATGCTCGACGACTACTACGCGAACAGGGGCTGGACTAGAGATGGGGTTCCAACCCTCGAGAAGCTTAAGGAGTTAGGCTTAGAAGACCTAGCTTACATCGTTAAAGATAAGCTTTAATAACAGCGTTAAATTAATTTAATAAGTTTCGCGAGAGGAGCCATATGTCCCATATACATGCGAGAAAATTCGTTTCAGCTGACCCGGATAAATGCGTCGGATGCAGCGTATGCGAGTATATATGCTCATTCGAAAAGGAGAAGGTATTTAACCCCCTCAAGTCGCGTATAAGGGTTGTCCGATTAGATACTGTTGTAAACATGTCTATTGCATGCAGATTATGTGAAGACGCCCCATGCGTAGCAGCGTGCCCACGTGACGCGCTCAAGCAGTCTGAGGAGACAGGCATAGTTATGGTTGACGAGGACAAGTGTAATGGATGCGGATGGTGCATTGAGGCGTGCGACTACGGGGCGATAATGCTCCACCCAGATAGGAAAGTCGTGTTTGTATGCGACACATGTAATGGAAGCCCCAAATGCGTGGAATGGTGCCCGGAGAAAGCCCTAGACTTCATAACAAAGGACGTTTTAGCCCAGAAATCAAGGATAACTGCCGTGAAAAAACTCTTCCACGAAGTGTTAAGAACATAGAGGCATGAGCAGCATCCAAAAACCACTTACTCACTTATTATTTTTTTAACTCTCTAGTTTACATCGGCTAAAACCTCCCACACATTTTTGCATTATCTGGAACTCCACAATTATGAGTTTTAAGTCAATTTTTGTACAAGAAAGATTTAAATAATTCATCAATATACATTTTTTGGCTGTTATGTATGGTGATGTGCATGGGTGACCTAGTTTGGTGTGGTGCATGAGACCCTTAAGAATATGAACCAAAAGCCCGTGGAGTTTAGGAGGATCTGGTGGAAACAGCCCATAGACGTGTTTTTAAAGCTCTGCGATGATTATAGCCGCGCTTTCCTCTTTGAGTCCATGGGTGATGGCGGGGACAGATCCAGATTCTCCTTTATAGGTTTCGACCCGGAAGTGGTTGTGACCATTAAAGATGGGTTCACCCGTATAGGCGGAGAGAGACTGAAAGTTGACGACCCAATTGACGTTATTAGGGCTTTTATAGGCGGACGCCGATCTCACAGCAGCTGCCTCAGGTATGTTGGCGGAGCTGTTGGATATATATCTTATGATGCTATACGCTATTGGGAGGATCTGCCAAACAAATCTGTAGATGACTTAGGTTTCCCAGACGTTGAAGTAGGCATATATAACGACGGCATAATCTTCGATCACCTAAATAACGAGGTATTTTACTTCTATAGGGGTAGGGACAGATACGATGAGATAGAGAGAAAAATCGGCAGGGAACCAAACATACCGGAACTATCGTTCACGACACCGAAGGTGAATATTAGCAGAGACCGGTACGATAAAATAATTGATAGAGCGAAGGAATACATCTTTTCAGGGGACATTCTCCAAGTAGTGTTATCCAAGAGGTATAGCTCAAGTTTCGAGGGAGGCTTACAGAAATTTTACTTGAATCTAAGGAGAATCAACCCGTCGCCTTACATGTATTTCCTCAAGATGGATGATCGATTCATAATTGGGTCGAGCCCTGAAACTCTTGTCAGGGTTGAGGGCGAACTGGTTGAGACCTACCCCATAGCTGGGACAAGGCCTGTAACCGGGGACGTGGAGAGGGATAAAGCCTTAGAGAAGGAGCTCCTTAACGATCCGAAGGAGATAGCTGAGCACGTAATGCTTCTGGATTTAGCTAGGAATGACTTAGGCAAGGTTTCAGAGTTCAACACAGTTAGGGTTGCCGAACTCATGAGAATATATAGGTACAGCCACGTCCAGCACATAGTCTCAAAAGTCGCCGGTAAACTGAGAAGAGACTGCGACTGCTTCGATGCGCTTAAAGCCGTCTTTCCCGCCGGCACGGTATCCGGGGCGCCGAAGATTAGGGCGATGGAGATCATTGATGAGCTTGAAGGTGTTCGCAGAGGCCCGTACGCCGGCGCCGTAGGCTACTTCTCTTATAACGGCAACATGGATCTGGCGATAACTATTAGAACCCTGTTCGCTAAAGGCGGCAAAATGCACATACAGGTTGGAAGCGGCATAGTTGCCGACTCCACGGCGGAGAATGAGTGGCTTGAGACAGAGTTTAAGGCTAGGGCTTTAATGAAGGCTCTGGAGGAGTCTGAGTGACTGTTCTGGAGGGGTTAAGGAATGAAGATCCTTATAATAGATAACTACGATTCGTTCGTATATAATCTCGTTCAATACGTTGGCGAGCTGGGCGGAGAGCCAATAGTTTACAGGAACGATAAAATAACTTTGAAGAAAGCTGCAGAGATAGACCCGGACAGGATAATCATATCGCCGGGTCCAGGCAGCCCAGCCGACAGAAGGTATTTTGGGGTATGCTCTGACATACTGTTGAACTTGAGCGTAAAGGTGCCGACTTTAGGTGTCTGCCTCGGGCATCAGGGGATAATACATGTCTTCGGCGGCAGAATAATTCCAGCTAAGAGAGTAATGCACGGTAAGACAAGCCTAATTTCACATGATGGAAAAGGGATCTTTAGGGGCGTCAAAAACCCATTCGAAGCCACCAGATATCATTCGCTAGTCGGCGAAGAATCCTCTCTGCCATCCTGCCTAAAGATTACAGCCAAATCCCTAGATGACGGTGAAATCATGGGCGTTAGGCATAGGCTGCATCCCATAGAAGGCGTACAGTTCCACCCTGAATCTATACTGACCCGGGAAGGCAAGAAGATAATTAAGAATTTTCTGGATTGGGGTGTTCAGAATGATAGTTGAATGCATAAAGAAGGTTGTTGAAGGCCAGAACTTAACTTATCAGGAAGCATGCGAAGCGATGAGGGAGATAATGAGCGGGGCTGCGACCCCGGCGCAGATAGCCGCCATTCTAACAGCGATGAGGATTAAAGGCGAAACCATTGAGGAGATCTCAGCCTTCGCATCCGTGATGAGGGAATTCTGCAATAGAATTCAGCCGAATATTAAGGGGAGGATCATCGATACGTGTGGAACGGGCGGAGACAAAATAAAGACGTTTAACGTAAGCACGCTGGCAGCGCTCGTAGTTGCCGGCGCAGGGGTCCCGGTCGCCAAGCATGGGAACCGGTCTGTAACGAGCAAGATTGGAAGCGCTGATCTTCTCGAGCGGCTCGGATTAAACCTAAATGCTGAGCCCGAAGTCGTCAAGAAGGCTATTGAGGAAATCGGCATAGGATTCATGTTTGCCCCAAAATTTCACCCAGCGATGAGGCATGTGGCTGGACCGCGTAGAGAGATCGCCATAAGAACAGTATTTAATGTTCTCGGACCATTAACTAACCCAGCTGGGGTTAAGGCGCAGCTCCTCGGAGTCTTCGACGAGGCTTGGCTTAAACCCATCGCGCTGGTTCTTAAGAAGCTTGGCTGCGATGAGGCTATGGTGGTGCATGGGGTTGACGGGCTCGATGAGATCTCGGTGATCGGCAAAACGTCGGCTATCTGGCTTAAGGAAGGCGACCTAAAGCCCCTTGAGTTAACCCCTAAGGATTTCGGCTTCCACGCCGCTGAAGCATCCGACTTGATTGTTCAGAGTCCGGATGAATGCGTTGAGCTATCGTTTAGGCTACTCTACTGTGACCCGAAGGTTGAGGACCCGAGGCTCCGCATGGTCCTCATGAACTCGGCGGCGGCACTGGTCATCGGGGGTGAAGCCGATGACTTCAAGAGTGGCGTTGAAATCGCGCTAGAATCCATCGCCAGCGGCTCAGCGTATAGGAAACTTAAAGACCTCATTAAGACATATGGTGGGGACCTATCGAGGCTTGAGGAGCTCGAGAAGAGATATGGGTGACTTCCTAGATTTGCTGGCTGAGGCGGCTATAAGAAACATTGATAGTGGATACTATCAATGTGGCGCTCTAGGTGGGCTTCCCCAGCGAGGTGTAGGTAGAAGCCTTAAAGAAGCCATACTTAAGTGTAGGGGGGCCGCTATCATATCTGAGATTAAGTTTGCGTCGCCGTCAGCCGGGATTTTAAGGGTGGAGAGAGACGTGGGGAACATCGCTAGGAGCATGGTTGAGGCTGGGGCTGCTGGAATATCTGTTTTAACGGAGCCAACGTACTTCTCCGGTTCACTCGAGACTTTAGCTAGAGCCCGCCTATCCGTCGACGCCCCCGTACTCATGAAGGATATAGTTTTAAGCCGGCGCCAAATCGACGCCGCATATAATCTTGGGGCTGACGCCGTGCTTCTCATAGTGGCGCTTTTCAGGCGCGGGTATTGTGAAGCCGGTCTCGATGACATGATAGATTACTCTCATAGCAGGGGGCTTGAAGTCCTGCTTGAGGCTCATGACGTTGAAGAATTCAAGATGGCTCTTTTGACGAAGGCTGATATGATTGGCATAAATAATCGGGATCTGAGAACCCTTAGAGTTGACATCAATACGACTAAGGCTATTCTTGAGAGGGTGGGGAAAAGCGAAGCCGGCGGCAGACCCATAGTCAGCGAGAGCGGTGTGAAGTCTCCAGAGGATATACGCTTCCTAAAGAAGTGTGGCGCCGACGCTTTTCTAGTCGGGACCTCCGTGATGTCTGCCGGAAACATTAAGGATTTCATCAGGGGCTTGGTGAACGCCATATGAGGAGAGTTAGGGTTAAGATATGTGGCATAACTAGGCTGGAAGACATATATACGTCTATTAAAGCCGGCGCCGACTCACTGGGGTTCATAGTCAATGTTCCCGAGTCCCCGAGAAACATAACCCTAAACTGGGCTAAGCGGCTAATGAGGGAGACGCCGATATTTGTCACAAGGGTCGCGGTCACAGTCTTCAGGGATCTCGAACAAACCCTTGAAATCTATAGGGAGCTGAGGCCGGATGCGATACAGTTGCATGGCGGTCTGCCCACGCTTGAGGGGGTGGAGGAGATCTCTAGGCGGGTTAGGGTTATAGGGACGGTGAAGGCTCTTGAAGGCTGGAGCGTGGAGGATATGGCGCATTACATCGATCACCTTGACGCTGTATTGGTCGATTCACATGTCCCGGGCATGTATGGCGGTACAGGGGTCGCCCACGACTGGTCTATAAGCAGAAGAATTAGGGATACAATATATCCTAAACCCATGATCCTCGCGGGCGGCTTAAAACCAGACAATGTTAGAGAAGCGATCCTCACTGTTGAGCCGTTCGCAGTGGATGTTTCCAGCGGGGTTGAGACTCAGCCCGGGATTAAGGACGCGAAGAAAATAATCTCTTTTATTGAAGAGGTTAGGAGGGCTGAGGAGTGCCTAAGCTAAGCGAGTACCCTATAGATGGAAAGTATGGGAGGTTTGGGGGCAGATTCATCCCGGAAACGCTCATGTCAGCGCTCATAGAGCTTGAGGAAGCCTACCTAGAGGCAAAGGCAGACGAGAGATTTCAAGAACAGCTAAAGCATTATCTCTCAGAGTTCGCTGGGAGACCAACCCCACTATATTATGCAAGAAACTTAACGAAGAAGCTGGGCGGAGCAAAGATCTATCTAAAGCGCGAGGATCTAGCCCACGGGGGAGCACATAAAATAAACAATACCATTGGGCAAGCGCTTCTGGCTAAGAGGATGGGGAAGAAAAGGGTTATAGCTGAGACCGGTGCAGGTCAGCATGGCGTCGCAACAGCTATGGCTTGCGCGGCTCTGGGTTTAAGGGCTGAAATATATATGGGTTCAGAGGACATGAGGCGCCAGAGACTCAATGTTTTCAGAATGGAGCTCCTCGGCGCTAAGGTCCACCCAGTCGAGTCAGGTTCAAAAACCCTTAAAGACGCCATCAACGAAGCCCTCAGGGACTGGGTTGCGAACGTCCGGACAACCTACTACTTAATAGGGTCAGTTGTAGGACCACACCCATACCCCATGATCGTCCGGGATTTCCAGAGCGTTATAGGTCGAGAGATAAGGAGGCAGATTATGGAGAAGGAGGGTAGGCTGCCGGACATCTTAATCGCATGCGTCGGTGGGGGAAGCAACGCTATAGGAACATTCCACCCGTTCCTGGACGACCCGGAAGTCGAGTTATATGGTGTTGAGGCGGCTGGTGAGGGCATAGAGAACGGGAGGCATGCGGCTTCCCTCTGCGCCGGTTCAGAAGGGGTTTTTCACGGGATGAGAACATACATCCTTCAAGACGAGGACGGACAAGTGATGACGACGCATAGCATCTCAGCTGGATTAGACTATCCTGGGGTTGGACCCGAGCATTCTTTCCTAAAGGAGATTGGGCGCGCCAAATATGTCGCTGTAACCGACAGGGAGGCTGTGGAGGCTTTCCTAGAGCTATCTAGGAGCGAGGGCATAATTCCGGCTCTGGAACCATCTCACGCCTTAGCCTACGCGATGAAGATTGCGCCGAACCTGAGCAGAGACGACATTATTGTCGTCACTCTCTCAGGTAGAGGAGACAAAGATGTCGAAGTAGTTGCAAGGTATCTGGGTGCCAATATATGAGAGCCATAGAGGAGAAATTTAGGGATCTAGGTAAGCGCGGTGAAGGAGCATTAATAGGGTACATTACGTGCGGTGACCCAACCTTAAACCATACATTGAAGATGGCTGACGCGCTCATAGATGGCGGCGTCGACATGCTTGAGCTCGGCATACCCTTCTCAGACCCCATAGCTGATGGCCCAATTATACAGCGCGCTACCATGAGGGCGCTTAAAGCCGGTGTAAGGCCGCTAGCTGTGCTGGAAACCGCTAAAAAAGTATCCGCAGCGCATCCGAATACGCCGATAATCATACTGACATATTATAACGTGGTCTTCAGAATGGGGTTAGAGAACTTCTTTAACCTTGCCAGAGAAAACTGCGTCAGCGGGATAGTCGTCCCAGACCTGCCAGTGGAAGAAGCCTCAGAGTATAAGGCTGTAGCCGATAAATATGATGTTGACACAATTTTCCTCGCAGCTCCATCAACCTCAAATGAGCGGCTTAGAAAAATAATGGAGTTTTCCTCCGGGTTCATCTACCTGGTTTCAGTTTTCGGCGTCACCGGACCCCGAGAAAGGCTCAGAAAAGAGAGCGTAGATTTCGTGAGAAGGGTCTCTTCAATATCTAATGGAAGAATCCCCATAGCCGTCGGATTCGGGATATCTAAGCCCTCTCACGTGAGAAGCGTTATCGCCAACGGGGCTGATGGCGCAATAGTTGGGAGCAAAATAATTAAGATCATGGAGGAAAATATCGGTGACGAGGAGAAAACGCTCTCCAAACTAAGAAAGTTTATTAGAGAACTTAAAAAATCAACTGTTAAGGCGATAGTACTTTAAAAATTTTGAAGCAGATTTTAACCAAGCATCTATCACTCTAATTTTCTGTTCACGTGGCTAAACGAGTCTTTCAGCGAACATTAACGCCAAGGAGTCTCTAAGAACCTGCATTAATCCTATCCATTGACAGCTAAGCACATTGAAAACGCGGGTATCTAAAACTAATTTTGCCTCCAATAACAATAAAAATCCTTAATTTTT
>JAWBZG010000052.1:0-9015 GCA_038866525.1 Bathyarchaeia archaeon
ATGGAACATAGCCATGAAACATCCAATGTGGGGTGCTTTACCGTTGCCCCCGAAAGCCACCGATGAATTTAAAGAGGTGGAACGGATAGTTATAAAAAGTTAACTATCCGACAACGGTTGTTATAACCTTAATTTATCATTCTCCCTAATGTGGGTCGCCAAAATATGCCTGAAGCTTAACAGAATCGTGTCTAGAACACTTAATGAGATAAAACCAGGTGACGGGAGAATCTTTATATTTTGCGCCTTTACGCTTGTAAGCGTATTTAATCTTCTCTATCAAGGTTCTTTTTAATCAAATCTTCAGTTTCTCTCTTATTCTCTTTTCTAGGCGTGAGTTTATCTCTATGCCTAGGCATCTTCTGTTAAGTTTTAGGCATACCCGCATGGTTGTTCCGGAGCCGAGAACTGGGTCGACGACTAGATCCCCTGGGTTAGATGATGTCATTATGCATCTTTCGACGAGTTCGTCTGGTAGCTCGTTTCCAGCCGTTTCTTCACCGCGGTGATATGGTCTCTTAATTATCCAGACATCTTCCGGGTAATGCTCAGGCTTATTGAATGTGTAATCGTTCTCGTCCTTAACGAGCAGGAGAAGATGATAATGTGATGTGACGAATCTCCTTTTAGTGAATACGCCGAACTGGTACTTCCATATAATGTGGTTTAGCTGGATGAAGCCGGCGTCCTCAACGGCGTTAAGCACATGCCGTAGATTATTCCAGCTTGAAATAAGCCACATGCTTCCATTGGGCTTTAAGGCATTATAACACCATTCGACCAGATCCCTAATAAACCTAGGATACTCTTCCCTAGGCACCTCAATATAAGATAATGCGTCAGGGTTTCTATTATAAGTGGCGAGGTTACCCTTAAAATCTATCCCAAACGGCGGATCAGCGAAGATTAAATCCGCCTCATCTTCTAAATTAACGTTTCTAAAGTCGTCGAAGATAACAATATGGTCTTCATCAACCCTTAAAATCTTCTCATACCTGGACTTAAACCTTATCAGATGACTTCACCATGATTTCTCTCCTGTCTTCCTATCATCTTAGTGTTATGACTTCATTTAAACATTATTTCATTTCTTATAGGGAAATAGTCGTATAGAATCAGCTCCATGGTGGAGTGGAGCGTTAGATTCTGATTTTTAAGTCCACTAAATGAATTTCTGGCTAAAAACCTAAGGAATGGGTTAATTAGAAAGACATGACTTCAAACAAATATAATTTCAAGCCACTTAGATCGTCCCTTAAAAGACTGAACTTTTAGCCTAGCTAAGTTATAGGGTGCTAATTTTCACTTAAATTAATTTTTCTTTAGGAGCATTCCTCATTTATAACTCGCCCCCTCCTAACATAGAAGCGTGACCTTTGGGGTGAAAATAATAGTAGAGCATGTTAAGAATTAAAAACTATTTTAGGATCTTCAGCCTTTCTCTGAAATAGAGTAGTTGCGGTTGTTGAGTATGGTCATCGATAGATTTGTTGAAGGGGTTCCCGACTGGGAGAACCCGAGGATCACCGGGATAAATAAGGAGCCAGCGCACGCGACTCTTATTCCCTATCCGGACGAGGATACGGCGCTCACATGCCTAAAAGATAGTTCTCCATGGCTCATGACGCTTAACGGTGAATGGAGGTTCAAGCTATATGAGAATCCCCATCTTGTTCCAAGAGATTTCTATAAGCAGGGGTATAGCGTTGATGACTGGGATACCATACCTGTTCCTAGCAATTGGCAGATGCTTGGATACGATAAACCAATATATGTGAACGTTAGATATCCATTTAAAGCCGACCCGCCGAAGGTTCCGCGGGACTGGAACCCTACAGGGCTATACCGCAGAGAATTCGTTGTCCCAGAAGAGTGGTTTGGTAGGCAGGTTTTTCTGGTCTTCGAGGGCGTTGACTCAGCTTTCTATGTCTGGGTTAATGGGGAGATGGTTGGATACAGCGAAGACAGCAGGCTGCCGGCGGAATTTAATATCACCCGCTTTATTAAGCCTGGCAGGAATTTGCTCGCGGTCATGGTTCTAAGGTGGAGCGATGGAAGCTACCTCGAGGATCAGGATATGTGGCGTCTCAGCGGCATATTCCGCGACGTTTACCTCTACTGTACGCCTAACCTGCATATAAGGGATTTCTTCGTCAGAACATTTTTTGACGAGAAGTATGAGGATGCGGCCCTAAAGGTCAGGGTCAACATAAAAAACTACTCAGATAAAAAGTCTAAACCGCATCTTCTAGAGGTAAAGCTGTTTGATCATGAGGGGCTGCTGGTTTTCACCGAGCCGGTGAAGAAATTTATTGGTGAGATAAATCCTGGAAGCGAGGCTGTGGTCGAGATAGAGAGAAAGGTTTCTAGACCTAGAAAGTGGTCTGCTGAGGACCCATATCTATACACAATGCTTCTAACGCTTAAGGATGAGCATGGAAACATGGTGGAGGCTGAAAGCTGCCGTGTAGGCTTTAGGCAAATAGAGGTTAAGGATGGGCGCATACTGATAAATGGGGCGCCAGTTTACTTTAAGGGCGTGAATAGACATGAACATGACGATGTTAGAGGGCACTTTGTGACGATTGAATCTATGGAGAAAGACATTATTCTCATGAAGCGCTTTAACTTTAACGCTGTTAGAACCTCCCATTACCCAAACCACCCAGCGTGGTACGACTTATGCGATAAATACGGCATATATGTTATTGATGAGGCGAACATAGAGTGCCATGGTTTAGCCGAATCATTCAGGACGATCTGGCAGATCGAGGAGGCTCTCGGAAAACCATGGAACCAGATACTCAGAGAGCTCCTAGAAGAATCGGAGGATAAGTCTCTTAAAGACGCTGTAAAAAATCTTTTAGAGCGCTTTCCCACATACACTGAGCCAGCGCATGACCCGGAGTGGCTTCACGCTTTCATGGAACGTGTTGTTAGAATGGTTGAAAGAGATAAAAATCACCCATGTGTCATCATGTGGTCACTCGGAAACGAATCTGGGTACGGACCGAATCACGACGCTTTAGCCGGATGGATTCACGGGTACGATCCAACCAGACCGGTTCACTATGAGGGGACTATACGTGCACGTGATAAGAGAGTTCCACGATGTGTTGACGTCATAAGTATTATGTATCCGTCCCTAGATAAGCTAATACAGCTGGCAGAGGATCCTGAAGAAGATCGACCGATAATAATGTGCGAATACGCTCACTCAATGGGCAACAGCACAGGCAACCTTAAGGAATACTGGGACATAATACGCAAGTATAAGAGACTTTGCGGCGGCTTCATATGGGATTGGGTTGACCAAGGGCTTAAAAAGAGGACTGAAGACGGCGTTGAATATTGGGCTTATGGAGGCGACTTCGGAGATGAACCCAACGATGGAAACTTCTGCATAAACGGCTTAGTCTGGCCTAACCGCGTACCTCATCCAGCAATCTGGGAGTGTAAAAAAATACAGCAGCCGGTTGAGGCAGAGCCCGTAGACCTATCTAAAGGTTTAGTCCGGATCCTTAACAGGTATGATCACTTGGACCTTAGCGTAATTGACATAACATGGGAGTTAACTGAGGATGGAAAGGTGATTCAGGAAGGCGTACTGCCAAAGATGTATACCAAGCCGCGAGAGAGCGAGATAGTAACCGTACCCTTCACTATTCCAGAGAAACTTAAACCTGGAGCAGAGTACTACCTAACCTTACGATATAAGCTGTCAAAAGACACGCTTTGGGCTGAGAAAGGCTATGAAGTGGGGTGGAGCCAATTCAAAATGCCGTTTAACGTGCCACCGGGACCAGAGGTTAAGGTGGAAGATATGCCTCCGCTCAAACTGGAGGAGACCGAGGATAAAATATTGGTTGTCGGAGAAGACTTTAAATTGCTATTCGATAGAGTGACGGGCTGCGTATGCGGCTTTATTTATAGGGGCCTTAACCTCGTTAAGAGCGGTCCCCTACTTAACGTTTGGCGTGCTCCAACAGATAACGATGCTCCTAGATTAGCGCCGTTATGGCGGAAAGCTGGTCTGGATCGATTAAAGCATGTCACTAGAAGCGTTAAGGCGGAGAAGATATCTGACAAGATCATCCGCATGAATGTGGAGTCCTCGCTTATTACGCCAGAAGGCTCGGAGAGATTTCGCTGCACATACATCTACAGGATTTATGGTAGCGGAGACATAATAATTGAAACCCATGCTCAACCGGTAGAAGGTCTTCCACCACACCTTCCACGGATAGGTTTACAGATGACGATTCCAAGGGGCTTCGAGAATATAACATGGTTCGGTCGAGGCCCCCATGAAAACTACCGAGACCGTAAGGAGGGGGCTCCTGTAGGAGTTTACAGTGGCACGGTTGACGAACAGTATGTGCCATACATTAAGCCTCAAGAAAACGGGAATAAGACGGATGTCCGCTGGGTCGCGTTAACGAACGCTTTTGGCTTCGGTCTGCTCGCCGTCGGCTTACAGTTAATGGAGATTAGCGCCCACCACTATACGGCTGAAGATTTTGATAGGGCGAAGCACACCCATGAGCTTAAGAGGAGGGAGGACATAACCCTGAACCTGGACTATATGCAGTCTGGGCTTGGAGGTGGAAGCTGCGGGCCAGACGCCCTGCCGCAATACCTTGTTAAGCCGGAACCAGTCTGCTTTAAGATCAGGCTGAGACCAATTTCGCCTGGAGAATCTCCAATGGAGCTAAGCAAGCAGGTTCTGAGAGAATGATTAGCGAAGAATATTAATGCTCACAGACCGCTTCTAATCTTCCTGACAGCTTCGATCATTGTTTTCCACGCGTTTTCCGGGTCTTCGCATGAGAGCTCTGATCCCTCTTCAGCTCTGAAGCTCCAGGTTGCTAACGCATCCGCCCCGAGCTCGACGGCTTTAATCATGCTCCTATAGATGTCCGACTCCCGACTT
The DNA here is from genome assembly GCA_038866525.1 of Bathyarchaeia archaeon. Taxonomy (GTDB): domain Archaea; phylum Thermoproteota; class Bathyarchaeia; order Bathyarchaeales; family DTEX01; genus DTEX01. The sequence continues at coordinate 4,934 of JAWBZG010000052.1, forward strand.
TTGGGGACCTTTATGAGCTCAACCCATATTTGAGATTTTACGTTAGCTTTTCTCGAGATCTCTATGGCTCTGCTAGCCCACTCCGTAAACCACTCGAATGGCTTATTAAACCAGATCCAATATGGGTCTGTTGAGAAAACATGCAGGCTCCTTAAGTTTAGAACCGGTTCCCAGGAGTATACTCCATGCATGCCCGTGTGCTCCGGCATCAAGCACAATATATTTATGATTCCTCCATCAATTCTTTGAGCCTCAGCCATAATTTCGTTCAGAAAATTAAAGAGAGATCTCTGCCTAAACTCCTTCACTTCCTCCGTCAGCTTTTCAGGCATATCACGCCCATATTCTTCACTAAAAATTCTCCTGCAGAGGGCGCATCTACATGTCCATGAGTCAGGCCAATCCTTCGGGACTATTAAAGATGGTTCATCCCAAAATAATCCATCTGGCTTAAGGTTGTTGACGATTTCCTCAACTTTCCTCTTCAACCATGCTCTATACTCTAGGTTATTTGGGCACCCTCTAAGTGGATAAATCCTCCCCTTACTGTTTACTTCACACCACTCTGGGTTGCTTGGCACAGATATGCTAAAATGTCCTGGGACAAAAAATCCGAATCCATGAATATCAATAAATACTCTTAGTCCAATGCTATGAGCTTTCTCCACAACGTTTTTCTTAGACTTCATCATGCCTGGCCACTCGTACTCATTGATGCAGAGCGTTATCGACGTAAATCCAGTCTCATAGATCTCGTTTAAATCGTCGTCCACATGTTTAGGGTAGGGGCACCCATAGTACGCTACGCTTATATCCCAAACCAAAGTTTCTCCACCACCTATAGGTTTCCGGTTATTACATATATAATAAATGGTGGCTTTAAATCCATGTGAATCACGGTTAAGCTGGTTAAGTAGCTTGCGCTGGCGGATGGAGAAGAGTTCCGCTCCTTAGGAAAAGATTATATTGTATGAAGCGGGCACTCTTTTATTGAGAGGAATAATCGTCATGGATAACTCCTATTTTATCGAGAGTCTCGAGAAATGCAATGGCTATGGGGATATATTTGACCTTGTTAAGAAGGCTGTAAAGAAGGTTCTTGGCTTACATAGGGTTGGGCTGCTACTGTATCTTAAGAATCTGCCGCCTTACATAGGCGCATACTATCAGGTCGGCTCAAATGGGATAGTCTTAAATAAGATGCTTATAAGTATGGTGGATAGATCCCTCATGTCGAAGATAGAGCTTAATTCGCTAATCTTCTCGCTTCTGCTCCACGAATATTTGCACTCTCTCGGTTTTCTAAATGAGGGAAAGGTTAGAAGGCTTGTCTATGAGATAAGTGTGAAAACTTTCGGCGCTGATCATCCTGTTGCCAGAATGGCTCTGGATCCACCTAAACTCCATATTCCGGTTTCGGACTTAAGGAAATATTTGGGTGACGAACTAGAGATCGTAAAGGACTTTGAGAGAGTGGAGCATCAATATATCGCTTAAAAGGCGATAGATTTAAGTTTCTAAAATCCATTACCTAGATTCTTAATGCTGGAGGTTAGCGAAAATGAAGATATTTAGTAAGAAGAAGGATAAGGAGTCTAAAGTCGAGGAATTAACTTACGAGATTTTCGGCGGCTTCACGATAAGAAAGGATCCGGATGGATACGAGATAACGTGGAGAAGCCCAAATGTAACCACCATTAAAGTACATTCGGCGCCGGTTATATCGCAAGAGGTTCAGTTTAGGCAAGAGGGCGATGTAATCCACGTTCTAACAACTGAATGCAAGCTTAAGCTAGTGGTGAAGGAAGGTAAAGCGGAGGCGCATATATCGAAGATTTAAGCTGTGGAAAGCCCGTTAAACCCTAATTATTTTAACGTTATAGATCTTCCATTGTAGAATGGCGTTATTGGAAATAAATTCATTTGGCAAGAGAATCTTATGTCCTCTATAAAACCCATTTTTATCAGCCGCGTTGAATGCCTGCTCCTCATAATGCTGGCGCATAAGTCATTCTTCACATAAGTGAACCCTAAAAGCGCCGCCTTAGCCGCATCAGAGAGGTTAACATCACCCTTAGTTAAGCTGTTTAAGCTATCAATTATGGCGCCAGCGCATATAAAGTCTTCTAGGGAGAACTCCCCATTCGTGCCCGATTGCACGATGCAAATATCCGTGCCCTCACTAATAGCTATTGAGAGCGCTTTTTCGGAGACAGCGTTTAAGTTTAAGAATGATCCGACTAAAACCCACCTAGCGCCCTTTGAATTGTTTAACGCTTTAGTACCGCTAGTGGTAGTTAGAACTATTGTCTTACCAAAAACTTTCTCGCGCATATATTCTAGCGGCGAGTTCCCTAAATCGAACCCGGAGGGCTTTAACCCGCCCCTTTCACCAGCCAATAAGTAGCTTGGGTTTTCAGCGCGCATCCTTCTAGCTTCCCTTAGGCTTTTCACAGGTATTATCTCTCTTGCACCGTTAGCTAGAGCCGTGACTACTGTTGAAGTGCATCGTAAAACATCGACAACTATTATAAGGTCTCCTCTTTTAGCGGCTTTATGCGCGTCCTTAGCGAGAAACTCTGTGGTCACATTAATGCCCACCTTCAGCTCCCTCCGTCAAAAGAAAACAATATAGGGCACTTATGATAATAAAGATTAGCTTACTGGTCTACGACCGGTAGCTTAGATGAGCGCCATGAACATTGAGGGAAGCGTTAAAATAGGTCTCGAGGTCCACGTGCAGCTAACCAGCCTAAAAAGTAAGCTTTTTTGTAGCTGCCCATCAGATTATAGGGGGAAAGAGCCTAACACTCTTGTCTGCCCAGTCTGCCTCGGGCTTCCAGGAGCTCTTCCAGTGCTGAATGAGAAGGCTGTTAGGTTTGCGATAATGGCTGCGCTCGCCTTGAACTGCAAGATCTCAGAGAAGATGATATTTTTCCGAAAGAACTATTATTACCCCGACCTACCGAAGAATTTCCAGATAACTCAATATGATAGGGCTGGCGGGGTTCCACTAGCGGTTGACGGCTACCTCTATATTGAAAGCCATGGGCAGAGCAAAAAGATACATATAAGCAGGGTTCACCTTGAAGAGGATCCTGGGCGCCTCGTACATATAGGATCCATAGACCAGTCACCATACACTCTCGTTGACTATAACCGCTCTGGCGTAGCTCTACTTGAGGTGGTTACGGAGCCGGACATCGGCTCGCCTAGAGAGGCTAGGCTCTTCCTCCAAAAGCTCAGGAACATCCTTGAGCATTTGGGGATTTTTGATGGGAGCCTTGAGGGCTCAATGCGATGCGACGCGAACATATCTCTGGCTGGCGGGACGAGGGTTGAAGTGAAAAATATAACGTCATTTAAAGAGGTTGAGAGGGCTTTAAGCTTCGAGATAATTAGGCAGAAGGGGCTTATAGAGAAGGGCATTGCGGTTAAACGTGAAACTAGGCATTGGGATGAGGTTAGAAGAATAACTATTTCGCTTAGAACTAAGGAGGAAGAGCAGGATTACCGGTATTTTCCTGAACCTGATCTCGTGCCAGTTGTCATAAGCAAGGAGATGATTGAGGAAGTTAGGGCTGAGATGCCCGAGCTCCCGGACGATCGGGCTAAGCGCTTCGTGAGCATGTATGGTCTGCCAAAGTATGATGCGGAGGTTCTGGTGAGCTCGAAGCATTTAGCCGACTTCTTTGAGGAATGTGTTAAACTATATGATAAGCCGAAGGAGATAAGCAACTGGATGATGAGCGACCTGCTCAGATATCTTTACGAGAACAATCTTGAATTATATGAGTCTAAATTGACCCCCCAAATATTCGTGGAGATGCTGCGCTTAATCGATGAGGGCGTTATAAGCGGGAAGATAGCGAAAAGAATACTTCCGGTGATAATTGTTTCCGGGAAGAGTCCGCAGAAGATAGTTGAGGAGGAGGGGCTGGTGAAAATATCTGATGAAAGCTTTCTGCTAAGCTTGGCTGATAGGGTTTTCACCGAGAATCCGAAAGCGGTTAAGGATGCGCTTAAAGACGAGAAGGCGGTGCACTACCTTATAGGTCAGCTGATGAGGATGACTAAGGGTA
>JAWBZG010000053.1:0-8103 GCA_038866525.1 Bathyarchaeia archaeon
AGAGCCAAACTGGGTCTATGTGAGAGTTCCCAACCATGTGTATGGTTATATTCTTAATGTTTCCTTTTTCTTTAAGAGCATTATTTATGGTCAATTGCTGGATCACCCATATATTTCTGTCTTGAGATACGCATAAAATTCTTTAAGCATCAACTGGAAATAATTTTATATTTGTTGTTATTTCGGTTAAAGGGGTGGTTGCGCTGCGGGATGAAATCCTAGTATATATTGATGGAAAATTTTACCCTAAAGACGAGGCTAAGATCTCCGTCTTCGATCACGGCTTTCTATATGGCGATGGGGTCTTCGAGGGTATACGCGCCTACGACGGCGTAGTGTTTAAGCTTAAAGAGCATATAGACCGCCTATATAATTCGGCTCACGCGATAATGCTGGATATACCGTTAACGAAGGAGGAGATGATTGAAGCCGTCCTTGAAACCCTGAGGAGGAATAATCTCCGCGACGCCTATATACGGCTCGTGGTAACTAGGGGTGCCGGAGACCTAGGTTTGGATCCTAGGAAATGCGCTAAGCCTTCAATCATAATTATAGCGGTCCCCTTGCTCAGGCTATACGATGAGGAGAAGCGGAGGAAGGGTATAAGCATGATCGTGTCTTGGGTTAGGAGGGACCCGGTTGACGCGACCTCACATGAGATAAAATCCCTAAACTACTTGAATAGCATACTGGCTAAAATTGAGGCGAATAACGTTGGGGCTGATGAAGCATTAATATTGGACACCAACGGGTATATTTGCGAGGCGACCGGTGAAAACATATTTATCGTTAAGGATGGGAAGCTTTATACTCCGCCTAGGTCCAGCGGAGCCTTACCCGGCATAACTGCAAGCGTGGTTAAGAGGATAGCCGCAAAGCTGGGTTATGAGGTTATTGAGCGCAACATAACTGTAACTGAACTTTACAGCGCGGATGAGGCTTTCCTGACGGGAACTGGTGCGGAGATAATGCCCATAAGGGAAGTTAATAAGCGCAGGATAGGCGAGGGGAAAATGGGACCTATTACAGAGAAAATTTTTGAGGAGTTTATGAGGGTTGTGCGCGACCCTAATGAGGGCATACCAATATATCGGTAGTGCTTTCCGCCCAGCTACACAACTACAACCTTTTTCACTTGTGGAACCCTCGCCCTCAGATATCTTTCCACGCCGAACTTTAGGGTCATCATTGAAAATGGGCAGCCCGCGCATGCGCCTTTAAGCTTAACTTTAACTGTTCCATCCTCAGTTACGTCGACGAGCTCTATGTCTCCTCCATCAGCCCTTAGGCTTGGCTGTATCTCTTTTATCGCTTTTTCAACCTCGTCCTTCAATTTCAACCACTCCTATAACATGGTTATATGCTCATCAAACATATAAACTTTCCCGGCTCGCGTCTTTAACGCTTATAAGTTTCATTTTTGAGAGATGATAGGCTAGTTAGGTGAGGCGGTAAAGGCATGGCTGAGCTAGTTTTCTGGAAGATGCATGGCTTGGGAAACGACTACATTTTGATTGATAATAGGGGCGGCTGGCTGCGTGAAGAGAGCCTCAGCCGGCTAGCCCAAAAGCTCTGTAGGAGGAGGTTTTCAGTTGGAGCTGACGGGCTGCTTCTCGTGTGCGATTCCGCCTTAGCCGATGTCAAAATGAGGATATTCAATGCTGATGGGAGCGAAGCTGAGATGTGTGGAAACGGGATAAGGTGCTTAGCAAAATACTGTTATGAGAACGGCGTAGTTGAGAAGAGCGAGATGAAGATTGAGACGCTAGCCGGCTTGAAGACTGTTTGGCTTAACTTGGATGGGGGCAGGGTTAAATCCGTTACGGTGGATATGGGCAGCCCTGTCTTTAAAAGGGAGAGTATACCGATTGCCGGTGAGGGGGAGTTTATAGATGAGGAGCTTAAGGTTAACGATGAGGTTTTTAGGGCAACATGCCTGTCGGTTGGAAACCCACACTGCGTGATCTTCGTTGAAAATGTGGATATCTTCCCGGTGGAATACTATGGTCCATTAATAGAGAATAACCCGCTCTTCCCAAAGAGAATAAATGTTGAGTTCGCCCAAGTGGTTAGTTGGGATTTGATTAAGGTTAGGGTTTGGGAGAGAGGTGTCGGTGAAACCCTCGCGTGCGGGACAGGCGCATGTGCAAGCGTTGTTGCCGGAAACATTCTTGGTAGAGTGGGGGGCGAGTGCACCGTCCAGCTCCTAGGCGGCGAACTTAAGGTAAAGTATTATGGCGATAGGATTTTTATGTCGGGTCCAGCTGAAACTGTTTATAAGGGCATTATTGATTTGGAGGGGTTGATTTGAGGTTCCAGCTAGCCGAGAGGGTTAAAAGGCTTCCGCCCTACCTCTTCGCTGAGCTGGAGAAGATTATAAATGAGAAGCGGAGGCAAGGGGTCGACTTAATATCGTTAAGTATCGGCGACCCAGACCTCCCACCGCCACCATTCGTTTTAGAAGCTCTCAGAGAGGAGAGCTCGAACCCAAAGAACCATAATTACTCGTTTAGTCAGGGGGAGCCTTACTTTAGGGAGGCTGTCGCGGAGTGGTATAAGAAGCGCTTTGGGGTGGACTTAGACCCTAGTAGGGAGGTTATAGCGTTGATAGGTTCAAAGGAGGGTATAGCGAATTTCTCAAGAGCCTTCGTTAACCCCGGCGACAAGGTTCTGGTTCCAGACCCGGCTTATCCGGTCTACGCGAACGGCAGCACCCTGCTGAGCGATGGTATACCTATCCCAATGCCCCTACTGGAGGAAAACGACTTTAAGCCGAATTTAGATTCGCTGGATCTTAACGGCGTGAAAATGATGTTTCTCAACTACCCTAATAATCCGACCGGGAGCGTTATAACTAAGGATTATCTTAAGGCGATTGTGGATCTAGCCCGCGAGAAGAACGTGATAGTATGCTACGATAACGCTTACTCCGAGATAACCTTCGACGGCTATAGGGCGCCTAGCATACTTGAGGTTGAGGGCGCCATGGATGTCGCCATAGAGTTTCACTCATGCTCTAAAACCTTCAATATGACCGGTGATAGAATCGGCTTCGCCGTGGGAAACAGCGAGCTTATAGATGGTTTGGTGAAAGTCAAGTCCCAGATTGATTCGGGCCCGCCAGTCTATATACAGAAGGTTGCGGCTAAGGCTTTACAGAGCTACGTGGGCGGCGAGCCGCCCGAGTACCTGAGGTGGGTGAATAGAGTTTACGCTGAGAGGAGAGACGTGCTGCTTAAGGGGTTAAGGGCTGTTGGGATTGAAGCCAAGAAGCCGCTGGCAACGTTCTATGTTTGGGCTAAATGCGGTGGGAACTCCATTGAGTTTGCATCAAGGCTCCTAGAGGCTGGCGTAATAGTTGCTCCCGGAGTAGGTTTCGGAAAGTATGGGGAGGGATATGTAAGGTTCTCGATAACTCAGCCCAAGGAGCGTATAGAGGAGGCATGTGAGAGAATGGCGAAGGCGCTCCTATAATGCCATGGAGCGCGCCTTTAAACATATGGGAGGGGCGCATCTATTGGTTTAAGGCTAAGCTATCAGATGAATCTCCTCCCTCAGCGAGCTTGGGAGCGCGGCCCTATAAATGGTAAATGTTTTTAGCGGCTGTGCGTTTAAGACTATTTTGTGACCCGGGATGAAAATATTCATTATGACTGATCTTGAGGGTGCTTCAGGGGTAGCTGGATATTGGTCGGATATAGATTTCGGCGGCAAGGATTATGAGGCTGCCAGGAGGCTTTTAACGGGCGATGTTAACGCGGCTGTTGAGGGGGCTTTTGAGGCTGGAGCCAGCGAGGTGGTTGTCTTGGATGGTCATGGGGCTGCGTTAACAATACTTATGGAGGATTTGGATCCGAGGGCTCAGCTTATAAGGGGTAGAAGAATCCTTGAGCTTGAAGGTTTAGATGATAGCTTCGACTTAATGTTTGCCGTGGGAGCCCATTCTATGGCTGGAGCCCCGGACGGTCTCCTAACGCACACGTTATCCCACACAGCCATAGATAATGTTTGGCTGAACGGTGTCCCAGTTGGAGAAATAGGGCTGTGGGCGGCTCTAGCCGGGGACTACAATGTTCCTTTGGGCTTAGTGACGGGCGATTACGCGGCTACACGTGAAGCCGAAAGCCTATTAAAGAATGTGTGTATGGTCACGGTTAAGTGGGCTACAAGCAGGTTCACAGCGAGATGCTTGCATCCAAAAGTCTCCCAGAAGATGATTAGAGAGGCTGCGGTCGCGGCCGTTAAGAGGGCTGGAGATTTTACGCCCTTTAAGCCCGAGAAGCCCATAGAGCTGAAGGTTGAGTTCCATGATAGTGAAAGGGCTGAGAGGCTATCTCGTAAAAGTGGCATCACTAGGCTGGATGGAAGGACTCTTTCGGCTAGAGGCATGACTATGCATGAAGTCTACTCGCTTCTTTTAGGCTGAAAGGTAATCCTTAACGGCGGTAACAACGGGTGTTACGCAACTATTATCCCCGCGAAGTCATAATTGAGGATAAAATATCGGTTCTCGCGGGAAATACGCTGGATTTGGCTAGATGCGAGCTTGGAAACCTTATTTGAAAGAGGAGGACTATCGTAAAAGGCTTGAAGAAAGAGGAGTAAGCGGCTTGAGATCATTAAGAGAACCCTAAACCTCATGGATATACTTAGCGTAAACTGTTGTGAAGCCGAGATATCGGAGCTAGCCGAGAACCTAAACAAAAACATTAGGGAAAAGCCGGAACTATATTAAAAACCCTCATGGTGAGAGGCTTATAGATTTGGGAAAGCTCAGCAGCTCCCTCTCCGCCAGACGAAAAACTCCCAAATAATGTAGCGCGGCCAGCAGCCTGTAGGCTATGCCTCCAAGCGCTATGGCGAAGGCTATCTCAAAAACCGTTATGAGTAGGGCGCTTCTCCAGCCGATCTCCTTCACGAGGGCTGCTATGGTTGATATGCACGGTATGTAAAATATGGAGACTATTGTGAACGTGATCATCTGGGTTGGGCCGAACCCTGGGAGAGCCGTAAAATCCGTTGTTCCAAGGAGAGCTGCAAGCATTATGAGCGTTAGCTCCTTTCTTAAAACCCCAAATATCAGCGCTATCCCAGTGGCTGGCGGTAGTCCTAGCCATGAGGCTGTTATGGGGCTTAAAGCAAGCGCTATCGGCTCAATAAGTCCGAAAACCTCCATAACCTTGATCGAGAAGCTTCCGAAAACTATTAGCGGGAAAGCTATCTTCATGAACTCGAGGAGCCTGAACCACGTCTGTTTTAAAATGGTTTTCAGGTGCGGCAGCCGATAGTCATGCATCTCCATGATCAGGGCTGTGGGTTCGCCGGGCAAAGCCTTGAAAGCCAGTCTACCTAGAGCGAATATTACGGATAGGTTGAAAGCGTAAAGCGCCAAAGCCCATTCGACGCCCAGATACCTACCAACTAAGCCGAGTATTATCACTGTGCGGGCTGCGCATGGTACGAGCGTTGTGGCGAAAACGGCGAGCATCCTCTCCCTCTGAGTCTCCATTATCCTGCATCCTAAGCAGGCTGGAACGTTGCATCCGTAGCCGAGCATAATGGGGATAAAGGCTTTACCGTGAAGCCCCATCTTATGCATTATGCTATCCATTAGGAAAGCAACCCTACTCAGGTAGCCTGAATCCTCCAGAAGGTAGAGGATTACGTAGAATGGGGTAATATACGGTAGCGCTATTGTGACGCCTGCAATAACCCCTTCCACAACGCTCCACGTTAACCTCCCAAAGGCCCCCGAGCCGAGGAAACTGTAGAGGGGCTCTTCCACGCTGTAGAATACGCTATTTAAGAGGTCTGAAATGTATCCGCCAACCGTGAAAACCGCGTAGAAGATCGATATGAGTAGAAATATCATTGCGATGTACCCGGCAACCTTATGGGTTGTGAGATTATGCAGCCGCTCCTCAAACCTCAATCTTACCGGAGGCGTAATCCTCTGCACCTCTCTAGCTATGCGGCCAGCTGCTTCATATCGTTCAGCCGATATAACCGTTGGGCATGAGTGCCCATGAATCGCCTCGATCTCTTTGGAGAACCTCTTTGCCGCCTCAACAATATCCGGGCTTATCTCCGCCACCTCCCTCTCTAACTCTTCGTCTCCTTCAAGTAGCCTAATCGCCACGTATCTCGGCGGATAGCGGCAGCCAACCCCCTCAATTAACTCTATTAACCTAGATATTCTTTCCTCAATCTCCCTGCCGAAATACACTGCAGCAGCCTTCCCTGATTCTTTCTTCTCCGCGACTTCAACCGCTCTCTCCAGAAGCTTGAAAATGCCTACGCCTTTCACCGCTATTGTTGGGATCACGGGTATGCCTAGAATCTTCTCCAGCCCCTCTACATTGATCTCGATGCCCTTCCTCCTAGCCATATCCATCTGATTTAATGCTAAGACCATGGGGACCTCCATCTCCATGAGCTGCAGCGTAAAATACAGGTTTCGCTCAAGGATTGAGGCGTCGACAACGTTTATCACTACGTCCGGCTTCTCATGGAGAATATATTCTCTCGTAACCTGCTCCTCAATAGAGTACGTTGAGAGGGAGTATATTCCAGGCAGATCAATTATATCTATCGTATAGCCCTTAAAGTGAAGGGTCCCCTCAGCCTTCTCCACGGTTTTTCCAGGCCAGTTGCCGATATGCTGGTGTAGACCAGTTAAGTAATTGAAGATTACGGATTTCCCAACGTTCGCGTTCCCAGCCAAAGCTACGCGAAGCCTTCTCTCAGCCATCCCTTTCAACCTCAACGAGTATCCTCTCAGCTACCCCCCTACCCAGCGCAAGCCTAGAGCCCCTAACAATAACCTCAATGGGTCCGTGAAGCGGAGCCGATTTCACGACGGTAACCTTAGTTCCAGGAGTCAAACCCATATCTATAAGCCTTCTCTCTAAGCCCCGCCCTCCACGCCTCCTCCCCGCTCCCAGCCCACCATCTACAGAGACCACTATTGCCGTTTCACCATTTTTCAACGCTATTAACGGAACAACCACCTTACCCATGGCGAACACCGCCCTTAGCCGACCTCTTAACATGTATAATGGACGCTATACTCAAGCCCAGAACATGCAAATTATCCCCCACCATCAACGTGATGGAGCGGTCTAAGGGGTTTTTCCCTAAAACCCTTACGAGAACCCCTGGGAAAACACCTATCTCGCTTAGGTATTGAAGTAAGTCTTTATGCTCATCCACTATCCTCGCGATCGCGCCCTCCATTCCAACGTCGAGATCCGCTAGGGAGACTGTTTCCTCCTCAACGAGAACACCGTATTCCGTCGGGATAGGGTTTCCGTGGGGGCATGTCTTCGGGTGCTTAAGAAAACTCTCCAGCGGCTTAATTATCTCCTCAGTTAAGCCATGTTCGAGCTTACAGGCTAGCTCATGGGCCCTCCCCCACTCTACGCGGAGAACATCTACGAGTAAGCGCTCCGCGAGCCTATGCTTCCTCAAAACCTGGATAGCTATCATACGACCCCTACCAGTCAACTTAACTCCGCGGTAGGGTTGATGAGTAACCAAGCCGCTCCTCTCCAGCCACTCAACGGTATTCGTAACCGTGCCGGGAGCCACACCCATCATCCTAACAATATCCTTAGTCCTAGCCACACCATGCTTCTCCTCAAGCCTATAGATGCACTCAAGATACTCCTCAACCGTCGGCGTAACCTCTTCAGCCGCCGATGACATTTTACGAGCACCAAAAAATATTTTTACGATAACTCGTATTTAAACATAACCATATCTTTAACCACAAGATCTCTTAACGCTTACTTTAAGCTTTAAGATAACCTCTAAAAAGAAGAAGAGGAGAAGGCTTTTGCCAGATACACTTGCGACTAAACTGTTATCCCTAATCCTTGGATTATGTACTTTGCTTTGCAAACAACAGCTATGGTGTCGCTTCCAGCAAATGCTAATCCAACGAATCCTCCATCTTTGTCCACCAGGCTCCCGCTATCCCCGCTTTCAATGAAAGGTTGCTCTACTATTATCTGGTCCCTGAAGATCGCCCATTTTGAAAGGGTATACCAGACTTTAACCGTTGCTGTAGTATCTGCCACACGGTTCTCAGTTACCCCGGTC
>JAWBZG010000054.1:0-8103 GCA_038866525.1 Bathyarchaeia archaeon
TATTCGTGCTTAGATGGATCCGGCATAACCCTCTCAACCTTAACATACTCGCTGGAAAGCTCCCTAATGAAATATTGGGCTATCTCCTCCCACCTTCTCCTTCTAGCTTCGACTGCTTCACGCGTGTAATGCTTTAAGGCGACGACAAGCCCAACAATGTCTTCCTTACTAACCTTCATGGGTCTACCCATGTAGTGGCGGGGCGAGCTATGCGCGACTATAGCCCTTATTAGGTCAGCTCTGCCTATAACGAAGCCGGTATCGTTAGGTCCACGGATATCTTTTCCACCACTAAAGATAACTAGGTCGGCGCCCGTAGCCACAATATCCCTTAAATTCTCAAATGGTGGGAGCTCCGCGGCGGCATCTACGATAACCGGGACATTATATTTTTTCCCAATCTTCACAACTTCTTTTAAGGCTTCTAGATCGCATCCTCTCTTTGACGTAAAAAATATGAATGCTATAGCTACTGTTCTCTCGTTTATGGCTTCCTCTATATCCTCCAGGGTATAACCCTGCTCACTCCCAACCTTAACTATTTTTGCGCATGGAATAGCCAGGTTTCTAACGTAAGGGTTGTCTTGCATGGCTGGTAAAATAACCTCGTTTTTAGGGAAATCTATGTAAGGTATTTTAGCCATCTTCTCCGGGTCGTCTCCAGTCATGCACGCGGCAACAGCTAGAACTAACCCCGCCGCTGCGCCGGAGGTTACGCATGCCGCTTCAGCGCCAGTTATCTCAGCTATTATCTCACCAGCCCTCCTCTGAAGCTCATCCATGTTAACGAAGGCTTTCGCGGCTTCGCTCATCGCTTTAACGGCTTCGGGCAATATTACTGAGCCGCCGAGGAAAGTGTAGGTCCCCATAGCATTAATTACACGTTTAACCCCTAACTCATCGTAGATGCTCATGCCCGCTAATCTCCGATGGCTTCCTTCAACACCCTTAATGTTTTAGGGCTTATAGGCTATAGCGTCTATCTCCACTAGAACGTTTTCTCCGGGTTTAGGGAGCTTAACCACTTGGACGCATGTTCTAGCGGGCGGGGTCTTAAAATATGAGCTGTAAACCTCATTCATCTCATTGTAGTGATTTATGTCGGTTAAGTAAACGGTGCATTTTAAAACGTTATCTAGGCTGCTTCCAGCCTCTTCAAGTATGGCTTTCATGGTCTCCATAACTCTCCTAGTCTGCTCCCTAATCCCGCCCTCAACAGCTTTGCCGGTCTCTGGATCGTGGGGACCTATCCCTGAGACAAATATTAGATCGTTGTAAACTACGGCTTTCGAGAGAATTTTGCCCTGACCTATAACACTTTTGCCTTTAGACATGCGACGCCACCCCACCACCATCCAACATGATAGCGCCGCTTAAAGTGAAATTCTTAAGTTGAAATAGCAATATAAGAGTTATCTTGAGCATCAATAGTGTTAGTGGTGTTGGGGTTGGTTCTGCCAGCTAAAGTATTTGAGATTAAAGAGGATGTTAACCTGTTCTTCGCCGCTCAAAAGCTTAAAAGTTTCCGAGAGGAGGAACCTTACACCACTATCAGCGGTGAAACCATAAGCTTAGTCTCCGAGATAGTGGACTTGAAGATGGGCGGCGACGTTATCTCCGGAATCTTTAGTAGAGACTTCATTAGAAGCCGAGTTTATAGGCGTAAAATCGTGGAGACCCCGGTCACAGAGGAGTCCCCCTTCTGGATTAAAAAGTTTAATGGAAGGTTTTTCCTAATAGTTTTAGCCCCCTCAACAGCCCGCGGATTGAAAAAGCTGCTAACGAATTATGTTGCAAACAAAATTAGCAGGATCTTATTTATAAAGCCGAACGTTATACTTGAGGTCGAGATCCCTCATGAGAGGCTTAAGGCTCTACATGAATCGAACCCCCAGGCGACTAAACTAATATGGTTTGATAACGTTGACATACCTGGAGTTGAGAAGCTCTGCCTAGCTGGATCGGACCTCGCGGACACAAGCTTATATCAAGAGTATCTTAAGCATGGGAAGATATGGTATGTTGTCTTTGAGGTTCAAAGGAGAGGTATAGTTGTCGGGGTTACGAGAAACTGCGTGGTAACTCTTTTCAGCAAAAGTTCAATCGAGGATTTCGTGAGCTACGTAATAGAGGAAATTCTCCCGCTAATAAAATGAGAACCATCTAATCCTTAAATATTTTCCCAAAGATAGTTTGGAGTATATTGAGGTGGTGTACTCTTGGCTAAAGTCAAGATAAGCGTTATAGGCGCTGGAAGCCTAGCTTGGTCTGCAACACTGATACGCGACCTATCCCTAATGAAAAGTTTATGGGGCAGCACCATAACATTAATGGATATAAATGTTGAGCGCTTAGAGGCAATTTATAGCCTGGCTAAAAGATATACCTCAGAGGTTGGAGCCGACTTAAAGATCGAGAAAACCATGAGCCTTCAGGAGGCTGTTAAGGACTCGAATTTCGTGATAAACACGGCTTTAGCTGGCGGCCACAGCTATTATGAGAAGATGAGGGAGGTGTGTGAGAAGCATGGCTATTATAGGGGCATTAACAGCGTTGAATGGAACATGGTTTCAGACTACCATACAATATGGGGTTACTATCAATTCAAGCTAATGATGGATGTTGCCAGAGCCATTGAGGATCTTAGCCCAGACGCGTGGCTCCTCCTCCTCGCAAACCCGGTCTTTGAGGGAACAACCCTCCTCTCCAGGAAAACTAAAGTTAACGTTATAGGCCTCTGTCACGGCCATTTGGGTTACCAAGAGATTGCGGAAACATTGGGACTGAACCTGGGTGATGTGGATTTTGAAGCTATAGGGTTTAATCACGTCATTTGGTTAACGAAATTCACTTATAAAGGCGGGGACGCGTATCCGCTATTAGATGAATGGATCACGAAGAACGCGGAGAAATACTGGAGGAGATGGCGTAGAAAGCAGAGAAACCCCTTCGATATACAAATGTCTCCGGCGGCCGTGGACATGTATAGGCGCTATGGTCTATTCCCTGTTGGGGATACTGTGAGGGGAGGCACGTGGAAATATCACTGGAATTTGAGGACGAAAAAGAGGTGGTTTGGTCCAACCGGTGGACCTGACTCGGAGATCGGCTGGAAAATTTATTTAGAGGGCCATGAGAAGCGGCTTAACCAAATTATCGGCGTGCTGCATAATGCTAAGATCCCATTGACTGAAATCCTTCCTCCCAAAATGAGCCGGGAATCCGTTGTGCCAATAATTAGCTCTATAGCGAATGATGAGGAAGGATTATATCAAGTGAACATTCTTAATAAGGGGGTTATTAGCGGGATCCCGGACGACGTGGCTGTTGAGGTTCCGGCTAAGGTGGATGGTAAAGGGGTGCATAGGGTTCAGGTGAGCAGTTTACCGAAGAAAATCATGAACTACGTTATGTATCCAAGAATGATGAGGATGGAGTGGGCGCTGGAAGCCTTTCTTGAAGGGGGAAGAGACCTGCTCTTCGACTGGCTGATCATAGATCCCAGAACAAAAAGCACAAAGCAAGTTGAGGAAACAATAAGCGACCTGCTCTCGCTCCCGGAGAACATGGAGATGGCTAAACACTTTAAGTAGCTTTAAAAATACCTGCCATTTTTTCCACAACTATCATTTTGGTTAAACCAAAAAGCTGTCTTTTTCGGACTTTTAGTAAGCATTTGGCTTTTCCAACGGTTGCATAGAAAGATGATCTCGCAACCTCTAACTGAATGGGGCAGTTTAATTCTAACATTGGGGGTGGCTCTCAATGATGACTAAGATCTCCATTGCGAAAGGTGAAGATATAATTGCTCGTACAAGGGAGACAATAAATCTTTTAGATGGGATTCGTAGGGTGGTGGGTAAGGGAGATAGGGTTTTTATAAAGCCGAACATTGTGAATGAGGCTCCATTCGTAACAGGCGAGGTTGTTCAGCTTGAAACTATTAGGGTTTTGGTTGAAGAATGTTTTTCCGCTGGCGCATCGGAGGTTCTCATCGGTGAAACCCCCACTTATAGAAGACAAACGGAGACTATCTTCAATATAAGAGGTTTGCGGACGAGCTGGGCGCAAAGTTCCTAGAGCTAAATGAGCACCCCTTTGTGGAGGTGAATGTTGAGAACCCAAGGTTCTTTAGGAGAGTTAGGCTCTCCAAGCCGTTTCTAGAGTCTGACGTCTTCATTAATGTGCCCACTCTAAAGACGCATGCCTCTTGCGGAATAACAGTAGCCATAAAGAACATGTATGGTTTAATCCCGCCTGAAGACAGGGTTCTGTATCATGCTTTAAACAGGGTTGAGGAAGCCATCATCGATCTATATAAAGTTAAGAGGGCGGATCTAATAGTTGTTGATGGCACATATACAACATTTCATTTGGGGCCCACCCTTAGAGGACTTTAAGGAGACTTTTAGGCTTAACCTAACCCTTGCAGGCTTCGATCCAGTAGCAATAGACACCGTTTCAGCAAAAATTCTCGGAATCAACCCATCTTCCCTAAGTCTTCCCTAAGATATCTTAAGTGGGCTGAGGAAGACGGCTTAGGTACGAGAGACGTGAACCAAATAAGGATTGTTGGAGTCCCATTGGAAGAAGCTTACTTCAGCAAGGCTGTAGGCACAGCGGACTTCATCAACAGTAGAATGAATGAGCTTAAAGTCATGAACTTTAATGCCTGCACAGGCTGCCTTCAGACAGCTGTACATCTCATGTTTACGTTGAGAAGTTTCCGTCACATTATGGGCGAGAAACATAAAATTATTTGTGTAATAGGGCCTGAAGCAAAGGCTAATTCCATAATGAAAGAATTGGGGGACGGAAAAGAAACTATCCTCTTGTGCGGTTACTGTGCAGCCCCCACATTCTACAATGAATTAAAAGGGATATTTATTCCAGGTTGCCCACCTCAACCAGAGGATTTGCAGCGTACTCTAAAAGAATTATTGAGCCAATTATTAAAATTAGATTTAGATTTTAATTTTTGAGCAGATTAGAAACTGATCGTGGCGAAAGTGTGATTAATATGAGGATTATAGATGCGCACGTGCATCCTCCAGCTGACGGCGACTTAAAGAAGTTCGTTGAAAAGTGCGAGAAAGCCGGTATTGTGAAAAGTTTTCTCTGTGGTCTTCCGAGAGGATTCGGAAATATGGGTAACGATGCAGTTGAGAGAGCGTTAAAAGAGTATCCGGATCTAATCGTTGGGTTTGGATACGTTGATTTAGGTAGGGATGCTTTTGAAATAGTGGATGATCTTTATGCAAAAGGGTTTACCGGTCTCAAATTTATTGGTCCGCCCAAACCCTACGATGTTGACGAATATTTCCCCTATTATGAGCGGGCGGAGCGGTATGGAATGCTTACGCTTTTTCATACAGGCATCGTTGCTAGGACCGCTGCAGATAAGTTTAGGAGGGTCTCATCTAGAAATATGCGTCCAGTATATCTAGAGACCATAGCGAGAAGCTTCCCAGAGCTCAAGATTATTGGGGCGCATCTAGGGCACCCATGGTGTGAAGAGGCATCGGTGGTATCCTATCATAACCCGAATATATTTTTCGACATCTCAGGGGGACACACATTTTATATAGCATTAACCCTCAGGAGACGATTGTTCTTTGACGTTAAACCGTCTAAGCTGCTTTTCGGTTCAGATGCACAGCCCGAAGATTTCTTAAGATGCGTGCACTTCTGGCTCACTGTGCTTCCACAGCTAGGTCTCTCTAGCGAGCAGATTGAAGAAGTATTCTGTAGGAATGCTGAAAATCTCATTAAGAAGAGCTGCCGCTGAGAAGAGAATCATTAAATCCTAAGCCCGCTGAAAATATATCTCGGTGAAAAATATATGAGTGAAATATTTGTGTACGTTGGAACTTATACTTCTAAAGATGGCGGGGAAATCTATATTTGCCGCATGAACCCTAACCTCTTACAGGCTTCGCTGAGCGTCAGCAACTTCTCAATCATCATGTAAATAAGCGTTAAGAAATGTCATATAAAGTTAACTATTCAGGAACTGCTGCTTAAACCCCTAAAAGGCAGAAGGGGCCTCATCCACACTCTGTTATAATAGACCCGGCTAACAGGCATGCCTACGTGCCTGGCCTTGGACTCGACAAGATAATGATATATGAGCTAGATCTGGAGAAGGGTAAATTAAAGCAGTGCGACCAGCCGTGGGTTAACACTAAACCTGGCTCCGGTCCAAGACATTTTACTTTTCATCCGAGCGGAAGATTTGCGTATCTCGTTAATGAGCTCGATTCAACGGTGGTTGCATACGCCTATAATGAGCGTAATGGTTCACTGGTGAAGATTCAGGTAGAATCAACTTTACCGAGCGATTTTAAGGGCGAGAACTATGCGGCTGATATACATGTGTCTCCTTCAGGCAAGTTCCTTTATGCTTCTAATCGCGGGCACGATAGTTTAGCTGTTTTCCGAGTCGACGAAGAAAACGGTTTTATAGAGGCTGTTGGTCACGCGTATACCCAAGGCAGATGGCCGCGCAATTTTGCAATAGATCCTTACGGCACATTTATCCTAGTGGCTAACCAGTACAGCGATAACATCGTAGTTTTCCGCGTTGACGATGAGACGGGAATGCCTGAGCCAGCAGGGCATAGCATAAAAGTGCCTTCCCCAGCCTGCATCAGAATTGCTCCCCTGGAATAAAAGAAGGCGAGAGCTAAGCTTTTATAAGCGCAGACATATCTAAAGAAGGAAATGTTCCTCCTCGCCTGGTGGGATGCCGTTTGAAGATCACTAAAATTGAGATGTTTCATGTGAAACCCAGATGGCTTTTCTTAAAGATGCATACTAATGAGGGCATTGTCGGCTACGGTGAACCTACGCTGGAGGGGCGAACTAGAACCGTTGAGATGGCGGTAAGAGAGTTTGAAAGATATCTTGTTGGGCAGGATCCGCTGAGAATCGAGCATCACTGGCAGGCAATGTATA
The DNA here is from genome assembly GCA_038866525.1 of Bathyarchaeia archaeon. GTDB lineage: Archaea > Thermoproteota > Bathyarchaeia > Bathyarchaeales > DTEX01 > DTEX01. The sequence continues at coordinate 6,958 of JAWBZG010000054.1, forward strand.
GGGGGACATTTTATCGCGGTGGACCTGTGCTCATGAGCGCTATAAGCGGGATTGAGCAGGCGATGTGGGATATTTTAGGCAAGAAGCTGGGCGTTCCAGTCTATCAGCTCTTGGGCGGAAAGTGCCAGGATAAAGTAAGGGTTTATGCTCACATTGGTGGACGAACACCTGAAGAGTACGCCAAAAACGCTTTAGCTAAAGTGGAGCAGGGTTTCACTGCTTTAAAGACGACGCTTTTCGAAGCCGTCAAGCCGGTGGACTCCCTCTCGCTGGTGAATAAGGCTGTGGAAAAGTTTAAGGCTATTAGAAATGCTGTTGGCGATGAAGTGGATATAGCCATAGATTGCCATGGTAGACTAAGCCCAGCTATGGCGATCCGCTTAGCGAAGGCTCTAGAACCATATTACCCAATGTTTCTCGAGGAGCCATGTTTGCCGGAGAACGTGGACACGATGGTGACTGTGGCGCGATCAACCTCTATTCCAATAACCACTGGGGAGCGGTTATTCACTAAGTGGGGTTTCAGAGAGGTTATTGAAAAACAGGCTGCTTCAATACTTCAGCCAGACATATCGCATGCCGGCGGCATAATGGAGTGCAAGAAAATAGCGGCCATGGCTGAAACCTACTATGCCACTATAGCACCGCACTGCCCTCTAGGCCCGATAGCTTTAGCGGCATGCATCCAGCTGGATGCTTGCACGCCGAACTTCCTCATCCAGGAGCAGGTCACGCTAGGCGAAAGATACTTGCTGGAACCGTTTAAATTGAAGGATGGATACGTGGAGATCCCTAAGGGACCGGGGTTAGGGATAGAGCTTGATGAGAGTCTTATCAAGGAAAAGATTTATGATGGCACATGGGAGGTTCCCAGGCTCTATTATGAGGATGGGTCGGTAGCAGAATGGTGAACTCGGTTTCCGCAAATATTTCCCCATTAGAAGCGTGGAGACAATGAGAGAGGATAATAAAAAGTCTGAAGATTTCTCAGATTTCTCTGATCTCTATTATCCGCCTTCTCTCCAGCCTCTTAAGCGCATCGAAGAGCTCGCTTTTAGACTTCCCATTTGTGCTAAAATACTGAGTTATCTCTTTTATTGAGGAGCGCGGCGTACCGTATTTAATCAAGTGGTTTTGCAGGTACTC
>JAWBZG010000055.1:0-8074 GCA_038866525.1 Bathyarchaeia archaeon
AAAATCTATATTTTCCTTCCGAATAATCTCATTTAAGGTTTCAATATATCCTTTCTCGGTAGCCCGAGGAACAATGTATTTTGAAGCGACAGGAGCTAAATGTATTCTATATTTATTTGCGTCAACCCCAACAACATAAATTCTTTCTGGAGCAATTCTGAGAGACAATATAAAATTTATTGCTGCTGGACCACCTGCACCCGTAACTAATACTCTTTTCATTCAATATGCCTCCTCTACCTCATAGGCTTGATATGCTATTCTTTAGAATTGAATTTAACATCACTAATTTCGTTTCTCTAATCAATCCATTCTGATTCTCCATCAAATGTGAAAACGCCGACCCGCAGTTATTAAAGTCCCTTCCTTCAACATTTTTCATCCCCCTTCATACGTTCTCTCGAAATTTCTTCAATAACTCTTTCGATAACGTCAACTGGATTCTCGAGCTTAAGAAGCTGTTCTTTAACATTAAACTTTTTCCCAAGCAATGATTTTGCATAACCCATTACTTCATTCAGCTTTACTATAAATATTGGAAAACCTTTTTCATGAAGGTACTCATTAACCTCAGAATGACCGAATATTGGAATCACAATGCTTGGCACGCCTTGTAAAGCGGCTTCCCTCGCAAGGGTTCCACCAACACTAACCACTAAATCGGCTTCGGCAACTAAGTTTGCAGAATCAACAAAATCCTCTGGAACTATAAAACCCTTTATTGGTTTTCTCTTGTATCTAGAGAGAAAAACGACTTTACCATATTTTAAAAGTTTTTTCGCAATTTTTAATGTTATGTCCTCCTTTCCTTCAGCATAAGTAGCTTTTACCTCCATTTGTCTCACTATAATCAATGGATGCCCATAATCGAATTTTTGCTGGGGTTGCAAATCCCTAATCCATGCTACTTCATCAACACCATTGAACCTTATTATTCTCTTTATGGGATAAGTTCTCAAATGTTCGCCGGACATAGCGTTTGAAACAACTAAAACGTCAACAAGAGGTAATGTGAGCCGGTTCACTTCGTTCGCATGTGTAGTATCATGCGTACAGATAATAGGAATTTTAAGACCAAAGGCAACACGACACTGTTCAACCGAGCAATGGGATACCGCTATATCCGGCCAATCCCCCCTAAATAATCTGTATAACCCTATTTGTCTCTTTAAACTCTCATACAATCTTGTGAACCGAGCTCTTGGGTTGTATTTTCCTACAACCTTAAAATCTATACCCAAGTGCTTCGCCAGCGGTATCGTATCCGGGTGCTCCCTTGTTGTTAAGATTACTTCATATCTTTTTTCCTCAAGTCGCTTTTTTATTGCCGCCCCATATCTGACATGCTTCCCAGTACACGCATCATACCATATTTTCATGAACCTTCACCACTTAGATTAATGAAATAAACACGGCGAGAAATGTAAAGATTACAATAATAAGCGCTATCATCATAACAAGCTTCCGCTCAGTTGTTGGACGGTAATGGGCAATTAGAGTTACAAGACTTCTCCTATGACTCGCCTTTAATATTGGTCCGTTTATGATAAGGCTTGGCCTCCTTTTAAGGAATAAGACGTTAATTAGGATTAGCGACGAATTAAGTACATATGGAAGTATTGATATCGCTAATGTTTGCTCTATATTGGTTATTATTGCGTATGCCGCCAGGGTTATCCCAAAGGCGAATGAGCCCGTGTTGCCTACGAAGATCTTCCCCCTAAAATTGTAGTATGATAAGAGCCAAGAAACGGCGATTGGAGCATAGAGTAGAATCCTCTCCTCCCTGCCGTGAATTATTGATGTTATGAGTAGACCTGTTAGGATTATTGATGGGCAGATGGTTTCTAGACCATTGAGACCACCAAGCTGATTAACTACATTGGTTGTCACAGTCACTATTATAGGGACTATGATAAAGTGGTAGGCTAATCCAAAGTCTATTTTGCCCCAGAAATAAGTGCTCATGACGGTCTCCCCCTCACGGATTACAATTAGTGGTATGACTGCTATGAGCGGTAATAATGCCTTATACCTCCATCTAATGTCAATCCAGTCATCTAATAAACCCATAAAGCCCCCGAAGAGTATGCAGGAGGCTAGGGTTAGCGCGGACGGTTTATTCCAACCTTCTGCGATCCACGTTTGAAGGCCGTGAATAATAAATAAATAAATCGCTGATATTAAAATATATATCACGCCTAAACCGTTCGGAATAAGCGGTCTACCGGGCTTATGCTCATCGGGAGCCTTAGGGAACTTATTTAACATAGCTGGCCACTTCACTTACATTTAAGCATAGATGTTATGCTTAAGCGGCACAATTATCTTTAATACTTTTCTTAGCTTTAATAAATGTTATACATTACGTGGCTGGGTGATATAAGGTATCTTGGCTGAAAATGGTATCAGGCTCAGGTACGCAGGTTTTGTAATCTTCCTATCTAGGCTAATTAGCATCGGGACTGGGTTAATCTTCACTCTCTTGATTACGAGGAGCGTCTCTCCCGAGGATTATGGCGTGTATGGAAATCTTGGAGACATATTATCCTGCTTCACAATAATTTCAACAATAATACCTTTTTGGATAGTGAGGTTCGAGGCGAGGCGTTGGCCCGGCTCCCTTAAAACAGGTTTTATAATGAATTTTCTAATTGGCTTAGCTTCCACTATTTTATATTTGCTTTCCGTTATGGGTATTATATCAGCTCTTCGGATTAATTTAGATTACATGCCAGCATACCTTATTGCTGCGGTAATGATCTTTGAGAGCCATCTATTATCTGCTCTTGAGGCCTCACTGTACCCAAGACGCCCAGAGAAAATTGGTTTTGGGCTACTTGTATTTGAAGTCAGTAAAGTTGTTTTAGGCATCTTATCCCTTTACGTCTTTAGGATGGGCTTAATGGGCGCTCTACTATCAGTTATATTCGCTTACCTGTGTCAAGCAGCATTTTATGCAAAGTTGCTGTTACAGGGATTTAAAGAGAAGATTCGCTGGGGCTACGTCAAAGAGTGGCTTAAGGCATCCATTTTGAACATTTATGGCATCGCAGGCGAGAGATTGCTTATTCTCGCGAACATATTCCTTTTTATTCATGGCGGTGAACTTGCAAGAGCTTATTATGGTGCATCATCTGCAATAGCCTCAATAGTGGCATACTCATCATCAATAGCGCATGCACTATATCCGAAGCTTCTCTCCGAGGTCAGATCAGAGGACATAACTCTCTCCTTAAACTTAGTATTAATGTTCGCTATGCCGATGTTCTTCGGTGCAGTAGTCCTCTCAAGGGAGCTCCTCTCGATACTTAACCCAGTCTATATTATTGCAGCGCCAACCCTAACTATTCTAGCATTAAGCTCCCTTGTCCTCTCAACGTCTTCGGTCTTTGAGTCGGTTATAATTGGGACCGAGAATTTCGATGTCACAGCAAAGATACCCTTTAAAAGCGCATTCGGGAGTAGGCTGTTTCTATTGTTAACATTGCGGTACCTTCAGGCATTAATTGTCCTAATGCCTACATACCTAATGCTATCATTATTTCAGCTAGATGGCATTTCATCAACGTTCTATTTTGCTCTAATAAGCTGCGTGGGGCAGATAGTCATGATGGTTGCTAAGTTCTTCGTTGCTAGAAGTAGCATATCTTTCGCGATTCCGTGGAAAAATCTAGTGAAGTATACTTGCTCATCGCTTGTTATGGCTTTAGGGTTATATGCCCTTTCCATGCCGCCCAGGTTAGCAATGACCCTTTTAAGGGTCATTATCGGCGCAATAATATATTTTGCTATGCTAATCGTTATTGATGATGAGGTAAGGATGATTGCCAGGATTGTGGGGAAAGGGGCGATAAGATATCTGTCATGAGATGTGGTGGGCGTCGTGTCTCTCAAAGCTAGACTTTCTGGGGTTCTCAGTCAACATGAGATAGAAGTGCTCTATAACTCCTTTGATATTGTCGGGGACATAGCTATCCTTAGAATCCCTAAGGCCCTTGAAAGTAGGGGCGAGATGATTGCCGATGCAGTTATGCAGGTAAATAAGCATGTGAAAACAGTTTTATGCCAGGTTAGCCCGGTTTCAGGTGAATACCGCCTTAGGGAACTGAGGTGGTTGCGCGGGGAGAAAAGGACTGAGACGGTTCATAAGGAGCATGGCTGCTTATTTAAGGTTGACTTAGCCAAATGTTATTTTTCGCCAAGGCTCCTATATGAACGTATGAGGATTGCTAAGCAGGTTAAGCCGGGCGAGGTAATAGTAAACATGTTCTCAGGTGTAGGCTGCTTCTCAATAATAATTGCTAAGCACTCTAAAGCTGGAAAAGTATACTCAATTGACATTAACCCGGATGCTGTCAAATATATGCAGATGAACATCGCCTTAAATAAGGTTGAGGATATTGTTGAGGCGATTGAGGGGAATTCTAGGGACGTTATTCTGAATAGGTTAAAGGGCATTGCGGATAGGGTTCTCATGCCCCTGCCGGAGAAGGCCTATGAATATCTGAGCTATGCGTTAATGGCCCTAAAGCAGGGTGGCGGCATAATACATTATTATGACTTTGAGCATGCAAGTAGGGGCGAAAACCCCCTCGCGAAGATTACTGAGAAGGTCTCGTGGAAACTCTCTGATATGAAGGTGGACTTTAATGTGGCATTTGCTAGAATAGTCAGATCTGTCGGTCCAAGGTGGTATCGGGTGGTTCTAGACATATTTATACGAGAATAATATATTACTTTTGGTGGTGCTCATCCATGAAGAGACGGTTAATGGAGATCCTGGCATGCCCAATTGATAAGCACTATCCGCTAGAACTCTATATCTTTGAGGAGGGTGACGAGATAGTTGAGGGTATAATAGTCTGTCCAAAGTGTATGCGGTGGTATCCGATTAGGGATGAGATACCGGAGATGCTGCCGGACGAGCTGAGGAATAAGAGGGAGGAGATAGAGTTTCTGAGGAAGTGGAGGGATAAGATCCCCGAGAAGATACTTCTTGAGGGAAAGCCGTTTAACTTAAGCGAGGAGCATCTATAGCCCTGCCCTTAATAGACTATATCATTATATTCTATGTTGACGACCCTGCCCTCGGCAGCGGACTTCAGCGCCGCCTCAGCTATCCTCAGCGCCTTCACCCCATCGACCCCCGTAACGGATGGCTCTCTATCGCCCAATACACATTTGATGAAGTGCTGTAGCTCTCTTTTGAGGGGTTCCTCCCACTCGTGTCTAGGCGTTAGGGTCTCCCCAGAGGTCTCTATGGTGATCTCCTGCGTTATATAATCTAGGTTTATTATGGCCTCACTCCCAGTAATAGTTAGCTTCCTAACCTTGTATGGTGTAAGCCAATTAGCCTCAATGAATGCCGACTTACCACTTTGGAATGATAGCATTATTTGGGCATAATCCTCGAACCTTCTATGCCTTAATGAGCCAGCCTTGGCGTAGACGGCTACAGGGTCTTCATTGAATAGATAGCGAATAACATCTATGTCATGTATGGCAGTATCCTTTATTACGCCGACGTCCCCTATCCTTTCAGGCCACCTGGAGACACGTTTAGCGGTGGCTAGAACCAGCGTTCCTATCACACCATCCTCAATAGCCTTCTTAGCTTTCATAACACCCGGGTTAAACCTCTCTATGAAGCCAACCTGGAGCTTAAGTCCCTTAGCCTTGGCAAGTCTCAGGGATCGTAGGGCCTCTTCAACCGAGCTGGCCATGGGCTTCTCCACGAAGACATGCTTGCCTGCCTTAAGCGCCTTAATTGTCTCTTTGGCTAGGTTGGATGACCAAACACAGAGTGTTATGGCATCGATCTCCTCAGCTCTATACATTTCCATGCTATCTTTATATGGCTTAAGCCCATACTTCCCCGCTATCTCCTCAGCCCTCCGCCCGTCTGCATCGCATACAGCAACCAACTCAACCTCAGGAATCTCACTTAAAACCCTAACATGATTCCTACCCCAAAAGCCAGCCCCAACAACAGCAACCCTAACTCTATCCATATCACATAAACTCCAACATAAATTGGTAAATTGACATACTTAAATAGAAAAAGTTACTGTAAAATAAGCCTTAGTTCATTTAATCAAGAATGCTATTGGGAATGCCATTACCCGCCTGTTTATAAACCTAGCCATCTCTCCTTTCTAGGAGGTAGATGCGCCTACATTATCTAATGATCGCAAAATTAGCTAAGCTTTAAGTTCTTGTTTCTAATTTTAGGTTAATATGTTCTGCATAAACCTAAAGCAAAACTACCAAAAAGTCTCGGGAGGCGTGATAAGGGATTTGATAACTTTACCTTAGATAGACTTTTCTAGAAAATAATTCATACATAAGAGTGAACGTGGTGTTAGTAACAATGTGGCGTAAAATTGATAAATGCTACCAATTCTTAAAGAGAACATTACTTCGGGCAATTCTTGCTCATGGTTTTGTCCTAGACGTGGGGTGTGGTGGTGGGAGTTTTCCTCTGATAAGAGAAGTGGTTGGGGTGGATGTAGATAGGGATTCACTATTGCGTTGTCATTATAATTATAAAGTTAAAGCTGATGCTCAACACTTGCCTTTTAAAGACAAGTCCTTTGACGTAGCATTAGAGATGGGTTGTTTGCCTTATATTAAAGAGTGGGTAAAAGCCCTAAATGAAATGAAGAGAGTTGGAAGACGAGTCTATCTAATTGAACCCCTTAGAAGAAAGGAGAGAAAACACTGGTTTTCTTTTTCCGAACTTGCAAAAATAGGCTTTCCAGTTTTCCTAATATCAAGAACAATTATCATAAAAGTTAAACGTTAATTAACTGGGGTACTCGGCGTTGATCATTGGGTTAAGACACGACATCGATAATACTTACGGTCTAAGAGGGGGATTGCCGAAAGTAATAGGCTTGGAGAAAAGGTATGATGTCAAATCAACTATCTTTGTACGTGTTGATATTCTCCGCTCTAAGCGAGATTGTGAATTTCTGAGAGAGATTTCTCATGAAGGCTGGGAGATCGGCTTACACCTAATAAATACCATAGAGGATGCGTCCCTAACCCCTCCTAGAGAAGAGTTAAGAATCTTAAGGGAGATTATTGGGGCTGAAATTTATGGTGTTACTCCATGTGGTAAAACGATAGGGTTTAAGGGCGATATTACTTGGAGGGTTATGGACTCTCTTGGCTTAGAATATATGGAGGGTTACGGCTTACCGAATTTTAGTGTTAAAACGTTTGTTATGCCAACACATTTATCACTTGATATATATTATGTGAGGAAATTTGGAGAGGAAGAGGGTTACCAGAAATTTAAAGAGGACTTACTGCGCCAGCTTGAAATTGATGGTGTGGCAACTGTGCTCACTCATCCTGAGTGGTTTGTTAGGTCTGTCGGTGGCAACGGGCTAATGAAGATACCGCTAACAATATTTAGGGTGAAGATGATGAATAGAGTTTATGAGAGATTTTTGAGCGAATTTAGGGATAAAGTAGTTTTTAAGAGATATATAGATTTATATCGCCTAATAAAGGAGGGAAAATGTTGACGGAGGAAAAACTATGCATCTACGCTGTTATTCCCGCTAGGAATGAGAAGGATAGAATAGAGCGAGCGCTGTTAGCCCTAAAGGAGCAGACTCTTAGTTTAAGCGGCATAATCGTCGTAGATGATGGCTCTACAGATAGAACAGCTGAGATCGCTGCACACTACGCCGAAGTTATAAGATTACCTTCCCACGAAGAAAGCTACGTCGGCAGGCCAGAGCTAGCAGCAGTCCTTAACGAAGGATTAAGGAGGGTTCCAGAAGATTGCAACTATGTCTTAATTTTGAATGCGGATCATATCTTACCTAAAGTCTATCTCAAGTCTCTCATTGAGCGGATGATTAAAGAGGATGTTAAAATGGCTTCGGGATACATTAAGGGGGAACCATATAATCCTGAAATACCTAGAGGTAGTGGTAGGGTTTGTGATTTCAGAATATTCAAGAGTATTGGCTTCTTTCCAGTTAATTGGGGCTGGGAAAGCTATATTATATTCAAGTTTATGCAGATGGGTCATAAAGTGAAATGTTATAAAGAC
>JAWBZG010000056.1:0-7816 GCA_038866525.1 Bathyarchaeia archaeon
GATAGTGAATAGGAAGGACGATCATATTAGGATATGTCTTGAAAGGAATGTTGAAGCAAAAAGGATAACGACAGGGTTCGAGGACGTTTACCTAATACATAGAGCTCTCCCAGAAATAAACCTTGATGACGTGAGGACGGAGACTATTTTTCTCAACCATAATTTTTCAGCACCAATAATAGTTGAGGCTATGACCGGCGGAACTGAGAGATCTACGGAGATAAATGCTGCGATAGCTCAAGCGGTTGAAGAGCTCGGTTTAGGTATGGGCGTTGGAAGTCAGAGGGCGGCGCTCGAGGATCCTAGCCTCGAGCGAACGTATAAGATTGTTAGGGAGAAAGCCCCCACAGCCTTCATAATATCTAATATTGGCGCCCCCCAGCTCGCTATGAAAAACAATTTTTCTAAGATAAGGCGCGCGGTTGAAATGATTGAGGCTAATGCCCTAGCAGTACATTTAAACCCGCTCCAAGAGGTTGTTCAGCCGGAGGGCGAGAAAGTTTACGCTGGAATAGTTGATAAGATAAGGGTGCTTGCCGATAGCTTAGACGTGCCCATAATAGTTAAGGAGACTGGGGGCGGGATATCCGCTGAGGTTGCTAGGATGCTTGAGGACGCTGGAGTGGCGTGCATAGATATCGCCGGGGCTGGCGGGACGAGCTGGGCTGCGGTCGAATACTATAGGGCTGTTGAGCAAGGGGTTCCGCTCAGCCGCGATCTAGGATTAATGCTTTGGGATTGGGGCATACCGACAGTTGTAAGTCTAGTTGAGGTTACGAATAGCGTAAAACTGCCAGTTATAGCATCCGGCGGAATAAGGTCAGGGCTAGATGTGGCTAAATCTATAGCGTTGGGCGCTTCGCTAGCCGGGGTCGCTAGACCAATACTCATTGCAGCCTGCAGAGGATATGAGGAGACTAAAAGCGCATTAAGCATGCTTATAGCCCAGTTGAAAAGCACAATGTTTTTGATTGGAGCCAGCTCGATAGAAAAGTTGAAGAGGGCGCCCCTAGTAATATTGGGGAGATCAGCCGAATGGCTTAAAGCCAGAGGCTTTAACCCTGAGGTTTACGCTAGGAGGAGGATTTAGGGGATATGCCCAAAACAGATATAGAGGTTTTCCTTGAAGAGAACGCTAAACTCATAGATGAGCGGATCGAAAAGTATCTGCCGCGCGTTCTTTCTGAGAAATCTTTGGTCTTTAAGATTATTCCGCCTAGATATCGGCTAGACTTTGAAGCGTTAAATAAGTCTGTGAGCGTGCCCCTATGGGATTTCCTCGACAGGGGTGGTAAACGCTGGCGACCCGCCCTATTTCTGCTCATATATGAGGCTTTAGGCGGAAGCGACATGGAAGATGCGTTGGACTTTGCGATAATACCGGAGGTTATACATAACGGCACTCTCATAGCGGACGATATTGAGGATTCGTCCGAAATGAGGAGGGGTAAGCCGTGCACATATAGGATTTTTGGGCTTGACATTGCCATAAACCTCTCGCAGGCAATGTACTTCCTACCTATGATAGTTTTGAGCGAGAAAAGGGATAAAATGCCAGCTGAAAAGGCTAGGAAAATGTACCAAATATATGTGCATGAGATGGCTAACCTCAGCCTTGGTCAAGCGATCGATATAGCTTGGCATAGAGGTTTAGTTCAAGTGGAGAACCTTACTGAAGAGCATTATCTGCAGATGTGCGCCTACAAGACTGGCACGCTCGCCAGGATGGCTGCTAAAATGGCTGCGGTTTTAGCTGATGCAAGCGATGAGGTTGTCGAAAAAATTGGGTTTTTCGCGGAGTCAATAGGGGTATCCTTCCAAATCCAGGACGATATTTTGGACATTGTTGGGGAGGAGTTCGCTAAGGGGAAGGGTGGTTTAGGTATGGATATAACTGAGGGCAAGATAACGCTGATGGTATTACACGCCTTAAAGAAGGCTGACAGTAAAGATAGGAATGAGCTGCTGAGAATACTTAGAATGCATACGCGAGACGAAGCCCTAAAAAAGAAAGCTATCGAGATAATTAAGAAGTACGGTGCCGTCGAGTACGCTAAGCAGATCGCGTCAAAAATTGTTGAGGAGGGCTGGAGAGCTGTAGAAAACCTTATGCCGGAGTCTAAAGCAAAGGAAAAGGTTAAGATGCTGGCAGAGTATCTTATCCAGAGAAAGATTTAGTTTAGACGGAGCCGTGGATCTGTCCCGTTGAACTCTCAAACGATAGATTTAAACGCGATTAAGGAGATTATAAGGAAGCTGGCCTTACTGAACGCTGTCTCATATAGTGGGAAGGCGCAGAGTAAGCCGGTTCTAGGCAAACTTTTCGGCGAAAAACCTGAGCTCAGGAGTATGGCTAAAGAGATTCTGGCTTTAGTGGACGAAGTGGTTCAGGAAGTCAACAGTATGTCTCTTGAAGAGCAGAGGAAGATGCTGGAGAAACTGTGGCCTGAAGCCCTAGCGGCGGAGCGCGCAAGAGAAAAAGGCGCTGAGAAAACTCTCCCACCATTACCTAATGTTGAGAAATATGGGCGCGTTGTAACCCGGTTTGCGCCTAACCCTGACTGTGTTCTCCATCTTGGTTCAGCTAGGGCGATAATACTTTGCCATGAGTATGCGCGTATGTATAATGGGCGCTTTATACTGAGGTTTGAAGATACTGATCCAAGGCTTAAAAGATCCTCTTTGCAGTTCATGGATTTAATTAGGAAGGATTTAGAGTGGTTGGGCTGTATTCCTGACGAGGAGTACATTCAAAGCGATAGGATAGAGATATATTACGAGTACGCGGAAAAGCTGCTTAAAGACGGCTACGCATACATATGCACATGTAAACCTGAAGAATTCCACAGCAGAGTTATGGCTTGCGAGCCGTGCGCGTGCAGGGGGCTAACGCCGGAGGAGAATATGCGCCGCTGGGAAAACATGTTGAGCGGGGTATACGCTGAAGGGGAAGCGGTTATGCGCATAAAAACAGATTTAAGCCACCCAAACCCCGCCGTCAGGGATTGGCCGGCCTTCAGGATAATAGATACGAGGAAGCACCCTCATCCGAGGGTTGGGTCAAAGTACCGCGTCTGGCCCCTATATAATTTTGCTTGTGGGATAGACGACCACTTAATGGGGATAACGCATATTATACGCGGGAAAGAGCATTTAACAAACCAGGAGAGACAAAAGTATCTATATGAGTATTTCGGCTGGGATTACCCTGAAGCGATACACTACGGGAGACTTAAAATTGAAGGCGCCTCGCTGAGCAAGTCTAATATAGTTAGGGGCGTTAAGGAAGGTCTTTACACGGGTTGGGATGATCCCAGATTAGCAACCTTTCTAGCGCTTAAGCGCAGGGGGATAATGCCCGAAGCCATAAGGAGACTTATAATTGATATAGGGCCTAGACCAGCCGACATAACTATAAGCTGGGATAATTTATACGCCTACAATAGGAAGATAGTTGACCCAATAGCTGACAGATACTTCTTTGTGTGGGATCCGTTGGAGCTGCTGGTTAAGGGAGTTATGGGGGAGTTTACGGCGCGCATACCGCTACATCCGGATCACCCTGAAAGGGGTTATAGAATATTCCACATGAAGCCTTATGGGGGAACCCTCAGATTTCTAGTGTCCCGCCAGGACGCTGAGAAGATGAAGGCTGGCGGCGTTGTGCGATTAATGGAGCTCTTCAACGTGAAAATAGAGTATGCTGGCAAAGACCGTATAGACGCCTCGTTTCACAGCGAGTCATATTACGACGCTAAGAAGGTTAGCGCGCCGCTAATCCATTGGATTCCGGAAGGAAGCGGGATACCATGCGACGTCTTCATGCCTGACAACTCCATAGTAAGCGGTCTTGTTGAAAATTCCTTTAGAACGGTTTCAGTGGATAAGGTTGTTCAATTTGAGCGCTTCGGCTTCGTTAGGGTTGACAGTATAGATGAAAAGGTGATAGTCTTCTTCGCCCACAGATAGAACCGCTGTAAGCGCCGTGAGGATTAAAGCTTATTAACACTGCCCGCCCAATATATTTTGAATGCTCCCATGAGAGGGTTAAGCGATGAAGATAGCAATATGTGGTTATCTTGGTTCAGGATGTACTGAGGTAGCTGAGATACTTGCCGGGAAATTTGGGCTTGAGGTTTTAAACACGAGCAGGATACTCACAATGATAAAGGATTTTGAGTCGCTGAGCAGATCCGGTGAGGTCGATGTAGATATCATTATAAAGAGTAAGCTTGAGGAGATTCTGCAGCAGAGGGATAACGTAATCATTGAGGGGAGATCCGCGTTCTTCCTACTTGATAGGAAAGACGTAATAAAGATATTCCTGAACGCCTCGTTCGAGGAGAGGGTTAGGCACGTAGCCAGCAGGCGCGGAATACCCTTAGACGAGGCGCGTGAGGACGTTGAGAGGAGCGATAGAGATCGGAACGGCATTGTTAAAAGGTTCTTTAATAAGGATGAGGTCTCCTCAGAGGACTTCGACTTCTCGATAAGGACGAATGCGAAGACATTTGCTAAGGTAGCTGACATAATAGCTGACGTCATCAAGAGCCTATTAGCTATGAAATCCTCTTGAAGACGTAGGTCCGCGGGCATCTATAATCGCTGTGAGTAGTTTTCCACAATGATCATCTCCATACCGTATGGGAAAACCGTTGTTGATTTAAATCTGCCAGATGAAAGCGTTTCAGCCATATTACAGTCCAGAGATTTTAACGTCGACGTTGACGAAATCAAGATCGTCCAGGATGCGCTGAATAACCCTATAGGGTGCGGGCGGCTAGCGGAATTGTCTACGGGTAAGCGGAGCATATGTATTGTTGTAAGCGATTACACGAGGGCTACGCCGAACAGGGTTCTACTCTCACCGATAATCAAATCCCTTAAAAGCGCTGGCGTGAAACAAGATAGGATAAGGATTCTGGTGGCCTATGGTCTTCATAAACCCGCTCCAAGAGAGATGGTTCTAGAGTTTCTCGGCGGAGATGTCGTGGAGGGTATAGATATAATAGATCATGATGCCGAGAGCGAGAGCAGCCTCATCTATATTGGTGAAACATCTTTTGGAACGAGGCTGTCCGTCAATCGCCATGTAATCAACTCAGACCTTGTAATACTCACAGGGCTCATTGAGCCGCACTTCTTCGCTGGCTACAGTGGTGGAAGAAAAGCAATATTACCGGGCGTAGCTAGCAAGGAGGCTATATTCAGCAACCATGGCTTCAAGATGATAATGCACCCGCTTGCACGCTACGGCGTCCTTGAAGGCAACCCCATACATGAGGATATGGTTGAGGCCGCGAGGATGATTCGAAGGCAGATGTATCTCGTTAACGTCGTTATCGATAAGAGGCATAGGGTTGTAGGAGCCTTCGCAGGCGACGTTTTTAAAGCCCACGCGGAGGGTGTACGCTTCCTAGATAGGCATGTTAAGGTTAAGTCACCTATTAAGGCAGATATTGTTGTGACGAGTAATGGGGGTTATCCCCTTGACAGAGACCTGTATCAGGCTGTTAAGGGTATGGCTACGGGGGATCTGATCGTCAGGAGGAATGGGGTCATAGTGATTTTTGCTGAATGCGTTGATGGCGTAGGTAGGGGGCATGAAGAGTTCTATAGGCTTATGGCTGAGTCTAAGACGCCAGACGATGTTTTAGAGAGGATTAGGCGTGAGGAGCCTATTAAGGATCAGTGGGAGGCGCAGATATTGGCTAGAATACTGAAGAACGCTAGGGTTATAGTTGTAACGAAAAATGTTAAGCATAGCGTCATTGAGGAGATGCATATGATCCCCTCCTCAAGCCCCGATGAGGCTATCGAGGAAGCATATAGGATTGCTGGAAGGGAGGCGAAGATAATCGCTATACCGGAGGGACCATACGTTATACCATCCGTTGAAGATCAGTTTCCCGACTTTACTTGACACGGGAGAAAAGCGCCGTTATGCATGGCTTCCTATTAAAGTTTAACCGCAACGTATATAGGGAGAAACTCATAGTTTTTAGGTTTAAAGACTATATGAAACCGAAAAAAAGTTGATGAGGTTGAGTACGTATGCCGAAACCGTTCTACGTTAAGTTTGATGTCCCGAGCGAGCTGGCGAACGCGGTTTACGAAGCTGTGCAAATATCTAGTAGGACTGGTAAAGTTAAGAGGGGGACAAATGAGACAACTAAGGCTGTTGAAAGAGGATTAGCGAAGCTCGTCGTGATAGCTGAAGATGTCGATCCACCGGAAGTCGTAGCCCACCTTCCGCTGCTATGCGATGAGCGGAAGATACCATATGTGTATGTTCCGAGCAAATCTAAGCTTGGGTCGGCTGCCGGAATAGAGGTTGCAGCCGCTTCAGTCTGCGTGATCGAGCCTGGAGAGGCAAGCGACTTAATTAAGGAGATAATAAACCGTGTTCAGAAGATTAGGGGAGGCTAAATCTAATTGAGTCGGAAAGCGGCAAAGCGGGAGGAAGCGGAGGAATCCGGAGAAGAGGCTCCAACACCGGCTGAAGTAATACAGATAATTGGCCGCACAGGTGTGACCGGCGAAATAGAGCAGGTGAGGGTCCGTATACTTGAGGGGCCTGATAAAGGGAGGATAATTACGAGAAACGTTAAGGGACCTGTGAGGCTGGGCGACATACTGATGCTGAGGGAGACAGAGAGGGAGGCTAGGAAAATAAAGTGAGATTCTACGCTTAGGGGTGGCTCTTTAGGGAAGGTTGAGCGGTGATGCCTAGACCCAGAAGATGCTCATTTTGCGGGCATGAATTTAACCCTGGTACAGGAATAATGTACGTTAATAATGATGGCACTATACTATGGTTCTGCTCAAGCAAATGTAGGAAGAATCATCTATATTTGGGTCGTGACTCCCGTAAACTTAAGTGGACAGCCTATTATGGTCAGGAGGAGAGGGCTGGTAGAGAAAAAGCCTCGACAGCTAAGTCCTGAGTTTTTTGATTGGGGCTTCTAGAAGAGTGGCGGCACGAAGACGGTTAAGATAGTTATAGTCTCAACGACTTCAATTAAACTGTGCTTTACGCCTCTAGGCACGTAGGTAAATGTTCCCTCGCTTATTTCTTTTTCACCTAGCCCCTCAATGAACATTATGGCTTTACCCTTAAACAGTATTCTATTTGATCATTCTCATCATGGCTATGCATGCCAATCTTATCGCCCTTACCCAGCATGCTCAGCCTAACGCTGGCTGCGGCAGCATCGAGCTTAGATAGAAGTATTTTTGTTGGGAATGGTGTGTTGGGGCTAAAGGGCACTTCGCTCTCGCGCCTAATTAACGGCTCCGGCTTCAAGCAGAATCCCACTAAACTTTAACTCCAATAATGATTTTACTTAGCTCTTAAAAGTGTTTTCCGTTAAACGTTTCGCCGTACGCTCAATTTAACCCACGTATTTTTCTCAAGGGATATTTCTCCAAGCTTCTCTGGAATAACCTTAACTATTGGCTTTGATGGGAAAAGGTAGAGCGATAACCTGATTAGTCTACCGTTGAGACCGAATTTCACGTTGTGGGCTTCGGCTAAACACATGCCGTTAAAGATCGATTTTATTGAGCCTATCGTCTCACCTAAAAGCTTTACTTCCTCACCGAGCTTGGGCGTAGAGTTTATGTGCACTCCGAAGAAACCGTAATGCGGTATGCCCCCATCTATAAGCCCAACCCTTTCGCCCACGTTAACCGGTATACCATATTTAAGATCGCAGCTTAAATCGATTAAAGAGTACTCACGCCTAGACTCTAAGACAACTCCCTCCATTCGACCTTGGTTCAACGCGTTGCCGCATGCTTCGCTCACACTGAG
>JAWBZG010000057.1:0-7639 GCA_038866525.1 Bathyarchaeia archaeon
GGCTGAGAAGCCCAAATATTTAGTTAATCCCTGTTCCCTAGCCTCTATTAGAGCTTCGATCGCTCCACCCTCACTAAATATTTGGTCAACTTCCTCGAGCGTTGTGACCCCATGCAGCTGATATAGGTCAAAGTGGTCTGTGCATAGCCGCTTAAGAGACTGATGGAGCTCCTCCCAAGCCTCCTTCCTGGTGCGTTTAGCGGTTTTACATGCCAGGAAAACCGAGCTGCGGTATGGCTTGAGAGCGGGCCCCAGGCGCTCCTCCGCATCACCATAGCTCGGAGCCACGTCAAAGTAGTTTATTCCCCTCTCAATAGCTTCGGAAACTATCCGGTTAGCCGATTCCTGACTTTCATTCATAACGAGGATCCCGCCGAAACCGACGACTGAGAGCTCAACGTTCGTTTTACCATACCTACGCCGCTCCAAAACATCACCACCAGTCGAAATAAATAATAGTACTTAAACCTTAATTAAGATATCTAAAAAAGAGCAGGTAAGGCTTAAATTTAAGGTGGAGATTTAGCTCCAGAGATAGTTATCCTGATATCTATTGTGATAAGTATCTTCCCAATCATCTTGGGCCTACCCTCTCCTAGGACTCTTCCCCTATTTATTATATGAAGGTAGCGTATGCGATGTATATCATGTAAAACTCTTCTCCTCTATTCTCCTCAAACTTAGAGAGTTTTTTGAGAAGACTTATATTTGAAATAGTACATATAACCTAGTGGATCTTTAATCATTGAAGGTAATTTAATTGGGAAGATTTGTAAAATCTGATAAATCCAGCTATAGCGTAGGTGTGCTTTTCGTTTTCGCCATCTCTTTTGGCGTGGCGGCGATAATTTATGGTGCGGGTTTTCTAGCATTTGATCCATTAAATTTGATGGCGTTTATCTTTAGCCCTCTTGGGATTTATACGCTCATTTACGCTTTAAAATTGCGGAGGGACCGCCTATATTATTTGAGTTGGGGACTAATAATGTCTGTTGTGGGAGGCTCCCTCGCCCTTTATAGGCTTATAAATGTAGTGGTTTTGCTTGGTTTATTACTCATCTTTCTTGCAGCAGTAGGCTTACTTGAATATTGGAGGAGAAGGTGATGGGTGAAGAGAAGAGGTTGGAGAAGTTAGAGAAGGTTCGTGGGGAGATGGGTTTAATGGAGAAAATAGTTAGCTATGTTCCCGGGTATCGGGGATACAAGGAGAAGGAGATACGTAGGGAAAGCGATAGGCTTGTGAGGATGGAGTCCGTCAATAAGCTTAGGGCTGCAAAAGATGTCTTGAGGAGAAAGCTAGCAAACCCAGCTCTCCTACAGAAGCTTTCAAGCGGGGATGTGTGGATGCTTGATAGCTTAATGTCTCGGCTGGATAGGGTGATACAGCGCTTAGACAAGGCTGTAGCCGGCTATGCTGGCATGTTTGATTCAATTAGGGTTAGGGAGGATAGGCTTGACGCCGTCCTTCAACTCGACCTAGAACTTATAGAGAAGGCGGAGTCTCTAAGGGTGGGCGTTGATGCGCTTTTTAAAACGACCCCCGGCGGAGATGAGTGGGAACGGGGTTTAAACGACTTAATGTCGATGATTGAGGAGATGGATAGATTAATTGATAGAAGGGTGGAGATATTTAGAGGCTTGATCGGCTAGAGGTGTTTAAGATGCCAAAAGTTATTGAGTGGGTTGGGGCAGGGGAAGGCGACATAGTTTGGAGGTACCCGAGGGAAGATATTGCGTGGGGAGATATCTTAGTGGTTCATGAATACGAAGCCGCCGTCTTCTTTAGGGATGGAAAAGCCTACGATGCCTTCAGGGCTGGTAGGCATGTTTTAACAACAGCAAACCTACCCCTACTCACAAAAGTGCTATCGGTTTTAGCAGGCTACGATAAGGTCCCGTTCAGGGCTACCGTAATATTCGTCTCATTAAAGCAGTTTCAGGGAAGATTCGGCGCCCAAGGTCAAACCAAGGAGCTAGCTCCCCTAAAGTTCTATGGCAGCTTCTGGTTTAGGATTGAGGAGCCAAATCTATTTGTTAACGAGGTTGTCGGCGGGCAGGGAGCATACACGACAAGCAGCCTCCAAGATTTTCTAAGAGGATATTTCAACGAGAGATTAATTGATACATTAAGCCAATACTCGCTTGTTGAAGTTTACGGGAAACTTGATGAAACCAGCTTCCTAGCGAAGAACGCCCTCTACGACGCCTTTAAGAGGATAGGGCTGGAGCTAATCGACGTGAAGTTTGAGGGGATTGATACGACGCCTGAATGGAGAGACAGAATATTCTTCCTTAGGACAGGGGTTTCAGCCAGCGAGGTTCTGAGGATGCAGACCGTTCAGAAGACCGCTGAAAGCCTATCGAAGAGCCCCGGCGCAGCCGTAGGCGCAGGCGTGGTGGTGATTCCGCCATTACTCCAACAGCCTGCTCCGGCAGCCCCAGCTGCACCAGCACAGCAACTCATATTATGTCCAAAATGCGGCTTCCAAAATCCGTCAACGGCAAAGTTCTGCAGCAATTGCGGTGCACCTTTACAAGCGGCTACAGCCAGTCTAATATGCCCGAAGTGCGGAGCGGCGAACCCGGCTGGGGCAAAATTCTGCACAAATTGCGGGTCACCACTACAATCTTCAATTAGATGCCCGAAGTGTGGGAGCGAGGTCCAGCCGGGGGCAAAGTTCTGCCAAAACTGCGGGGAAAAGATGGCTTAATATAGCACAAACCATAACGAAAGTAATCCGACAGATAGTTTTGGGCGCCAGCGTCGTGAGTCCCCAGATCTCTATTCGCAAAGTCTGGGAGAAGTAGCCTAAGCTGTTCTTCTAGCGCCGCAGTGGGGGCACACTATTTCCGTTTGCGGGAATAGGGTTCCGCAGTATTTGCATGGAACCATAACTACTTCGCGGATAACCTCCCTCTCCTTTACAACAGGTGCGGCTGCCGGTTGGGCGACTTGGATTTCTAGCGTCGGGCTTACGGCATCTGGTCTACCAGCGACCGCTACGACGCCCTTAATCGTCCATGTAACTCTTCTATCTATCCCTTTTGAGGTCGGTTTCATGGTTACTGGGATTGGGATGGTGAAGGGGAAACTGCCTGAAAAGCCCCTTGAGATATGTATTGGTCCGCTGAGGCTTGGTTTTGCGGAGTACAGTGTCGCGGACTCCCAAACCTCCCTAACAACCTCCCTCTTTAAGGCTTGATCGTAGAATCGTTTCTGAACTTTAGCCGACTCAACACACTGCACCTCACACCTTACGTCTTCGGCGTAGAAATCCTCATCTGAGGATAAAAGCAGCTCTCCTTTAATATCTCCGCCGAGAAAAAAGACGCTCTCACTAAGATTTAACTTCAAGCTGACTTTTGGCGGCGTAACCTTCTCGGCTAGCTTCTTTAAAAACGACATTATGACCTCTCCAACATCTCTACAACTCTAAAATTGAAAAGGTTAAAACTTAAAATATTTGCGCCTAAAATAGCCTATAACCATATTTGCGCGGATTTGCTCTTCATACAAGTGCTTTGCTGGAAATGCCTTAAATTAAGCGCTAAGTATCCGCTTCACTTTCACTTTTGCACGATTACTCCGGCGGTGGAGGCGGAGGGGGTGGGGGCGGAGGCGGCGGAGGGGGTCTTAATGAGATGTAGAAGTATACTGCTGAAGCGGTGAATATGGCGTTCAGCAGCCAGCTCGCTACTGCCCCTATATATGGTCCGATTATTGGAATTAATGAGAAGCCGTATGAGAATAATGCGCCTACAACTATTACAAGAATAATGAAGATTATGACTTCACCTATATTGTTTAGCACGAAATTAAATGCTCTCTTCACGCTCTCAATAGCCTCCACCCCCTCGATCACAGCTATAACGATCATAAATATGGCTACTGGAAGCAATATCACTGTTAGGCTACATAGGGCTGCAATTATAGCCGTAACTATTAATGTGCCAATTTTACCAATTATAAGATTCAGGCTCTTGCCTAAGTTTATTGGCTGACCGCTAATAGCGTCATTAACCATGTCTATGAGCATGCAGGCAGCTATGAAGCCTACGATCGCGGCGATGAGAGAACCGAACATGAGTATAAATGGGTTTGGCACGGTGATAAAGTAGTATTGTAGGGGAAATAAGTAGGCGAGCGCGGAGAAAACGCATTGAATAATAATTGGGATTGCGAAAGGAGCTAGCAGCATCGGGTTCTTCATCGAGGTATCTAAGCCCTTAGATATAGATTCTACTGATTTCGACATACCTGTTTTTATGGCGCTTAAGCCTTATTAACCTATCGCTTTTAATAAAACTTAAATTAAATGTGCTTCAAGAATATTAGTTGAGGATGATTGGAGAGATTATTATGGCGCAGGCTAGGGAGAGAAGCGTAACGAGGGAGCGTCTAATCGGTATGCAGGTTATAGATGGGGACGGCTACCTCGTGGGAACTGTTAGAGACATAAGCTTCACCGTTGGAAGACTGGGCATATCACTATACGTTGAGGGAAAAGACGGCTCGACAAAGGAGGTGCCGTGGGAGGAAGTGCAATCCGTGGGAGACTTCGTCCTCCTAAAACAGCGCCCAACGCAGGTTTTAGAGACGCAGATACCGCAGCAGCAACAGATGCCGCAGTCTCAGGCGCCAGCTTGCCCAACTTGTAAAGGTCCGCTCACATGGATACCACAATATCAGAGATGGTACTGCTACAAGTGTAGGAAATACGCTTAATCAGCGAAGACGTTAGCGTTAGAGGACTATCACACTGCATGGCTCCGCGAGGAGAATTACTTTAATATTTGAAGAATACTAGGAGTTTAGTTGGCAGATCGAGTTCTCCTTTAAAGGGTAGCGGAGGAGCCAGTTTGAATATAAGGGATATGGTGATGACCGTTTACCGCGGCGGGGAGCCTGAGAAGGTCCCTTGGCTGATTTATGATGGGTTGCTTCCCAGGGGTTATTTTGAGCGTAGGCTTAGGAATATGGGTTTAGGCTTGAAGGTCTCGGCCCCGGTTTGGAGGGTTGAGATGCCCCATGTCCGCGTTGAGACGAGGAGCATAGGCAACATTGTATACACGAGTTTTCATACGCCGGTTGGTAGCGTTTCAATGAAGCAGAGAGTTGGATTACAGGAAGGCGCTGGAGCATCTTGGACTATAGAATACCCGATTAAAGGTTTAGCGGATTTTGAAGTTATTGAATTTATAGCTGAAGATACAAGGTATATTCCAGATTACAAGGCTTTCTTAGATGCCGAGCGTAATCTGGGCAGAGATGGTGTAGTTTTCGTTTGGGCTGGTCGCTCACCGATTCAAGAGCTCCAAATTGAGCTTATGGGCTACGAGATGTTCGCTATAGCGCTCTACAAGTATCCTAAGGAGTTTGAGAGGCTTCTGAGGGTTTTGGAGAAGAGGGCTGATGAACGCTACCGGATAATAGCGGAATCCCCCGCTGAAATAGTGAACGGTACAGATAACATAAATAGCGTTATAGTGAGCCCGAAGCTATACGAAAAATACGTTATGCCATTTTACAGTAGGCAGCATAGGCTTCTACGCAAACATGATAAGATTTTGGAGAACCATATGGATGGGAAGCTTAGGGTTTTAAAAGACTTGATTGCGAAAACGGATCTCGATGCTGTTGAAGCGTTTACACCTCCACCGATAGGCGACTTAACGCTGAGGGAGGCGAGGGAAGCGTGGAAGGGAAAAATCGTAAGCCTAAATATTCCGGAGTCAATCTTC
This sequence comes from Bathyarchaeia archaeon, assembly GCA_038866525.1. GTDB lineage: Archaea > Thermoproteota > Bathyarchaeia > Bathyarchaeales > DTEX01 > DTEX01. The sequence goes on from JAWBZG010000057.1 coordinate 5,743, forward strand.
CTAGAAGGACCCCACGTAATTCGAAAATATATTGTAGGCATCTTGAAGGAAGCTGCCCCCGGCGACAGCTTCATGCTGTCGATCACGGAAGATATACCGCCAACTCATCGGGAAAACGCCTTATTGGCAGTAACAAGTATTTGGAGGAGATATGGAAAATATCCCATTAAAATTGAAGATTAGCGGAGACTTGCTCTTAACAGGGTCATAAATTTTTATTCGGGATCACCGTGGCTTAACGAACACTATCCTACGATATGTTGCGGTGCTTATAAGATTCCTTACGCCATCATCCACACGCCTCCTTAAATACACCACTATTTCATCGCCCACATCCACGTCAGAGTACGGTACGCCCAGATACTCTAAGAGGTCTCTAACAGCGCTCTCCTCTAAAGCCTCCGGCTTCACATCAGTGTTGCAGGGCCCTAGGTGGCACATTGCGCAGTATCTTCCATGGTGATAGTTGTTTGCTTCGCATGCAGCCCTGAAAACTTTTAATCCAAGGCTCTCCGCCATCCTCCTAATCTTATCCTTTAAGTCCGAAGATTTCACCTCAATCTGCTCGTTTCCTTTAAGCGGTTTAACTAGCCTCCTCTCAATCTCCTCCCTTTTAACCCCACGCCTCTCCAGTTTTCGAATAATCCTCTCGGTAACTCTCAGGGATCCGAGAACAACCGTCTCTATGCCTTTGTCGGCGGCGGAAGCAAGTATTTTATCAGCCTCTCTATCAGTTACTCCAGGGATTATTGGTCTAATGAATAGAGATGCTTTTAAACCCCTCTTTAAGGCTTCCCCGGCTCCCTCAATCCTTTTTAATGGGTCTGGAGCCTTAGGCTCCAACCCCCTATTAGAGAGCGTGACGACGGTTATGAGCACATTAGCGTTTGGGTCGCCCGCAAGGATCTCAGAAACAATCTCATTTGTTAAAATGGATTTCGTCGATAATTGCGTAGGCATTTTCAGCCACCTCCAAACCTCCCTCATATATCCGATCGCCCTATCGGATGTTTCAGGTAGAAGGGGCTCCGTCACAGAACCGTACGCAGCCAAAGTCCTCTCAGGGACTACGTATGGGTTTAATGAGAGGGAGTAAACGAGCTCCTTGGGCTCTAAAGGATATGGTTTAGGTATAGCTGGAAAACCCATGTCATATATGTAGCAGTAAGCGCATAGGTAGCTGCAGCCAACACCAGTATGTATGGTCATGCCGCAGGGTCTAGGCGCCCTCCTAGAATGGGGGTCTCCACGGGCAGCCCTCTTAGATTCAGAACTTAAATCATCCTCTAAATCTACTTGAACCCTCTTCTTTCTCTCGAATAAGTCAACTAGATACGTCAATATTTAGCTCCACCAACCAGCATTTTAGGGGCATCTCGGTGAAAAATAAATGATGGGAAGGGGAGTAATTAATTTTGCTGAAACATTTAATGGTGGTAAAATGTTTATTTGCCGTAGTTTTCAGCGCTCATTCTCCAAATATTTTTTCTCGATCCTCGCTGCAACCGTCCATAGGTTTCCAACCCTAATTCTACCAATTAAGGAGCATAACATTAATCCTTCAGGAAGCTGAAGAGGAGGAGTAAAGTTAGGTCTGAGAAGCCGCTATTCAGGAAAGACGTTATAATGCTCGACGACCACCTATTCAGCATAAACCTCGATAAATGGGAAGCTTCCATTGCAACGGAAGCTGGGAGAATAGTGTTCAGAATCCTTCATGGAACATATCATGAGAAGTTCAGGGGTATGAAGGTTGGGCAAGCATGGCTCGTCAGAAGGCGCGATGGCCATTATTTGAAGGTTGTCTTCAGCAAGACCGTAGAGATTGCTGAACCTGGTGGGAAGACGTTGGCTATAGACGTAAATGAGAGCAGCGTAGCCTACGGCGCGGATAATA
>JAWBZG010000058.1:0-7236 GCA_038866525.1 Bathyarchaeia archaeon
ATTACAAGCGCGGCGTTAACCGTCGAAATGACCGATTTAGCCGTGTAGAAAATCTCTATGTCCGGTATGGGTATGTTTGGCGGGGGAATAATCCCCCAATCCCTAAATCTTGACAATATGCTTAATTCAAATTCTTCCCGGCTTATCTCTCCACACCGATATTTATCCGCCAAATGTTTAATCTCAATTATCTGGCTTTCACTTAGACCCCAGCGCCTTCTAATCTGACGTTCTGGCGAGGCTTCGGTGATATATAGGCTGAATATGCTTGCGAGGACTGCTACCGCTACAAGAACAGCGATTATGAGCGCAACCTTTCTATCTCCGACACCCATCATCTTATCCACTTTACCTCAACCCCCTTTTCTCCTTTTTTCCAGATTTCTTCCAAATCTCCTCAAATACCGAGTAGTTATCCTCCATGAGCGGGGTTAGAAAATAGGTGACGGCGTACTTTTCCCCTACAGAAGCAATTATCTTATTCTTCTCGAGGATCTCTAAGTGATGCCTTATGGTCCGATAGTCGACTCCAAGCAGGTTAGCCAACTGATTGGCGTTCATTGGGGATTCCTTTAGCGCCATGATTATCCTAGCCCTCATGTTTCCGCCTCTAGTCCCAGCAATAAGCCAGCTAAGCACATACCTTAACTGCTTAGCGCCATAGCTCATTAAGTCGTCTCCAGCCACCGATTATAGCCAACTATACGATCATAATAATTTTTACTAAAAAATAAAAGGGTGAATCTCCAACCCTATTTTAAAGGGGCTCCGCGGCTTTATGGCTAATATCGAAATGATTTTTATGGCGGCTGGCATAATAATATCCGTTGGCTTCTTAGCGGACTTCATCTTCAAGAAGACCGGTTTTCCGGACATATTATTCCTGATACTTGTCGGCATAATCCTCGGTCCAATGCTAAAATTATTTTCAGCAGAAGATATTTTATCATCGGCACCGGTCTTTTCAGCCCTAGCTTTAATGCTAATCCTTTTTCAGGGAGGATTAAACTTAGAGACGCATTCTGTTCTCTCGTATAGCTTTAAGTCGGCAACACTAGCCCTCACGCACGTTATTTTAGCGGTGCTTTTTATCCCGCTGCTGAGCTGCCTCATAATGGGTTTAAAATGGCTTGAGGGGTTAATACTTGGAGCGATGGCTGTTGGAACAAGCTCAGTCGTGATTATACCTCTAATGTTGAGAATGAAGGTGCCGGAGGAGGTAAGGGCAACTTTATCTCTAGAATCAACCATTACTGACGCGCTTAACATAATTTTGGTAATGGTTTTCCTGGATATATATTTCGGCGGCTTCATTAATCCCCAAGAAATAATATCCTCGCTCATCGCAAAATTCGCCGTTGGCATGTTTTTAGGAGTTATAGTTGGCGCCGCTTGGATAAAGATTCTAGGCGTTATTAAAGGGCAGGAGTATACTTACATGCTCACGATAGCGGCGCTAGCCCTATGTTACGCTGGAACGGAAATGCTGGGTGGAAGCGGCCCCTTATCCGCATTAGTTTTCGGAATAACCCTTGGAAACTTCATGATGATGAGGAATTTGGGCATAAATGTGAATGCGAAATCCATGCAAACCCTCATGGGGAAAATCAAAAGCTTCCAGGATGAGCTGACATTTCTCGTTAGAGCGCTCTTCTTCGTAACTTTAGGTCTAATCTATGTGCCCGACTTAACCGGATTCATTTACGCCGCAGTAATCATGGCGGCAAACCTTCTGCTCCGTAACCTAGCGGTTAAGTTCTCAACCCAAAACACTATGCTCTACAAATATGGGAGGTTTATGACGTTAATGTGTGGAACGGGATTAGCGAACGCAACGTTAAGCATAATAGTTTATAGCGAGATGGTTACGCGACAGATCGCTAAAGCGAGCCTATACCCCCTGATCGTAACAAACATAATTATAATAAGCAATGCGATAACGTCTCTAACACCATCGATACTGAGAATTGATACTGAGAAGGGACCTGAAAAAACTAGCATTAGAGGCATTCGAGGCAGATGCCTAGAGCCATTTTAGCTTAAGGCATTTAAGGGGAAACGTTAAATGTTTCTCATCGGTGACCCTGATGGTTAAAGATAGGGTGCGCATATGTTTCATAGGGTGTGGACGCCACTCGATGGAGAGCCTTCAGCCAGCCGCCGCGCTTATCCCGCAGATCGAGTATGTGGCTGCCTGCGATCTAATTGAGGAAAAGGCTAGGGAGGCTGTGCGACGCTTCGGCGCTAAAAGATGGTACACGGACTATGAGGAGATGATTGATAAGGAGGCTCCGGACGGCGTGATAATTGTCGGCCCGCCCCAAATGCATGAAGAGTTGGGGGTAGCGTGTTTGAAGAGGGGGGTAAACGTGTTTATGGAGAAGCCACCGTCCCTGACGCTGGATGGCGCGAGAAAAATTTACGAGGTGATGAAATCGTCTGGAAAAATCTGCATGGTTGGGACCCATTGGCGTCATATGCCAGTCCACAGGGCGCTCAAGAAGATCTCTGAAAGGGGGAATTTTGGCGATGTTTTCCGCCTAGAAGCCACATACCTGGCGCCTGACACTAGGGGGGCTTGGGGGCAACCCTTCCTATGGGGTTTCATGCTTAACCAAGCGATCCACCCAATGGACTGCCTCCAGTTTCTTGGGGGAAGGGTTATTGAGGTTGAGGCTATGGGTATAGCTGTAGAGGGTAAAAGGCTCGCGGTATCAGCCAGCCTACTATTCGATTCTGGGGCTATAGGCTCGTTCACTTTAGGCGGATGCTCGCCGATATTCTATGAGCGGGTTGGGGTTCAGGGGACGGAGGGGTGGGCTGAGGCGGAGCAGTTTAAGAGGCTAAGATACGCTAGCAGAAAGGGGTGGATGGAGCCAACTGATCCAACCGCTATACAAACCCTAATCTTTGAGCATGGAAGCCACTATAGGGGCGTCTCCCGCCCAGGTTACGTAGAGGAGCTTGAACATTTCGCGCACTGCATTCTCTCTGGCTCACACCCGCACGCTGACGCGGAAGACGCCTACTATGCGCTGAAAACCCTAGACGCCATAGTTAAGAGCGTTGATAGCGGAGTAAGAATTCGGGTTAATTGAGCGTTTTGCGGAGATAGACAAAGCTTAAAAGTTCTTTGGGGGAAACATGATAGTATGTTTAGGAGTTTAAGCCCATACGCGATAGGCATACATAAAAGTTTACAGGAAAACATAAAGTTAGCTAAGATTGGAGATTTCCAAGGCGTGGAAATAAATATAATAGAGGTCTCCAACCTTGTCGAGGAGAAATCCCTGAGCTATGTGAAGAACCTGTTTTCTGAGGAGGGGATAAAGCCAAGCGGCTGGTGGCTCCCATTCGACTGGCGCGGCGACAAGGAAACCTTTGAGAGGGAACTAAAAAAGTTGGAGCGCCTAGCCTCCTTAGCCGCCGAAATAGAATGCGCAAGGGCGCTCACATTTATCCTACCGTTCTCAGACGATAAACCGTTTGAGGACAATTTTAAATGGCATGTGTCTAGGCTTAAACCGATAGTTAAAGTTCTATATAAGAATGGATGCTCGCTTGGGCTGGAGTTCGTGGGAACCGAGTCGCTTAGAGTAGGATATAGATACACTTTCATACATAGTTTGGACGGTTTACTCCCCCTATGCAGGGCGCTGGAAGCCGAGAACGTGGGCGTACTCCTCGACAGCTGGCACTGGTATGTCTCTAGGGGGACGATAGAAGACCTCATGAAGCTTAAGGGTAAAGACATCATATATGTCCACATAAACGATGCTCCCGCAAACGTGCCGCTAGACAAGCTCATAGATAATGTAAGGTGCCTGCCAGGAGAAACCGGCGTAATCGACCTAGTAGGCTTCCTTAAAACGTTAAAAAACATAGGGTATGAGGGGCCAGTGACCCCTGAACCCTTCAGTGAAAAAGTCAACAGGATGAAGCCTGAAGACGCCGTGAAGGTGACGGGGGAAGCCCTAAAATCTGTTTGGAGGAGGGCTGGTCTACCGGACTGAGAGGCTCTCAATCTTGATACGCTCAGTGTTAAACCCATGTCTCATAGCGCTCACCACCATCGATGCGATGGACGGCTTTAGACAATATGTAATCGAACCCCATCCTCAGCCTGGTGGATAAGGGCGCCAGCGAGCCACCGTAGGTAGCCCTATTCTTTCTAACGGCTTCCTTGATGCTTCTCTCGCTCGGCTCACCCTCGATATCTAAAATCGTGTAGGCGTTACCAACATTTAGCGGGTTATGGGCATCGCTTCCGCCGACTCCGGCTACGCCCAGCTTTAAAGATACGCTTAAACCTCTTTTGACGAGGTAGTGGAGTGGATATAGGGAATTCAAAACCTCCACGGCGTCCGGCTTATGTCGCATCCACCTGTCGAGCTTGAGTACCTCGATGGCTGGGTGCGCTAAAATGGTTAACCCATCATGGAGCCTAACCCAATCTATAATTTCATCGTAAGGCATGAGCTGCCTTGATCCAGCGTTGGGGGGAAGCTCCCCCTCTAAACCTATAATTAAAACGTGCCCAGCGTCTGTAGAAACCTCATAGCCGGGGAGGATTATTAGGCCGCTGTCATAGGATTTAGCCTCAAAATATCCGTTGAGAACCTCGTGGTCAGTTATAGCTAAGCCATCTAAACCCCTACTCTTAGCGACCCTAAGAATATCTTTAATTGTCCCGGAGCCATCTGAATAAGATGTGTGAACATGTAAATCGATTTTCAGGCGCAAAATAAAACCCCATTAACTCAAACTACATCGGCTTTCTCTTAACGCCGAGCAAGCATCCTCTTGAGTATCCCCCGTGGTGTGAGCCTCCGAGCCACGTGTAGTCCCTATCCAAGAGAATTCTTCCTCCGCTTGATTCGCCTCTAACGCAACTGTTTCGGGTTTCATATAGGTTTATATTGCTTGATGTTATTCTTCTGCCATGATTAGTGCATAGACTTCTTTTCCGTGGAGATGTTTTATCTTCTCTTTGTCTTTGCCAAGTCCTAGTTGTAACGCCCAGAAGCCTCTTAGCCTCCTTGAGAGTGTAAAGCTTCTCCATCAAGAAGATTTTACGACTTATGACTATTTAAGTCCATCTATTTTAAAACTGCTGCTAGGCATTCGCCCAAGCCTCAACGATCGCCTCAGCTATAAAGTCACCTAAACCCGTATTCACTCTCCATACAACGCTCCCGTCCTGCCTAAATTTTATCACGTATCCTCCAGTTGAAGCGCCGTAAATCCCCGAGATATCCACTAATGGTGCGCCCCAAACGTGACCCGGCATCTCGTATCTCTCCACTATGGTTCCGGTCTCAGGCTTAACTTTCCAAAACTCATCCCTAAAGGTGGGGGCGAGATAAAGGTATCCGTTCACATAGACCCATGCTCAGCCGGACCAACCCCCACGTTCAACCTCCAAGCATCTACGGCGCTAACATTCATGCCCATCGCCAACCAAATCCCCTCTATAATCCATGCTCAGCTCGCAGATTCAATTAAGTTTTAGGCAGATAATCCGCTGCAACTGAAGACTAAAGCTATATTATTGAGTATGGAAACGTTAACCCGGACCTATGGAATTTCCCTTTAATCGCTATCCGTCTACCACACTTAGGGCACCTCATGTCAGCGGTTAAATTCCATCTAACTATATCGAAGCCATACCTCTTTATTAAAAGCTCTTGGCAGCTTGGGCAGTAAGTGTTCTCATACCTGTGGCCGGGAACATTCCCCAAGTAAACGTAGTTTAATCCAGCATCTTTAGCCGCCTCATACGCTTTCTCAAGAGTTCTTATCTCTGTGGACGGTATGTCTGTCAGCTTATAGTCTGGATGGAACCTTAACAGATGGAGCGGCGTATCCTCGCCAAGATTCTCTCTAATCCATGAAGCCAAATCCCTTACCCTCTCTATGGAATCACCTATCTTCGGCACAACGAGGTTCGTAACCTCAATATGTATATCCCTTCTCTTCATCTCCTTAAGGGCTTCAAAGATAGGCTCAACCGAGGGAACCATAGAAAACTTCCTGTAGAACTCCGGGTCACCTCCACCCTTAAAGTCAACTGTCGCAGCATCGAGGTACGGCGCAATCGCCTCAATGGCTTCAGGGGTCATGTAGCCATTTGTAACAAACGTATTGAAGAGGCCGCGTTCATGCGCTAAGGCAGCCGTATCATAAGCGTACTCGAAGAAAATTGTCGGCTCAGTATAAGTGTAGCTTATCCCATGACAGCCGTGCTCAACAGTAGCCTTAACAACTTCCTCAGGTGGAAATCTCCTGCCAATAATATCTTTCTCCTGACTTATGCTCCAGTTATCGCAGAACTGGCATCTGAAATTGCATCCGACCGTCGCTATTGACATTACGAGCGCTCCGGGATGGAAATGCGACAGCGGTTTCTTACCTATAGGGTCAACATTAGCCGCGCAAGCTATTGCATAATTTAATGTGTAAAGTTTTCCACCCTCATTTTTCCTAACCCCGCAGAACCCCACGCCGCCATCAGATATTATGCATCTGCGGGCGCAGAGGTTACATTTAACCCTATTATCTTGGAGCGCTTCATATAGCATTGCTTCATGACTAAACATTTGTGAGAACCTTCTCAAACCCTCATCTCTAATTATATCTGACGCCTAATTTAATCGTTTCCTCAGGTCTCTCATCAATCATCCTGTAGGCTTCAACGACATCTTTAAAGTGAACTATTGGTGTAAGCATGCCGTCGATCCTTAAAAGCTTCCGCTTAAACAAGCTTACCACGGTTTCATAAACCCTTTCCCTATTCCATAACGGGTAGTCTCTGTAGGGTTCACTTTCAACCCGTGCGCCTGAAACCATCACCTGCCTATTAAAGTGCCATTCTTCGCCCAGATTCAGTCCCTTTGCTTCACCATGATACCATGAGACCGGCACTATTGTTCCACCATACCTTGTTCCTCTAATTGCTTGGTGTAGCGCCGAATAAGATCCGTTAGTCTCTATAGATATGTCCACCCCCTTCCAGCCTGTAGCCTTCCTAATCTCTAAGCCAGCGTCGCATTCCCTTGGATCTATAACTACGTCCGCTCCATAGCGCTTAGCTAATTCTTTCCTTCTTTCTATGGGCTCCACGCCTATTACTAGCATGGCTCCAGAAAGCTTAGCCATCTGGACTGTCATAAGTCCTATAGCGCCAAGCCCGAAAACCGCAACGATATCGCCGAGCCTAACATGCCCCTCGCAGAC
>JAWBZG010000059.1:0-6898 GCA_038866525.1 Bathyarchaeia archaeon
CGTCTACGCCATATAGCTCCTCCAAGGGAACTACGGGGATAATTAAGATCCCCTCATCGGTTTCAACAAACTCAACACGGGAACCCTTCCGCAGATTATACTTCCTCCTAATCTCGGCTGGAATGGTAACTGTTCCCTTCTCGGTAATAGTATACACCAAGGATTTTTCACCAAACTTATGATTAGAAAGTATGGTATTTAAGACTTTAGTAATACAAATTCTACTTAATGTATACCTTTTTATCTAGAGTGCGCGTCGTTTAGGAACAGCTGTCTCTAATTTCCTATAAACCTAGCCAACAATTTACTGCGAGTTTGGGTGGGCAGATGGGGCACCAGTATCTAGAGCCACTTATTTTCGGTCCGGAAAATATGAATCTTGAACTGATTTAAAGCCACACGTCCTAATTTTTTATGAGATGTCGGGTTTAAGCGCTAGGGATAAAATGGGGGTTTGTATCTTCTCTATAGGAGGGGGAGTTGGGGTCGCCATAAAATCGGGTGGGTGAAATTTAACGAAGGCTGTATTCTAGTTCCGCACGACAAGACTGAGTGAACACATTTATTCAAGGGTGCTGTATCATGGGCTTTTATGTCGTGGTGATTGTGGTTAGTTTTGTTTTAGCCTGCTTATTTGCTGTTCCAAGGCGTATGCTGGTATAACTTCGATGTTATTTTTCTTTGTTTCTTGGTTTAGGGATATTATTACCCCCTTTTCGGGGTTTATCCGCTTTATTAGTTTTGAGAAGTCGGCTATGTCTCTGTCGCTTACGCTTTCCTTCACCTCTATTGGGAGGGGTTTATCGTTTTTGAGGATTATGTCGATTTCTTTGCCTGCGCTTCTGTAGTAGTATTCAGCGTCTAAGGCGTTCACGGCGTATGTTTCCAGCATGCTTCCTATTTTCGCCCTGAAGCCCTGGTTAAGAACGGCGAACGTTAGGGACGTGGATATTGGGTAGTATTTCTTCAGCTTTCTTGAGGCTGCCAGTTGGGATGGCCTAAAGTTTGAAAGCGTCCTTATCAGCATTGACAACTCCAGGTACTTGAGGTAGTTTAATATGGTTATTTTGTTCTCGCCGAGGCTCTGGGAGAGGGCGTTAATGTTTATTAGGCTTCCAGGGTTAGACAGGATGATCCTCACAATGTTTTCCATGAGAACCATGTTCCGCGTCCTAAACAATGCTGGAATATCCCTTAAGACAACCCTGTCTATAACGGAGTTTCTGATATACTCGGCTATTCTGCGGTCGCTTTCCCAGTTGACTATCTCTGGAAAGCCTGCCTTCTTGAGGTATTCATGGAAGTAGGCTTCGGCTCTCCTAGGCGATAGTTCCATGCGGCCCGCTACACCTTTCAACTGGAGGAACTCGGTGAAAGTTAGGGGTTTGACTTTGAGTGTGAAGAACCTTCCAGCAAGTTTTTCAGCCGCCTCCCTAGATAGCAGGAGTGTAGATGACCCTGAGATGAAGAATTTAATGTTCGGGTAGAGATCATAGAACTGCTTAACTGTTGACGGCCAATTGGATGCATACTGGATCTCATCAAGGAATATGAATACTCTGTCAGCCTGCTCAAAGGGCTTGGCAAGAACCCTCCGCTCATAGAAATCCAGGATATCCCTCACATTGACGGGTGATTCGTCAAAGGAGTAGTAGAGCACATGAAGCGGATCCACCTCAGTGAGAAGTTGCTCAATCGCCTGGTACATAAGGGTTGTTTTTCCTACACGCCTCGGCCCAACTATCAGAAGGATTTGGCGCTCTTTAAAAGTCTCTAAAAGCCCTGAAAAGACATGTCTCTTAAAGGGCGGAGCCAGCTCCCTCCTAACACTCCCCGTAAACCACCACTCGTTAAAGCGTTCAACGTCCTCTCTAAGCATATTGGTATATCATATTTTACCAAAATTTAAATTTTTGGTATAATAAAGTAATCTAATAATTTCTCTTTTTCTCGCTATAATTTTTAGTACATCTATGTTTGTCGCTTTAAAGTTCGGGTCTTTCGCATTAAATTTCAAGTTTCATTTTTTATAATGTGGTTTTTCCGCGATGAGAGGATTAGAGGTTGCGAGGGTGATGGGAGAAATTAGAGTGATCAATATTTTAGGGCTCAAGTATGATTGTATATCTGGATGCCGCGTCCTTTAGTTTTCTATCTGCGGTGTATAGTTTGGCGCCTGATTTTCTGGCCGCGGCAATGTATAGGGCATCGTAAACTGTTATGTTTAGGTGTAGTGCCATCTCTAAGGCTTCCCTGTAGAGCATTTTAGATTCAATTATATTCAGCCTACTGTAGATTTGTATCAGGTCCTCAGCGGCATTCAAAGTCTCATTCTCATCTAAAGCCCCACTCAGCTTAGCGTGCTTCCATAGGGCGTTTAAAGCCTCTGGTAGGGCTAAATCAATGGTTGAGAGGTTGAAGCCGCCTTCTAAAAGCGCTTCTATATGATTTCTCACTTCACTTGAGCCCGGCTCATTTACAATGAGTTTTACAAGAATGTTAGAGTCCAAGATTATGGGCTGCATCTTAGCGCTCCCTATCCTCCCTAATTAAGTTCACTGAATCCGCGCTAACTCTCCTCCTCTCGGCATTAACCCGGATGCTTCTAATGGTCTCGGCGAGCTCAAGCTGCCTGACCCTACCCTCGATGAAGCGCCTAATCTCATCGCTCCACTCGACGGGTAATTTGCGCATCTGCTCTTTAAGCTTTCTGGGAATGCGAATGGTGAGTGTAGACGACATTGCGCTCACTTATGTAACACATATTGTGACACAGAAATATAAGAATTTTGATTTGCGGGAGAGTATGCATTTAAAGTGATGGGGAGGGGTAGGTACACTTTTGCCAAGAATCCTCTGTTACTATAGTAAAGGATAATTCGTAGTCTATCTGTGTGTTAGCTCCTTAAGCATTTGGCTTGCTCTTACTGCTAAACTGCTGAATTCGCTTAGAAGTTTGGTATCGTAAGTTATGATCTTGGATTTCATGGTTTTAGCGAGAGTTACATATATAGCGTCATATACTGTTATGTCTGTGTTGAAGGCTATCTCCACAGCTTCGGGTAGCAGATCTAAGTCGTTAACAACGTTTAAGTGTAGGGTTTTAAGGGCGTTTAGAGCTTTGACCACATCCTCGGTGGTAATTCCACTAGTATATCTTAGGGCGTTAGCGAACTCCGTGAAAAGTAGTGATGGTATGTAGATCTCTAATTTCCCCTGGATAAATAGGTCTCTGATTTCACGCATCTCAGCGTACTCGTCCTCTCTAATGAACCATTTGACGACTGCGCTGGTGTCTAGGACTAGGTTGTAGGGCATCTCTTATCCCTAAACTCCCTAATTATTTCGGCTGTTGGCTTTTCTGGTTTGGCTTTTGATGAAATCTCATCCATAACCATTAAGGCTTGTTTAACCTCCTCCTCTCGGACCTTTTCCTCAATAGCCCTCCTGATGATTTCACTCCAGTTAACGTGAGTAAGTTTGTCCATGCGCTCCTTAAGATTCTTCTGTATTCTGACTGTTATTTTGACGGACATTTCATATCAGGCAGAATATGTACAGACAAAAATATAAGCGTTTATAAGGCTGGACGTAAAATGTTGACATTATCGTTCGCCTTCAAAGGTTGGGGTAGGCTTCCTTAGGGATTCTTCAACGTTTATGTAGGCGGCTGAATGCACCGCCACATCCACGCTATAGTGCTGATTCAGGCCAGATTATTATGGACTTTGGTGTTTTAGGAGCCACTTCCAGAGGGGGATAAAGCTGATTTTTTTGTTTTCTATTTCGGTTTTTTCCCCGTAGTCCCAGGTTATTATGGTTAGGGTGTTGCAGCCTGTTTTTTCAGAGGCTTCAAGGAGTGATTTAGTTTCCCTCTTATCGATTTCATCTCTTCCTCTGGCGTAGGTTACCTGTATCAGCTCCTTGATGCTGGCACCTTCTTTTAGGATGAAGTCAACTTCCTTGTGGTTGTGCTTCCAATAGTAGATTTCAAGTATAGGCCTCTCGTTTGTAGCCCTCATCAGCTCTAGGAAGACAGCGTTCTCCATGAGTTTGCCTATGTCTTCAGAGAATTTTGCAACCTTCGCTAGGCCAGTATCGCATAGATAAGCCTTTTTAGGCCAGCTTTCCCTTTGATATGCCTTAAGCGAGTACCTGTTTAGGAAGAATATGGCTGTTGAGTCCCAAACCTTACCTATGTAACTGTAGAGCGTGTTTTTGCCGAATCCTTTAAGCTCCGAGGATTTCATCACCCTATTCACGCTGAATTCTCTTGAAAAGTTCTGGAGGAAGAAGGAAAGTAGGAATCTTGCTAGTCCTATGTTTTTGAGGCTATGCCTTTCAACGATGTCCCGAAAAAGGATCATCTCAGAATACTCCTTCAGGATCCTCTCCTTCTCAGTTTCCTCGAAGACAACTTCTGGGAAGCCGCCATACTCCAGGTAGTCCCTCAGATGGGCTTTTATTCTGGCAGCTGCATCCATCGTTAAAGGCTCTTGGATAGCTACGTCTTTGGCTTTAAGATACTCTCGGAAGCTGAAGGGCAAAAGCATATACGAGAAGGTTCTACCTCTAAGCTGCGTGGCTATTTCCCTACTTAAAAGCTTAGAGGATGACCCTGTTGCGAAAATGTTGTACCTCCCAAGGTCTAGGAGCTCCCTTAAGGCCCGTTCCCAGCCGTGAACGTTCTGAACCTCATCGAAGAATATGCTTGTGGGCTCCCGCCCAGAAACCTCAACGTAAACTCTCACTAAATCCCTAATGCTCCTAAACTCCACACATAAAGCCTGGTATCTTCAAAGTTGAGATAAAGCGAGCCCATGCGGTCTCGGCTTATAAGCTGATAAAAGTAGTAGGTTTTCCCAGCCCTACGAGGGCCTATGATGGAGATTATTTTGTCTTTTCTCCAGGGAACCTTCAGCTCCCTCTCCACACCCACAGCGAGACTTCTACTCATCCACTCGGAAACGTAGTCCACTATCCTCTGCGGCTGCATAAGTACAATTACTGAGAAAAAAAATTTAAAAATTTTCTCCCTAATAAAGAAAATTTAAGCATGTAGAAGGTGCTCTGCCGATATGTAAGTGATGTTATAGAGCATCTTTCTACAAAGCAGGAGTCTACTGCTTTAGCTCCCTTTATTTCGCGGTAGGTTTTATTCGTTAATATTATTGCTCCATTATATGGGATTGTTGTTGCAGCGTGTAGCAGGTTGAAATACGTATTTAATTCTGAGGTCACCCGTTCTTTTGAGGTTTTCAGAAATCTTTCTTGCCCTTCATTGGGAAGTCGTCGGCTCGATAAGTAAACGTTTGATAAACTCCAACCTCTTTAAAGCTACCGTATTTCTCCCTTCTATTTAGCAGATAGTATGCTAGGAGGGGGGAGAACTCTAAAGGCAGATTAAAAAAGCCAGCCCATCCTAAAAATTTTTAAGGATAACTTGTGAGCTGGTAATTCTTAATCGGTTCAAATGGATTTTACATATTTCTGCCCCTCCTCTTCTGGCATTTTTTAATTTGTTGGTAGACGAATCGGTTGATGAGGAGGGTGAGGTAGCTCCGGATTGGCCGTAATTTTCCTAGAATGTGTGGAGATGCGTAGTTTTATGGGTCAAGGAGCTCATAGTTTAAAGTTTTGCCGTCAAGCATAATCCTTTATTAGCTCGGCTATCACTTGGTTCTTCTTTCTTTCACCCTTCTCGCGGAGTACGAGCATGCTAAACCGCTTCCAGAGGTCGTCGTCCACTTCTATGGTAGTTTTGACCATAGGCTCACCGTATTGATGTTTTTCTGTTAAACCTTAAAGTATTTTCCCTTATAATACATACCTTAATGGGTTCTCAAAGCTCACTCTTCTTAGGAAGCCTAGTAAAACTTTGTTAAGCTCGGCTTATCCGATTTAAAGTTCTCGTAGATATCTCAGCAGTTCACCGAGGGTCTCTTTGGGTGTCTTATCTGTTGTATCGATAATATGGTTTGCGTAGTATTTGGCCAGGATTTTGTAGCAGGCCTCTTCCTTAAGCAGGAAGGGGCGAGGTGTATTAGGTGCGCGTTTACGCAGTACGGTGGGATCGGCCGTAATGTGTATGGATATATCCTTAGTTGCTAATCTAACGAGGAACCTGCCTAGAAGGCTGGTTAGGAATTTAGGGTGATCCAGAGTTACGATTATCCAGACTATGAAATCTAGAACACCTCGGTCTCCGATCACGTGATGGGATAGGGAAAGAAACTTGCGCAGTAGGTAGTGCGGTAGGATGGAAAAGAACTCTATCAATAGCCATATGGATCTAAGCCTAGAAGGAATGGTAACTCCGTAGTAGGGATTGCTAGACCCCTTAAAGGCAGCAAATCGCAAGAAAAATCTAGCGAGCATGGAGGCTAGAAGGTGGGAGCCTCTAAACCATGAAATATGAGCGTAAACGCCTTGTGAAAACAGGTAGCTCCTAAAGAGCTTAGCTAGTGTACTCTTGCCTGAGCCGTCGGGGCCAAAGAGTTGGATTATTAAGGGCATGGCTGAAGGCATGGACTCCATGGATTTTTTAGATCTGGAGGCTCAGCTATGCTCATTTTAATATCTATGAGGCTACTTGGGCAATGGTATTTTATCCGCAAGCTTCATTACATCTCCGTATATTTTATCCATGTTCCAGTAGTGCCATGCGCCCCATCTGCCTAGGCTATATATGCCTGTTTCTTTCAGCCAGTTTTGGATGATCTCTCTAGTATTTCTGTGGCCTATGGTGTATATTGGGTAACCATACTTGTTGAGCCAGACCTTAGCGGAGAGAATATTCCTCTTTTCTAAGATGCCAATCTTCTCTAAGCCATTTAATACTTCTTCCGTCAGCCTTGGAGGGGGTGTTTTTCCTTTTGGAATGGAGACCTCAGCTATT
>JAWBZG010000060.1:0-6478 GCA_038866525.1 Bathyarchaeia archaeon
ACCCACACTACGTAGCTTGCTTAAACCTCTTCTCCCGCCTCAATGACGGCGTGGTAGCCATCAGAGGTGGGAGGATACATCTGTTCCTCGAGGCGGGCTTTGTGGTGCCCGTTGATGTAGCTCCCAATGACCCTGCGACAAATGAGCAGGCGCTGAGGGAGAAGCCCGTGGCGACGATACCCATAATATTCAAAAATATCTAAACAAACCCAAATAAACAACACGGGCAACCACTATAATATCATGCCATGCAAACAATAGTCTCCCCTTCAAAGCTTGTTAAGGGGAACTGCGCTCTTCCATAACTTCTAGAATTTTTCGTACCTCCACATTATGACGTCGCCTTCACGTAGTATGTATTTGTCTGATGCGACCGGCCCCCATTCCCATTCTCCTTTTTCCTGGCTCCATATGTACCATATCCAGTATCGGTTTGGGTCGCCGCCAACACCGTTTATGCTAGTTACGAAGGTTCCCATTTCAGGGTATTCCATGCCCTCAACCTCAGCAATAACTTTTGTTGCCATCAAGACATTAGTTTCCCTTGGAACAGACGTGCCGTTATACCAAATCACTGTTCCATTCCCATAATCAATGCAGACGCTTACCTTCATTGTCATCTTCTTTAAGTCGGCGGCAGCTCTTTCGTAGAGACTTTTATAGCGTGCGCTCTCAGTATAATAGTATACTGCAATATAGGATACTATGATTAGTAGACAGACAAGCCCGAGCGAAGCCCACATCCATACATTTCTTTTTTCCTCCATACTTTCCTCACCTCCCTATGAGCGATAATTTTTTGATCGCAACAATAAGCGGGCTGCACCCGAAGAAAAAGAAGAAGAAATTAGATATCTCATGAGCCGCCGCGAAGGGCGCACCGGATATTATAGCCATGAGCGGCGGTAACCCAACTATAACGACAGAAACTATGTTTGTGAATAAATCGTAAAAGAAGGTTGCAAAAAAGCCAATAATGCCAAACTTTAAGTTTATTAACCAAAGTTCTTTTTTATCAAGCTCCATCAAGGAGCGAACGTTTGGGCATAACTCAAACTTTGCTGAGAGCCAGCCGGCTGTAGCATAAAGGGTTTCGCCCAAACATGTGGCAGCAAGTATAATTAGGTTGAACCCCAGGGGATTTAAAGTTCCGTAAACAAGCCAGATTAGAATACCAACCATAATGCCCGGAATAAGCCCCATCAAATACCCGCTGACAAAAACGAAAAGATCCATAAACTTAACGTTAGGTATATAAATCATAGCGTAATTTGACGCCAAGCTAACAGAAGTCATCAGGACGATTAAGCTCAGATTTTTTATTGAGAACAATTGTCTATCTAAAGTATTTTCCATATATTGGATGGATAATCCATCCAATATATAAATTTTTAGCCTAAACTTAATACACTTATTCGGGAAATGCTGGAGCGGAGCGCTTTTGGGTGAGGATCTTAGGCGCAAGCTTGCGGGCTTGGAGCAGGAGACTTTAGGTTTACTTGCTGAGCTGGAGAGAAGCAATGCTGATGCGCGTAGGCTTGCTGAGGAGAAAAGGGATTTAATTGGTAAGATAAGGGATCTCAAGTCTAAGGCGCTGGAATACAAGAGTAGACGTGACAGCTTAAATGAGGAGGTTAAAAGTTTTAAGGCTGCTTTAGCTGAGCTTAAACGAGAGTATGATGCGAAGCTTGATTCCCTGAAGAGGTTAAAGCGTAGTATTAAAGAGTTTTTGAGGTTTAAGCCGCCTAAAAGTGAGGAGACCTTGGCTAAGGAGATCGCCGACTTAGACTGGAAGATTCAGACGACATCGATGCCTATTAGCGAAGAGCAAAAGATTATTGATAAGATTAAATCATTGGAGAGACAAATGAATTTTTATCGCAGACTTAAGTCTATGGAGGAAGAGGCTAAGAATCTGAAAAATCGTCTCGAAGAGATAAAAAATGAAATTGCCCTTTATAGAGAGAAAATCGCTGAGAGCGTTGCGGAAAGCCAGAGGTTTCATGAGATGATGATTAAACTGTTTAATGAGGTTAATGAGCTGAAAAGCAGGTTGAATGAGGTTAACAGTAGATTTATGGAGAATAGGAGTGAAGCAGCGAAGCTCCGCCTTAAACACAAGGACTTACTAAACCAAATCCATGTTATTAGGAAGCTCATTAGAGAAGAGGAAGAGAAGAAGAGGCGTGAGTCTATCGCTGCCATTAAAGAGAGGATAAAGAAAGAAGCATTGGATAAAATTAAGCGTGGAGAAAAAGTGTCCTTTGAGGAGTTTAAGATTTTGGTTGAGGAGGAGGGAGGAGAATCTTAGGGGTAAGCGTTCTTCAGCCAAACCTTTTAGTATTTAATTGTATGTTAAAGCTTATCTCTAGGGGTGATTATATTATTTTTGTATTACGGGAGAAGAGTAATGCTAGGTAAAATGGAGCAGAATTCTAAGAGTGAAGGTGAGGAGCGCATATTAATTGTCTGCGTCGATAGAGATAATGATGTTGGTAGAAAAGCTGGTGTTAAGACGCCGATTATCGGCAAGAAAGAGAACATTGATGCCGCGCTTAAACTTCTGCTTGCCGACCCCGAAGAGGCTGACGCAAACGCCATGTTTGAGGCTGTGAGAATATGCAATAACCTAGAGCGGAGTGAGTCTGGAGGTGTTTTATGCCAAGTTGCTACGATAGCTGGTTCCGAGCTTGGCGGGATAGCCTCCGACAGGAAACTTATCTCGGAGCTTAATGAGGTTTTAAGAAAATTTAATCCAAGCAGCTTAATCCTCGTCACAGATGGCTTCTCGGACGAAGACATTCTTCCATTAATACAATCAAGAATACCGATCTCATCGGTGAGGCGCGTTATAGTGAAGCATAGCGAAACCATAGAGGCAACAGCCGCGCTCTTCTCGAAATACTTGAGAAAAATACTTGAGGAGCCAAAGTACTCACGGATCTTTCTCGGCCTACCGGGAATTCTGCTCGTGATGCTCGGAGCTCTCTCTTTCTTAGCAGTATTCATAAAATATGATATCTGGACATGGGCTTGGATTATAGGGTTGGTGATAGTTGGCAGCTACCTTATAGGCAAAGGCTACGGGTTAGACAAGAAATTATCCGCTACCCTTTCAAGATTTTCGTCTCCTCATGGATTAGTGTTTATCTCGTCGCTGGTTTTTGGCATACTTCTAATAATTGTAGGCATATATCAGGCGACATCTCAAGTGTTAAGCAATCCTGACATCATACCAAACCCGCCCCCAACAGATCCGAATGCTTGGCTTAGCATTATACCGAGGGTGCTTGGCATAGTTATTTCAGCCTCAACAACTATAGTCGTTATAGGAGCATCCATAATACTCTTCGGCAGAGCGCTCGGTCATTTACTTGAGCGGGACCCTAGGTTTTGGAGGACAATCGTTTTTATAGCGGTCTGCGCTTGGTCCTGGAAAATCTTTAATGAGATAGCAAAGATACTGATCGACCCAACGCTGCCCTTAGATAATCTTATAGCGTCGATAATTATTGGCATAATGATAGCTGCTGTGTCAGCCCCCGTATCCCACATTTTGAGCAAGCGGTATAGGATCTTCTTTAAAGAGGGGGTGAAGGAGAAAAGCGATGAAAGCGAACGTTAGCTCAATAAGAGACTTAAATAGGAGTGAGAAGATCAATATAGCGGTTATAGGGGGATCTGGTTTAGAGGAACTGTTCATTGGCTCTGAAAAGGTTAATGTTGGAACACCCTACGGTTTCTCTCACACGCTTTCCATATGTGAGGTTCAGGGTAAACGGGTTGCATTCCTGCCCAGACACGGATACAAGCATGACGTCCCACCCCACAGGATCAATTATAGAGCCAACATATACGCGCTATACAGGCTTGGGGTTGAAAGAATAATAGCGACGAACGCTGTAGGAGCAATAAACCTAAATTTTAAGCCGGGAGACCTAGTTGTCCCACACGACCTAATAGATTTCACAAGGCAGCGCCACCTAACATTTTTCGATCAGCCCCCGGTCACACATATTGATTTTACTGAACCATATTGCCCTGAGATACGTAGGGTTCTAATAGAGAAGTCTAAGAGTTTAGGCACAGTACACGACCGGGCGGTCTATGTCTGCACTGAGGGACCGCGCTTTGAGACCCCGGCTGAGATACAGATGTTTAGAACCTTGGGCTGCGATATTGTTGGCATGACAGGTATGCCCGAAGCAGCGCTCGCGCGGGAGCTCGGCATATGTTACGCGACCCTATGCTTTGTTTCCAATATGGCTGCAGGGATCTCCGGCAAACTCACATATGATGAGGTTTCTAAAACATCAAAAATAGTTATGCCGAGGGTTCGCAAAGTTATAATGGAGGCAGTAGTCTCTCTGCCTGAAGTCAGGAGCTGCCAGTGCGCTCTATCGGCTAAACTTGGGAGGGCTAAGGGTCAAAATACTTGAGGGAAACTAGATGCTGAAGACGATCTTGTCTCTTTTAGGCATATATAAGATCTATGAAGAATGGCTCTTACACCAAGTAAAAAATCGGGATATACCGGAGCATGTAGCCATAATATTGGACGGAAACCGCAGGTGGGCTAGGGAGAGCGGGCTTGAACCCTGGGTTGGCCATTATTACGGTGCTGATAAAACTAAGGAGGTCTTGAAATGGTGTCTGGATCTGGGTGTTAAAAGCATAACTTTTTACGTGTTTTCCACGGAGAATTTTAGGCGGCCTAAGGAGGAGGTTGAGAAGCTACTAGATTTGTTTAGAGAGAAGCTCCAGGAAGCGTTGAGGAGTGAGGAGATACATCAATATAAGGTTAGGGTTAAAGTTATTGGGAGAGTGCATTTACTTCCAAAAGATTTACAGGAGATGATTCGCAAGATTGAGGATGAGACGAGGAGCTACAGCAGCCGATATTTGAATTTGGCGATAGCTTACGGTGGAAGGGCGGAGATAGTTGACGCTGCTAAAAAGATCGCTGAGAAGGTTGCCTTAGGTGAAATTAAGCCTGAAGAAATAGACGAGAAAATTTTTGAGCAACACTTATATACAGCCTTTCTGCCAAAACAGGACCCGGACCTGATTATAAGAACCTCCGGCGAGGAGAGGTTAAGCGGCTTCCTATTATACCAATCAGCTTACAGCGAGCTATGTTTCCTAGATGTTTATTGGCCGGAGTTTAGGCGCATAGATCTATTGAGAGCTATTAGAACTTATCAGAGGCGTAAAAGAAGGTTTGGGGCTTAGATAGCCTTATCCTCATAAAACATTAAGCCCTCTTCTTAGCGCTCACAATAGATATGATATCTCCATCCTTGAGCACATAGTTTTCGCCGAGCCGCTTCTTGGTTCTAGCATCCACAGCATATATAAAGCTCTCACCTAGCTCCGTATGGATCATGTAAGCTAGCTCCCTAGCCACCGTACCGCTTGGAACCAGCCTAGCCTCCGGTAAAACCCTACCATAGTGGTCGGTCAGCTTATCCGGGTCCTCAACGGGGTAAACCACAACCATTTTCAAAAGATCCCTGAAGGCAGCATTTATAGCGTCCTGAACACCTGTTGACCCATACTTGTCAAGTATTCTATCTTTAATGGCTTTAAGGGCATCAGCCTGCTTACCGGTAATCTTTGCCGGATCTCTTATCTCAAACTTCGAGTCCCCGGGAACATATTTAATTAGATCCTTTTCAGCAGCCCTTCTTAACGCCAGCTCGGCTTCAGCGCAGCAAGGTATAACTATGTAGCCAGTCTCTTTAAGCCTCTTAAAATTGTCTTCGGCGAAAGGCAAATCCATTTTATTCGCAGCTATAAGCATAGGTTTCGAAATCCTCCTTAAAGCATCAACAAAGCTTAAAAACTCATCCTCACTCCATCTAGTTGGCTTTTCGCCACTTAATCCAGCGATCTTCAGGGCGTCAAGTATATGTCTCCTCTTTATCGCTAAGCCGCTTAACCTCTCCTCGAGAAGAGACAGCAGGTCCGCGGCTCCAGCTTCAACTGTTCTAGCGATTCTAGGCCAGTCTCTCTTAATTATTTGAGCGAACCACATGGTTAACTCCCGCTCTAAGAACTTTACGTCCTCTAGTGGATCATGCATCCCGGGTTTCACCAACCTTCCCTCGATATCCGTTGAGCCGGAGGCGTCGACAACGTGTATGAGGGCGTCAGCCTTCCTGATTTCGTCGAGAAATTGGTTTCCGAGACCCCTACCGCGCCACGCATCTGGAACTAAACCAGCACAATCTATTAGCTCAACAGGGATTAATCTGACGCCATCAATGCATAGGGAGTTGACCGGATTATCTTTGACATTTAGTTCCCTGCATACGCATTGGGTTCTAAAGTACCCGATTCCCCTATTAGGCTTAATCGTTGTGAAGGGATAGCTCGCTATCTCAACCGCTACAAGCGTTGCGGCGCTGAAGAAAGTTGATTTCCCAACATTCGGCTTACCAACTATGCCAACAATCATCTCTTCCTTCCTCTAAAA
>JAWBZG010000061.1:0-6363 GCA_038866525.1 Bathyarchaeia archaeon
ATTTAGTAGGCCACTTGATAATAGGCTTGGCGCCACATACATGCGCTGGGGTTTTAGGTAGGGTGATAGGTTTCACGAAGCTCAATGTTTGCTTCGCCCACCCCTTCTGGCACTCGGCTAAGAGGAGGGACTGTGATGGCGATGAAGATAGCATAATGCTCGCCCTAGACGCCCTATTAAACTTCTCAAGGGAGTATCTACCAGACCAGATAGGCGGGATAATGGATTCCCCACTCTTCATAATTCGAATAGTTATGCCGGAAGATGTTCAGAGGCAGGCTCATGAGTTTGATGTTGCAGATAAATATCCTTTAGAATTTTATGAAGAAACCATTAAATGCCGATCAGCTAGGGATCTGCTGAGCCTCATAGATATAGTTAAGCATAGGTTTAACTCTGAATCGCGCCTTCAAGGCTTCATGTTCACTGTACCAACATCGAATATTGAGGCTGGAAACAGGGAGAGCATATATAAGACTTTGAAACGTATGAGCGATAAATTGAACGCGCAGCTAGGGCTGGCGGAGAAGATTAAGGCTGTCGACGCTCACATCGTTGCGGAAATAGTTTTAAATACCCACTTTATCCGCGACATATCTGGAAACCTAAGGGCTTTTGCGACGCAGAGCTTCCGCTGCAAGAAATGCAATAAGCGCTTCAGGAGGGTTCCACTTAAAGGTGTATGCCTGGAATGTGGCGGCGAGTTAACGTTAACTGTGCATAGGGGCACTATAGAAAAGTATTTGGAGGATGCTTGGCGCCTAGTTAAGAAATACGGTATGTCTGAGTATTATGCTCAGCGCTTAACCCTGATTGAGGAGGAGATTAATTCGCTGTTTGAAGGCGGCAGAAATATGAGGCAATCTAATCTCTCAAGGTTTATCGCTGGGGCGTGAGGAAGCGCCTATAGAAGATGGTTGTAGTACAGCATAGATTTTCATTCTAAATCTGCTCTATTTCCCCCTTTAACGCTTTTACAAATGTTGGTGCCACGGAAACCTTAGCATACTCGTTCTCGATGCTATCTGTTCCTACAACTTCTTCGGCGCCGCTCTCCACTATAACTCTTATAGAGTCTCTGAGAAGTAGAACATGCGACGCACCCACAAACACCCTCTTAGCGCCCTGCTCCCTAAGTATTTTTACGGCGTTCGCCGCGGTCCTGCCGGTGCTTATAATGTCATCGATCACTATAGCGTCTCTTCCGCGAACTCTTAAATCCTTCGGGAAAGTAATTATCTCTCCAGTGTAGCGGTCCCTCCTCTTTTCCAAAGCGTCCCATTCAGCGTCCAGTACTTTAGCAGCATGCTTGGCTCTTCTCTTAGCTAAATCTTCATCGTCTGGCGCAACTATAATTGGGTCTTTTAAGCTCTTTTTTGCGAAGTATTTTGCAAGCTCGCCTGAAGCGGTCAAATTATATACTGGTATCTTATACATCTTCAAAACGTTCTCGTTATGTATGTCAATGGTGTAGAGAGCGTCTGCGCCGAGGCTCTCGATTATTTCAGCAATCATAGCTGCGCTTAAACATTCGCCCTCTAGGAACCGCTCGTCCTGCCGGCTATAAGCGAGGTATGGTGCGAAAACCTTTATGGTTTCCGCGCCCAAATCCCTCGCAGTATGGAGAATCAAGAAGAGCTCCATAAGATGTATGTCTTGGGGCGGACATAAGCTCTGAATAATCAAAAGGTTTTCTCCAGAGATATCTTCCTCAAACTTAAAGTAAAATTCTCCATCTGGAAAACGCTTTGTTTTAACTTTAACTAATGGAGCGTTTAGAGCTTCGCTTATTTTTTGAGCTAAACCCGGCGAGCTCGGTCCGCTCACAATCTTCAATATTTCTCCTCCGAGTAAGAATTTATGAAACAGAAAATAAATTTTTCCAGAAGATTTTTCACAAAACAGTTTAAAGTTATAAATTTATGCCTAGACTCTTTTCTCTTTGGTAGGAGTTCTATGAGAATTTACACTTTAGGTTATGGGGGGAGAAGGATCGGAGACTTCATCAAAATTTTGAAGGAGCATGGGATCACGCTGGTGGTTGATGTTAGACGTTTCCCTAAGAGCAGGAATCCATCTTTCAGTGGGGAGTCGCTTAAAAGGATTCTTGAGGAAAACGGAATAAAATATGCTTTTTTGGGTGAAAGTTTAGGGGGTTTTGTGAGGGGTGGGTACGAAAAATACATGAAGTCTGAAAGTTTTAGGGAGGGGGTTGAGGCGCTTCTCAATATCGCTAGAGGAGAGGTTGCCGCCCTAATGTGTAGGGAGAAAAATGTTAAGCATTGTCATAGGCGCTTCATATCTAAGTACTTGGAGAGTTTGGGCGTGGAGACTATTCATATCTAGTGAGCCGCTTTTCAGAAAAGATAATAAGCATGAAGCGAATCTTTAAAATTGAATTAAAAGAGGGGTGTGATTTATGGCGATACGTGTTGCGATTAATGGTTTTGGAAGGATTGGCAGACTTTTCTTCAGGGCTATTGTTGAAATGGGCGCTATGAAGGATATAGATGTGGTCGCCGTAAACGACGTCACGGATGCGAAGACCTTGGCTCACCTACTGAAGTACGACTCGGTTCACGGGAAGTTCCCCGGCACGGTTGAGGCTAAAGCCAATAGCATAGTTGTTAACGGTAAGGAGATAAAGGTTCTCTCACAAAAGGATCCCGCGCTGCTTCCATGGAAAGATTTAGATGTATATTTAGCCGTCGAATCCACGGGACTGTTCACCGATAGGGCTAGTGCGTCAAAGCACCTTCAGGCTGGAGCTAAGAAGGTTCTTATTACTGCGCCGGCAACAGATCCAGACATAACTATTGTTTACGGCGTGAACCATGATCAATATGAGCATGAGAAGCATAATATAATTTCTAACGCTTCATGCACTACGAACTGCGTAATTCCTATGGTTAAGGTTCTAATAGAGAATTTTGGGATTAAATCCGCCCTCATGACGACCGCTCACGCCTACACAAACGACCAGAGAGTTTTAGACCTAGTTCACAGGGATCTTAGGAGAGCTAGGGCTGCAGCGCTAAGCATTATACCCACGACGACCGGCGCCGCCAGGGCTTCTGCCATGGTTTGGCCTGAGCTTAAGGGTAGGATCGATGGCATAGCTCTTAGGGTTCCTGTTCCAAACGTCTCCATATGTGATCTCACAGCTGTTTTGGAGAGAGATGTGACTAAGGAGCAGGTTAACGAAGCCTTTAAGAAGGCTGCTGAAGGCCCGCTGAAGGGTATATTAGCCTACACTGAGGAGCCGATAGTGTCCGTCGACGTGAATCATACAACGTACTCCTGCATAGTTGATGGTCAATGCACCATGGTTACTGGCGGAAACTTGGTTAAAGTCTTCGGATGGTACGATAATGAGTGGGGCTTCTCCTGCAGGCTAGTCGACGTCGTTAAGCTCATAGCCTGCAAAGCAGGGTTCTAGAATCGAAATCTCCAAAAATCTTAAACCCTAAACAATTATTTTATTTTTTAGGTGAAAGATGAGTATCTTGGAGGGTTTAAAGCATGCCGGAGTTTCTGACCCTAGATGATTTTAATGTTAAGGGTAAGGTGGTTCTGGTCAGGGTTGACTTTAATTCGCCCGTTGATCCGCAAACAAAAAAGATTATTGATGATACGAGGATTAGGGCGCACGGCGAGACCACGATAAAGGAGCTGTCTGATAGGGGTGCTAAAGTCGTTATTTTAGCGCATCAGGGTAGACCAGGCGACCCTGACTTCATATCTTTAGAGCAGCATTCGCAGATATTGAGTAGAATTCTCGGCAGACCTGTTAAGTTTGTGGATGACGTTTACGGCGAGAAGGCGAAGAAAGCTATTAGGGAGCTTAAGGATGGAGAGATACTGGTTTTAGATAATGTTAGAAATTTCCCGAGGGAGGCTAAGGAAGCTCCGCCTGAAGAGCACGCTAAATCCGACCTTGTGGCTAATCTCGCGCCTCTAGCAGACCTCTTCGTGAATGATGCTTTTGCGGCGGCGCATAGGAGCCACGCCTCAATAGTCGGTTTCACGGTTGTCCTTCCAAGCGCGGCTGGGAGAATCATGGAAAGGGAGCTGAGGGCGCTCAGCAGAGTTATGGAGCGCCCTGAGAAGCCCTGCATATATATACTTGGGGGAGCTAAGGCTGATGACTCCCTTAGAATATCTAAGTATGTTTTAGAGAATAATATTGCGGACTACGTTTTAACGGCTGGGATAACTGGGCACCTGTTTCTGGTGGCTAAGGGCTATAACCTCGGTAAACCGAACATGGATCTCCTCGAGAAGAATAAGCTGCTTGATCTTGTCCCGGGGATAAAGGAGTTGATGGGGAAGTATCCGGATAGGATTGAGACGCCCATTGATTTAGCTGTTGAGGTTGAAGGTAAGAGGAAGGAGATTTCTTTAGAGGATCTGCCGACAGACTACCCGATATACGATATAGGCACGAAGACGATTGAAAGATATTCAGGCTTAATCATGAAGGCTAAATCCATAGTCTTCAGCGGTCCACCCGGAGTATTTGAGAGGGAAGAGTTTAGGAAGGGGACGAAGGCTTTATTTGAGGCTATCGCTTCATCGAGAGCTTTCTCCCTAATAGGCGGGGGGCACAGCATAGCGGCTGTTCAGGGTCTAGGGCTAGCTGACAAGATGGGTTACATAAGCACGGCTGGAGGCGCCCTAATAGAGTTCCTCATGGGCAGGAAGCTGCCGGGTGTAGTAGCTCTGGAAGAGGCGGCGAAGAGAAAACACTAAAAAAGACAGCTATGCTCTTAAACTCGCCTAACGCCCACTTTTTCTTATAGATTGAAGTTAAGAGGCCTTCAGGCTTCCATCCTTCTTTAAATTATGATTATCGCCTAGCTTAAACCGTTAATGGTGGTTTAAGTGAATAACCGTGATAGAACAATTATAGTTTTTAATCGCAGCATCCCAGACCGTTTAATATGGCAGCTTAGGCTGCATCACTGGTACTATGTGAATAAGGTTAGGGGAACACTTCCAAAGAAGTATGAGGGCTTGGATCTTCTGGATGGAGATATATGATGATTTGGGCGCTTCCCCGCGCTCCTACCACTATTTTAACGATACAGCAAGGTATGTTGAGGGTGAGGATGTTAAGGTGAGTAGGTTGGAGGATGAAGGCTACATTTACACGAGGTATGAGACCCCGAAAGGTAAGCTGACGCAGGTTGAGAGAAAAACCGAGTATGGGTATCCCGCATGAGGGTTGAGGATTTCGAGGCTCTCGCTTACATTTTGAGGCGGCAGAGGTTTGAGTTTGATAGGGAGCTTTATCTTGAGAGGGAGAAGTTTCTCGGAGACCGCTCTGAGCCAATGATGACGGCTCCGTGTGGTTCAATACAGAGGCTCTTTATCGCCTACATGGGTTTTGAGAGGGGTTTAATGGCGCTTTGGCGGCGCCGTGAGAAGGTTAAGTGGCTCCTCCAGGTCTTTGATGAGAATGATGATGAGCGATTTAGGGTTATTGAGAAGACGCCATTTAAAATAGTTAACTTTGGCGACAACATTGATGAAAACCTGTGTCCGCCAAACCTTTTCAGGAGGTATATGCTGCCATACTATCAGCGTAGAACAAGGGAGATGCATAAGGCTGGAAAGTTCTATACGTCGCATTAGGATGGTAGGGTTAAGCATCTTCTGCCTCTGGCAAAGGAGACGGGTTTAGACGGCTTAGAGTGCGTTCCACCTAAACCGCAGGGCAACGTTACGCTTGAGGAGCTTAGAGACGCTGTTAAGCTTAATGGCATGGTTCTGGTAGATAGGATCCCAGCGATCTACTTTCTGCCTATTGTGGAGGAGAGTGGCTGAAATCCTTTGCCTATGAGCTGTTCGGATCATTTGCGCCAAACATAATAGTTGGGATCTCGGATATGCTTCCCCCAGACGGAGACATAGAGAGGGTTCGTTTAGTAGGGGAGATATAGCCGACTACCGCCTTTAACGCCTCCTTTAACTGGAAGATAAGGACTGATAATTTCCTCGGGGGAAGTTTGCGGTGTGGAGACGCTGAGGAGAGCCTGAAGATACTGAAGAGGAAAGCCTTGGTCAATTACACTATAAATTTAAGTATACGGTTTATGAAAATATTGGTGATAATAATTTGAAGAGGCATTAGGCTGAGGGCCGGTAGTTCAGCCTGGTATGAACGCCTGACTTGCACTCAGGAGGTCGGGGGTTCAAATCCCCCCCGGTCCACCACTTTCTGGGTTCGAGTCCCTTAAATATAACCTCTTTATTGTTTATTTTTTGGTGGTTGTTGGTTGGCTGGTCGGGCTAAGTATGGTTATTTACTTAGTGATGTTGATGTTAGGCGCTGGTATGATAATGTTGCCCGCGGCTCCA
>JAWBZG010000062.1:0-6262 GCA_038866525.1 Bathyarchaeia archaeon
GTTGGCCTTGAAGTTCACGTATCCGTTAATTGCCTCGACGGCGCTGATGAGATCCGACTTCGAGACATCTATCCTGGCCGCAATCTCCTCCGCGATCAGCTTAGGGCTCCTCCCGAGGCTCTTTGCGAGCTGGAAGGCCGCGGTTGAAGAGACCTCGCCGAAGCCCGGATCCCTATTCACCTGGACTAATGGCTCCCGGACTCCGGCCGATCTAAGAAGCATCTCAGCCTCGGCAATAAATTTCTTAAGCACCATTACTCAACATCCACCAAGTGTGAGAATTTAAAAGGATTATTTCAAATAATCGCTATAAAGATTGTGAGGCGATCGCTGTAAGCCGAAGCACCGAGATTCATCTGACGACTCCGAATGATAATCCCCTCGCGAGATACTTTCTTATCAAGATCGCTAAGGTGATTGGTATTATTATTGCAAGGATCGTGTACGCCGAGATAAGCCCCCATTCGATTCCCCTAGAATGCTCCCCCGAGGCAATAATCCACGGAAGTGTTATAGATTTACTATAAGATAGAATCAGCACGAATAGAAACTCATTCCACGAAAAGACTTGACAGAAGATCCACGTAGCTATTAATCCTGGCGTCGCAAGGGGTAATGCTATTCTTAGAAAAGCTGTTAGATATGATCCACCATCTATCAAAGCCGCCTCCTCATATTCCTTAGGTAGATCCAAGAAGAATTCTCTCATTATCCAGACGGCGAAGGGCAGCGCAAAGGTCGTATGGACTAGCACTATGCCCAGCCATGAATCAAGAAGCTGTAAACTGGACATCAGCATAAAGAACGGCACAATTACTACAGCCGGCGGAATCATCCTCAATGTAAGGATAAAAGTTGCTATATCCCTATTTTTCCATTTCCTAAACTGAAATCTGGCTAAGGAGTAAGCAGCTGGGGTTCCTAGAAGTAGGGCTAAAGTGGCAGTCGAAGTCGAGATAGTGAGGTTATTTAACAATGCTCTCTGCGTTTCGGGCAGCTTCAAGCATCTTTCCCAAGTAATTAAGGATGGCGAGAAATCAACGAATGGTATGAATTTTGAGGTGAGCCAATCCGTAGGATGCTTGAACGAGGTTACAAATGACCAATAAAATGGAAATAGGAACCACAATATGAGCGATATCGTGAATATTAGCGCCAATATCTTGACAACAGCTCTTGCAATCTTAGAAAATAATGAAACTTTTATCACCATGATTTCACCCCCTAACTCTACCCCTTATCTGAAGCACGACAATAAGCGATAAAGCAAAGGTGAGCGCGTAGAATATGTAAGCTATCGCTGATGCATAGCCTAGGGACCAGAACTTCATCGCAACGAAATATGTGTAGAAAGTTATTGTCTCAGAGGAATAGCCAGGTCCCCCTCCAGTAAGAACGAATACGGGGTCAAAGATCTTGAGCGCTTCTAAAAATCTCAGCAGAAAAGCAACCAGCAGTACAGGAGATATCATGGGCAGCACGATGTAGCGGATCTTCTGCCACTCAGATGCACCAAAAACTTCTGCAGCTTCCAATGGTTCTCTAGGAAGTGATTGTACAGCAGCGCTAATTAATAAGAACATGAAGGAGGTCCACTGCCAAACATCAACAAAGATTATTGAGAATATAGCTAAACTAGTATCAGAGAGGAAAGGTAATGGATTTCCGGTGAACGTGCTGACAAACTTATTAAATAACCCATATTGTTCATTGAAAAGCATTCTCCAAGACCAAGAAATTCCAACAGGCGTGGCCATCATTGGCAGTAGGCATACGACCCTTGCAATGGAGTAGAAAACACCATCCTTATTCAGGTATAACGCTAGGAAGAGACCAAGTAACAATTCGATAATAGTAGCTACCGCGCCGATCAGGAATGTATTTCTTAAGCTAATTATATATCTGTGATCCATTAAAGCATTTATAAAATTGTCAAGTCCAGCAAATGATGGAGTTTCCTCCATTAAGAAATGCCAAGAGAAGAATGAAAGCCCCATCGAAAACACTGCGGGAAATATGGTGAAGAAAAACAGGTAAGCTAAACAGGGAGCCAGCAGAAGCGCGGGCACGTATTTTCCAAAACCAATGCGCCTAACAGCCAACCCCATACACCAGCACCTCTTTTCTCATTTGGCATTAAGTAGATTGTTAAGGACGAATTTAAAAATAAAAATGGGGGATTACGCAGGTAGACCTAACATTTCTCTGTACAGTTTCTTCTGCTGATCTCTTCCACGCTTGTCCGTTATTTCCTCCCATTGTCGTTTAACCCATTTTGCTGCATCTTCGGGGGATCTCATGTCGGTCAAGACCTCGGATATAGCTATATCTAGGGCATCCCAGTATTCTGGCTGCCCTGGGATCCTTAAGTCCGTTAGAGCATTTGGATCGTCATAAACGCTCTTTATCGCGGCCAAATAAGCCCTCGCGGAATCCTCTGACCAACCTCCATATTTCACCCATGCCTCAATGTTTGTGAAGTGGGAGTACCTGTATGGGTTCCTTCCGGTCTTACGTACACCCTCGCAAACATCATGTATATCTATATCTGGGCTGGCTAGGAAGCTTAGGAAGTGGAAGGCGGCCTCAGGGTTCTTTGACCACTTTGAGACAACTCCAACCCACCCGCCAAAGTTGAGAATTGATACCTGGTTAAACTTCTCAACCCATCGCCCCTTTTCTCGATCATAATATCTCGGTGCTCCAGGTAGTCTTGAGAATCCGAGCTTATCCTTGACTTTTGAAATCATCGGATCCACGGATATAACACCTATATCCGCCCAGTCAACCGCCATCGCGCAACTAGGCGATGCTGAGACGAATATTGTTCTCAAGTCGCCTGAAGACCAATTTATCGCTCCTGGTGGAGCTCTCTTGAGCATTTCCCTGAATAGCCGGAAGCCTTCAATCCATCCAGGCGTATCACAAAGTGCCTCCATAGTCTCTGGGTCAAAGTAGAATATGCCACGATATCTATCGATTTTACCTGGAACCTCTGGTGGCATTACGGTGTACTGGGCTGCAATGTCTATGAAGTACCATGGTGTCTGGCTTCCTCTTCTGAAGCAGAAAGCAATGCCATAATCCGGATTTCCATCCTTATCCCAATCCCATCCATTGAAGAATTCAGCTATATCCAATACCTCCTCCCATGTCTTCGGAGGGATGCTGTACCTATAGCCGTATTGGTCTTTGAACTTATCTTGGTATTCTGGAACTTCTAATGCGTCTTTTCTCCAGTAGAAAATGTGGCAGTCTCCATCGTAAGGTGTCGCATATATCCTCCCTCCCCAGGAGAGTATCTTCTCCCTAACTGTTGGAACGATATCCTCCCATGCAGGGAATCCGTATTTCTTTATGAGGTCGTCTAACGGCAATGCATAGCCGCCGCCCATTATATCGCCTGCCCAGTCCGCTGGAATTATGATGATATCATATGTGCGAGCTACTCTTAAATCTAGCATGATTTTCTCGAATAGCTCTGCGTAAGGAATCTCTACTACATGAACTGCCTTTGCACCTGTCATGCCGCACCAGGCATCTCTCCAATGGTATAAAGGTTCTGCGATATAAGGTCCGGTCTGAGTTGCTGCCGTGAGCTCAACTCCCTCAAACCTTGCAGCAGGAACTGTAACAACCGTGGTTACAACAGTTGTCGGTGCAGGCGTAGTTACAACCGTGGGCGTAGCAGTTCCCGTAACTGTTACCGTTTCTGTCCGCGTAATAGTTCTTTCAACAGTCCTTTCAACGGTTTTCTCAACAGTCCTTTCCGGAGCCGCCGCACTACCAGCCAGGTATCCGCCCACCCCTCCGACAACACCTGCTACGACGACCCCAATAGCAACTTTACCAGCTGTCGATAGCGCTTGTCTTCTGGTCAATCTTTTCTTAAATATTTTATCATGACCCTGATTATTGGTCGAGTGAAGATTTTCCCTTTCCCCACTCATAGCATAAACATTTTATCTCATAGGATAATATATACTTTCACCTACCCATATATATTGTTGAATTTTTTAAATCGAAGGTGAGGAATGCTCTGCAATTTATATTTAAATATCAAAGAAAATTTAAAAACACAAGTTAATAGTTCATTTGTAAAAATGGAATTAAGAACTGCCTGAGAAAAAGAAAATATTTAGAAGAGCGTAATCGATGATTAGTATTGCTTTTCGTAAAATTGACTTATGATGTTGTACAGCCGCTTATAAGCTGCGTAGTAATAATTATAGCTTTCATGAGCTACCTTATCAGGCTCGATTACGCTCGATACTTGAATAAACTTTTCAAGAGCCTTATACAAGTTTCCTCCATCAATCCTTAATCCCATCATACAAAGTATGGCTAGTCCATTCAACCCGCCTTGATAGTGCCTTAATAATTCAATTTTTCTCCCGTAAATATTTGCTCTAATGCTTCTGAGCAATGGGCTGAGCGCGCCTCCGCCCACTAATCTAATGATATTGATCTTAAGGCTTGTTAACTCCTCGATTAGCTCTAAAATTCTTCTTAACTCGTAAGCTACTGATTCCATTAAAGCTCTAAATATGTGGGCTTTCGTATGCATTAAGCTTAGGCCGACCATTACTCCCCTGAAGTTGTATCTTCCCAGCACCCTCTCTCCGATGAAATGCGGGAATATTATGAGACCCGCTGATCCAGCAGGTACCGCTTCAGCCTCCTCATCTAAGATCTGGTATGCGGATCGACCGAGCATTTCTGCTACTCTTTTCTCCGATTCCGCAAAATTTTCCTTAAACCATTTTAACAAACCAGCTTCAACCTCGTTGAAGAGTATCCATTTATTATCGACCACGTGATGGAGGTTTAGCAATCTTTCATCACTCTTTAGATCTTCCGTGGATACTGCCATTAAGGATGATGTACCAGCTATGTCCACGGCGAAGTCGCTGAAGATTCCGCCCGCACCCAGCATAGCGCAGGGAAAGTCACCACCTCCAGCTACTACAGCTACGTTCTTTTTCAAAGACAATTCCTGTGCCACATCTTGCTTCAAATTACCTATTATCTCGTGTGATGGATGTATGTCAGGCATTTTCTCCAGATCGATATCGA
This sequence comes from Bathyarchaeia archaeon, assembly GCA_038866525.1. GTDB lineage: Archaea > Thermoproteota > Bathyarchaeia > Bathyarchaeales > DTEX01 > DTEX01. The sequence continues at coordinate 5,077 of JAWBZG010000062.1, forward strand.
GTAGCTCTGCTAGAATAGGGCTCCATTGAAGCTTCCTGCAATCAAATAGATATGAGCCTGAAGCTTCTGAGAAGTCTGTGATGTATTCTCCAGTTAACATGTATATTATCATATCTTTTGGCGTCAGAAACTTGTACGTTTTCTCATAAATGTGCGGGAGCTTCTCCTTTATCCACTTTATCTTTAAACCCATCCAAGCGGGTGTTATTGGATTGCCAGTAATTTTTAGTAGATCTTTTTCATCGACTTTACTTTTCAGAGATAAACATTGAGCAATGTTTCTTTTATCGCACCATAGTGGAGGCTGATGATATAAAATCTCTCCCTCCTTTGACATTGGTATTGGCGCGTGCATTTGTCCACATACACCTATTGCTACTATGTCATTAGGGTCAACTTTGCTGGAGGCCACCACTTTTTTAACGGTTTCTTTTACGGCATGCCACCATATTCGGGGGTCTTGCGTTGCCCATAATGGTTCAGGGACCTCCAATTCATATTCGTAATAGCTTGTGCTAATTGTTTGTCCGGCCTCGCTGATTAACGCAGACTTTGTGCCCTCAGTACCAACATCCACCGTCAAGAAGCAGGCACCTTTTGTGCCTGCCATTAATTCATCACCTCGCCTCCCAGCATTCGGAATTATGCATCACTGATATATAGCATATCCGGCAATCAGGCGCCCTATAATCTGTCTTTCCTAGATGAATCATGATCATTTATTAACCGATTCTTAGAATTGTGATTACTTTGGAGATGCCTGCAAACCTGCCGGCCGAGGCCGAGAAGGCGCTTGCGAAGTATCAGGTGGCGAGGACTATCGAGGAGAAGATTAGGGCGCTTGAGGAGGCTCTCAGCCTCATCCCGGATCATAAGGGGACTGAGAAGCTTAGGGGGAGGATTAAGCGGAGGATAGCCGAGCTCAGGAGGGAGGCTGAGCGGAAGGCTTCGCTGAGAGCTGTTAGAAGAGATTACTTTCACGTGCCGAAGGAGGGTGCTGCTCAGGTGGCCTTGATAGGCGCCGCGAACTCGGGTAAGTCAAGCCTTCTCAGGGCACTGACGAATGCGAGGCCGCAGGTCACGCATTACCCGCTCACGACAACGATGCCGGTTCCCGGCATGATGCTCTACGAGGGCGTCGAGATCCAGCTCGTCGAGCTCCCGGCGATCCTGACCGAGGACCTCG
>JAWBZG010000063.1:0-6094 GCA_038866525.1 Bathyarchaeia archaeon
TATCGCCAGAGTTGTCCTGCCAGGATGGATTTATGCAAGGTTGGGGGTTAGGGTTGGGGATCTTAGGAGGGAGTTTATTGATGTTGATGGGAGGGAGGTTGAGGTCAACCTTTATGGTGAGGGCGAACTTAAGGGGGAGAAGGTTATCGTTGTGGGTGAGGTTAAGTCTAGAATCTACGGTTCTGATGTTAAAGAATTCTACGATAACATATACGTACCTATAGCTAGAAGGGAGAAGGTTAGGATTGTCGGCATACTCTTCGGCTACCTGATCCACCCATCCGCCAAGAAGATCTCTGAAGAACTAGGATTATATGTGGTTGCCTCATACGAGTAAGCTTAAACATTCGAGTCGCAGTTTCCCGCAGAAATGGTCCTTACAGAGCTTTAATCTCTCTTAAGAAATGATGAACTTATCCACTTATTATAATCTTTAATTAACCATTTTTCCAATAAATTTATTTTAGGCAAGTATTAGTTCTCATTATATGGCGCAAACAACTATCCTGGAAAAGCTTAAGGAAGAGCTCCGAAAGATTGAGGAGATGCTGGCAGCTCTAGAATCTGAGAAAAAGAGAATCGACGAAGAGTATTCCGCAGTTTTAAATGAGGAAAATACCATATTCGAAGAGATGAGGCATTGCAGAGATCAATATAGATATAATCAGCTCGAAATAAGGTTTAATGCCATTTCTAGGCGCAGGAAAGAGATCGAGTCTAGAAGGAGTGAGATAGAAAGGAAGATAAAGGGATATAGTGAAGAGAAAGCGAGATTACAGATGAGAATAGAATATTTGAAGCCTAAAACTTAAGATTCAGCAACCTCTTGTGAAACGCCAATAATGATAGTAATGCTAACTGTAAACTAGTGATGTGATAGTAGTAGTTTTTATCACTTTCTACCTATAAGACTAGATCTTTTTGCGCTGTAATTACGCTACTGAATCATCGTTCCAATCCTCACACCGCTAATCGCTAACAATATATTTTCTGGTTTAAAACCATTAACAACAACAGTTTTTATGCGTTTTTCCCTTAGTAAACGGGCAGCCTCTGGGTCAATTATTTGATGGATCCCGGCTTTATGCCTGTTTTCAGCCAATATTTTCTCCAGCTCGTCAAAACTTACTTCGTCTAGCTTTTTGGCGTCAGGGTATCTTTGCGGATCCCTCGTGTATATACCTTCCTGGTTAGTCGCCTTAATGATTAAATTCGCTCCAATCTCTGAAGCTAATAGCGCCGCCACCGTATCGGTTGTCATACCTGGTTTAACGCCACCCATTATAACCATGCCCCTTTCGCTTAAAATTTTGGCAGCCTCTTCAATGGTTTCGGGAATATTTCTCCACGCGTATCCGCCTACCTTCATTGCTAATGCTTGAGCGAAGAGCCTTGAAACCGATATGGCTAGCTCATCCTGCTCCTGCTCAGATAACCCTAACTCCCGTGCTAACTCTATGAAGTCCCGCGCTAATTTACCCCCTCCAACGATCACGGCGATTTCATGCCCCTTCCTCCTTAAATCAATTATGAGCTCAGCGTATCTGCGAATTAATTCCGGGTTAGGCGGTGAAGCCGTAACTGAGCCACCTATCCTTATAACAACCTTCACGGCTTTAACCACGCTCTTTAGTTTAGAGTTTAAATAACATTCTTTAACATAAAAGCATTAATCTTTCTTTTTCTCTCCTATTTTACGCGGAGAGATTTTCCTCTCTCCCCCTTAGGTTCTAAGCGTTTAGATTCGCTGACGCAGCCTTCTACCTCACCAAAGGATTTAATTACATCGTTAAACCAAAATTTTAGTAGAGTTATTGAAAGCGGAGAAAAATAGTGATGCTTGAACTGATTTTTCTTGGGAGTGGAGGCGGACGTTTTGCAACGATAACCCAGAAGAGGAGAACTGGGGGAATAAGAATTATTTCAGAGCAGGGCAGCATTAACATGCATATTGATCCAGGTCCAGGCGCGCTCGTATATTCGTTGGAAATGGGTTTAGATCCGCAGAAAATTAGAGCAATTTTTGTTTCACACTCGCATCTAGATCACGCAAATGATGCTGAGCCACTTATAGAGGCCATGAGTGAGGGGACGACTAAGAAGCGAGGGGTCTTAGTAGCTGCCCGCAGCGTCTTGAGAGGTAATGAGGTCTGCGAGAGCTCTATATCAAAGTACCATCAAGCTATGCCTGAGAGAGTTATTGAGGCGGTAGCCGGCGAATCATTTGAAGTCGGAGGGATAAATGTCACTGTTTGTAAAGCGGTTCACTCTGATCCAGACACTATTGGGTTCCGCTTCGAAGTGAAAGGATTCGGTGGTTTTGCATACATGCCTGATTCAGAATACTTTAGTGATGTGTCAAAGTTTTATAGCGGGTTAAGGCTGCTTATACTATCCGTTTTAAGACCGTCAGGGCAACCTTGGGAAGGGCATATGACGACTGATGACGCCATAAGAATAATCGAGGAGACCCGTCCGGAGATGGCTCTAATAACTCATTTTGGCATGCAGATGATACTTAGGGGTCCGGAGAGGGAAGCTGAGCTAATAGAGAAGAGGACTGGTGTACCAACTAGAGCTGCTTTTGATGGAATGCGGGTTATTTTAGGAAAAGAGATAACTATAGGCGGAAAAACGAGAAGAGGGAGGGATTTAAGCAGTTTTTTAACCTAAAGAGGGTTTTTCCCTCTAATCCTGCACCACGTAGACCACTAGTTCTTCGGATATTCTTTCAGCCCCTTCGCCTTCTGGTTTACCAAACAGTAACGTTTTGATTTTATGCATCGCCCTCAAATCCTCCTCTAGCGGCTTTAATTCTATCGGCGCATAAACAGTTACTTTCAACTCCTGGTTTAATGCAATATTATTTCGTTTCTTATACTGCCATATTGCGTTGTTAAAGTCCATGAATTTTGGAAGCAGATTGACAATGCTGTCCCTCCACTCCTTTCTTTCTTCTGGGAAGCGCTGAATATGTATGCTCTCCTTAGAGTATAATTCAAGCCAAATGGCTTCAGTTATAAATGGACATATTGGCGCCAGAAGCTTAAGTATAGTCTCTAAGCATTTATGGAGCGTATACCATGCCCCACGCTGAAGCCTTGGATCAAATATCTTATCCCGGTTATATGCTCTAGACTTAACGGCCTCAAGATAATGGTCTGCGAAAATGTTCCATGTAAATGTTCTAATCGCTGTGCCGGCGTGAAACGCATTCATATCCTCGTATCCTCTTCTGCATTCCTCTATCAGCTCATTAAGTTTCGCCAGAATTATTCTATCTAGCGGCGCAAGCTCATAGTTATCATTCACTTGTGGGAATGATGATATAAATCGAGCAATATTCCAGAGCTTCGTCAGAAACTTTGATGTTCCGCGTATTCGCTCAAACGAGCATCTTATATCGCCTTTAGTTATGTTACCTTCAAGGGCAGTCCATATTCTGAAGGCTTCGCTGCCAAACATTCTTATAACGTCTTGCGGGTCAATAACGTTCCCGGCGCTCTTACTCATCTTCCTGCCTTGCTCATCAACGACATGCATGTGTATCCAAACGTTTCTGAAGGGTTCTTTACCAAAGAGCAGGAAGGACTTTAAGACGGCGAAGTATAGCCAGTTCCTAACAATTTCTTTACCCTGTGGTCTAAGCGAGCATGGAAAGTTTTTCGTGAAGAACTCTTTATTCCATAGATAGCCAAGTATATAAACCTCAGAGGTTGCTGAATCAAACCACGTGTCAAATGTCCGCTCTTCGCCGCGGAATTCTCTTCCACCACATTTTGGGCATCTATCGATCGGTGGCGGCTCTCTCCACGGCTGATAGTATCTTCCGGGCTCAGGCACGTAGATGTAGCCGCAGGTCTTACAGTACCATAAAGGTATCTCGGTTCCATAGTATCTTCTTCTGGATATGACCCAATCTATATCAATGGAGTTTATCCAGTCGATAAGTATCTGCTTGCTCTCCGGAGCGAAGAAACGCATCTTATCGGCGAGCTTAAGTATCTCGTTCTTGAATTCAACCTGCTTTAAGTAGAATTCCTTCATCGGAACGAACTCTATCGGGTTTTTAGACCTCCAGCAAACCGGTCTCCGCTGAATAATCTTCTCTTGTTTGACGAGTAGGCGCTCAGCTTTAAGATCTTCTATTATGCGCCTTCTAGCTTCCTCAACCTTTAAGCCAGCATACTTCCCAGCGTTCTCGTTCATCTCGCCCTTCTCGTTTATGGCAAATATAGGTTTTAAATCGAGTTCTCTAAGTATTCTAACGTCGCTGTAGTCGCCGAAGCTGCATATCATGACCAGCCCTGAGCCGAACTCCGGCTTAGCGTAGGGATGCGGAATAATCTCAACAACATGCCCATATATTGGGACAATGGCGTGTTTCCCCTCAAGGTGCTGGTAGCGTTCATCAGAAGGGTTGAAAAGTATTATACGGCATGAGCACAGCAATTCCGGTCTTGTTGTAGCTATAAGTATGTCTTCGCCGGTCTCCTGAACCATAAACTTTATGTAATTTAATAGGGTCTCCTCCTCCTCGTACTCAACCTCAGCATCGGATATCGTTGTGCGGCAGACCGGACAGTAGTTTGTAACCTTTTCATCCTCATAGATTAAGCCTCTTTTCCAAAATTCGATGAAGGTTTCTTGCGTTAAACGCCTGTATTCTGGGTCGTCGGTTTCATATCTTCCTCCAATCCTGTATTCGAGATCCCATGAGTTGCAGCTCAAACCTAAACGCTTGAATGTTTCTAGGGATGCTTCACCGCTTTCCTGCAATAGCTGCTTACATTTAGCGATGAACTCTTCTCTGGGCGTTTCATGCATCACTATGCCAAAAGTTTTCTCTGCTTGGACCTCTATTGGCAAACCGTTCTTATCTAAGCCCATTGGGAAGAGCACATTGTACCCCGTCATGCGCTTATATCTCGCGAATATATCCATCCAGACATAGGTGTATGCTTGCCCTATGTGAACCGGAGTATTCACGTACGGGGGCGGAGTATCAATGCTGAAAACCTCCTTATGGGAGGTCTCATCGAACCTATAGATTCCATCCTCCTGCCACTTCTGGAACAAAATCATTTCCTTAGCCGGATCCCAAGTCTTATCCTTTATTCTAGGTTTAAATTCCATAGTCTCCTCTCCGCCCATAAAAACATCACCATACTAAATTTCCTCGTATTAAAATCGGCTTTATTAGAACATACTTTCAGCCCATTAATGTTTATTTTGGCGCCGCCTAACGTACTTGGCGCTGGCGGTGGCTCAACGGCACCTTCCTCCTAACAACAATATCGTGATACTATTTCTTTAAGGACTAGAATATAAAGGTAATTGTCTAAACAGGTCTTCTCATCGGGAAGAAAAACGCCCGAGAAACGTTGGAATTGAGAAGGGAAGGGATTCTCTATTAGCCTCTCTAATCTACAAAGCTATGTATCCGTTAACAGAACATAATGAAATAATGGTGGTTAAGTTTGAGCATTGGTTCCTCACCTCAGAAAGAGCAGTCGGATAAGGCTGAGATCGCAGGAAACGTCGCTAAGGCTATGGTTAAAGTCGTCCTTTATATAGTGCTTTACGTTGCTGTCGCAGCGATCATTCAATGGCTTTTCACCAGCTTTATGCTGCAGTTTGGGATAAATATTGTAGATTACATCGGGTATATTCAGGTGCTGCTCGCTATAGCATTTGGGTATCTCATCGTAAGTGGAATAGCGTCCTTCTTTTACTGGTCTATGAGGGCGAAATATGAGCATGCTACAGCCGCCGCAGTCAGAAACATCGTAAAGATTATAGGTGTTGGGGCTCTGGTTGCGGCTATAGCTGGCGGCGCCGCCGGGGTTGCTTTAGGGGGATTTATAGGAATAGTTATAGGTTTTTGCCTCTCAGCAGGTTTTAGGGCAGGGTTCTGAGCTACGTAGTCTTTTATAGACATATATAGCCCTTCCCCCTCGATTATTTCATTGGGGGCTCTTTGGGGGAGCCTTGCTCCCCGCATCTGAAGGTTCAATACTGCTACTATGTCTCTATCCATTACGAAACCGCATTCTTCGCATTTCATAAGTCTGCCCAGATGGGAAGCCATGCT
>JAWBZG010000064.1:0-5726 GCA_038866525.1 Bathyarchaeia archaeon
GAAAAAGTTTATATATTATATTGTCGTGATGAGCTGGATATGAGAAGTTTCAGAAACGATAGGAAGGGTCAGTTTATAGTTCTAGCCGCAATTATAATAGCGGCATTCATGTTCTCCCTAGTCCTCACGATAAGCCAGATGAGCCTAAACAGGCAGGAGCTGAGCTACGAGCCGATAGACGAAATAGTCCTAGCCATAACAAGCGACTTCGAAAGATGCCTGACAAAAGCGCTAGCTGAAGCCACATTAAAGTATAGTGAAAACCAGAGTTATGTGGACGCTAAGAATGCTGGGGAAGAATTTATTCGGGACTGGTTCATGGCGGTCTCGGAGTCTTATAAAGCCCTTGGCATAAACATTATCCTAGCGGGTGATAGCGCTGGCACAAATGTGGACTGGATATTCGATTGGGATGAGTGGAATGGCATAAGCTACGTTTACACAACCTTTAGCATGGATATCAATGCCTATGGGCTTAGCGGCCTAGCTCTAACAATGCAGAAAAGAGTATACCTCAATATTCTAGATGCAAAAGTGGAGTTAAGTGGGTGTGAAGAGAGTGGCGTCACGATCACGTTCAAAGTTATGCATGGAGGAAAGGAGGCTGGTGAGCTTGAGCCCATACAAGACCTAACATGTAGCGATCTTTCACTGCTAATTTATTCTCCGTTAAAGGATACCTCTAGCATCATAGACTTGAATTTGGAGTATATGGGTCAGGGGGTCTATATGCTTAAATTTAAGTATGGCGGCCAAGTCATGAACAGGATTACCTTAATGGTAACCGCCAGCGGGGGCATTAGGGTTGCAGCCGACCTAAATCTCTGCACAATATCCCTCGCAAGTAGGGATCTTACGAGAGGAGATCAGAATGAGGGATGCTTCACAGTTAATGGGACAGAATGCTATCCGCCGTATTTTTTCTCACTCTTCCCACGTCAGACAGCAAATGTATCATTCAGCCCGCCAGAAAACAGCACTTTTTCATATTTTTGCATTAGCGGACCACTAGAACCAATACAAATAGATGGATCAAACTTAATAATAAGCGTAACTGGTGGCGGCTTAGGAAATATAACCGCATGTTATAGGTCGTTCATCTCTCCTGAGCAGCCTGCAGAAGAAAAATGTTATATCCGACTGTATAGCCAAGAGGAGGGCGGCAGCACAGAAAACCTTGGAAAAATCGAATTAAATGGGCAAAACTACACTTTACCATCGGGGGAAATTGAAGTCCCATATAATCAGACGCTGCAAATAAAATATTATCCGGATAGCGGCTTCATATTCAAATATTGGAAGTTCTCCGAGCAAATAATTGCTGCAAACCCCTCCTCTCAATCAACCGAGATTAGAGTTTTAAAGAACGGGACAATTACAGCGGTTTATGGTCGACCTAAGGATTGGCAGGTCATTTATATTTCCCCGGAGAAGAGCGGTAAGGGAAAGAATGAAGACGATTTCGTGCTAACATTAAATCCAGGCAAAGAGAAGGAGATCCAGCCCATAAGTTATGGTCAAATGTCCCGTAGGGGGGACTCGGAAAATACTACGCCAAGCCTACCTCTCGGCAAAATAGTTGAGATAATTCTTTATGCTAGGGCTTCATCAAGAGATGTGCACCTCAATGTAACCCTCGGCTTCTATACCGAAGCTGGCTACAGCAGGATCGGCAGCAATGTAACCGTCATTAGTAAATCTAATAACCACCTTCTTTACACTATAACTTTTGAACCTGAAGTCCAGTTGATACCTGAAGGAAGCACGCTAATTCTAATCCTTGAGCGGACAAACACTGATCCTGGGGAAGGAACGCTGCATATACTCTGCGGGTCAGAGAAATCAAGAATAAAGCTCTGGTAATCCAGAAGCACTGTTCCCTATTAATGTTAGCGTATACTGCATGTTTTGCGCTGTGAGGCGAGATTTAAGCTCCCGGCAAAATAGTGGCTTATGTGATTATAGGAGGTGTTTTCTAAGGGCTTATAGGCTTCTATTGGATAAAAGACCATTCAATAGATGTATACCCCTCCTTCTACTGATCTATGTGAAAGTTCACTGGTGATCACTGGATATATCTCCGCGGGAGATATAGGCGGGCTTCGGGCGGAGATAGCCTGGCTTTAGTAGGCTTTAGGGGTTAAGCGAAGATAAAATGGATCTGGTAGAGTTGGAGGCAGTCGATCTCCGCCTGAAAAGGGTGATAAAGGATGGTAAAGGTTCTCTATGAGGCTGAGCTCGGCGTAAGAGCCAAGTTCGAAGCCCAGTTTCTCATAGAATGTCTTGACGCTAGAGGCATGTATGAGGTGTTTCTTAACAGGCTTCTGAAGAAGTCTTAAGGCTTCGCAGAAAACTGCGTGAAGCCGTCTAGTATTGCCCCAGGGATCCGTCTCTTCTAGCGGCGTCGTATCCGATTTTGAAGGCGTATAGCGATATGGGCGTCATCACAGCTATGAAGATGATAAGGCTTATAATGTTGGAGAGTATTGCAGGCGAAGTTAAATCCTTCCCGGACTGGAGGCATAGCCTTATCCCATCCAGGGAGTATGTCAGCGGAAAAGCCCTCCCAACCCACTCAAGATACCATGGCAGGAGCCTAAGCGGATAAAACACGCCTGAAACAAGCTGGCTTAGCCATGAGAAAGCCCATGTAACTGGGCTGCCCTGCTTAACCTTCATTATTACGCCAGCGCTTAGCACGCCTATATTCATGTGGCTCGCTATTAAAAGAATCGTTAATATTATTGTGGTTAAAATTGAAGATGGCGTCGCATAGAATTCAGCTCCCAGAAGTACGCCTACAGCCAGCGATATCAATAGAAGCGCCGAGGAAACTATGAATGAGAAACAGACCTCGCCTAAGAGGAAAACCTTAAAGTCCGTTGCTGTTGAGAGTATAGTCTCCATCGTGCCGTTCCACTGCTCCTCACGTATGCTCTCATTTATGCTCTGAACTGCGAAGTGAACATACTGCTGGAAGGCTATACCTATGAGCGCAAAAGTGAAGTAGCCGCCGACAGAGTAACCAGCCTCCTGAACCTGTTGCGGTGTTGTGATTAACGAAAAAAGATAATATGTTACAACGAAGAGAACTATACCCGACAGCTCCAGGAGAAGCCAAAACTTATAGGTCCACCAAACCTTAAAGTCCCTTACAACAAAGGATAGAACGATGCGGTATATAGGCGTCCTTCTCCTAGGGACATCTTCAGAAAGTATTTTGATGAGTTTCTCAACCTCCAAGGTTAACTCACCTCAATATGTTGCGACAGTTCCCTCGTACCTTATCCGGTTAACACCCCACCTAAAGACCCTTAGACCTATGGGTATAAATATGACGCTGTAGGCGATTAGGACGGTTACATCCAGCAGAACCATAGGTGACAGAATCGTTGCACCGTTCAACAGGATTCTGCGCGCAGCGTCTAAAGCGTATGTGTACGGCATAAGCATGGCTGCAGCATGTAGGGCTGGGAAAACCTCAAGGTACTTTAGCGGAAACAGAACGCCGCCTAAGAACTCGGTTACGCTGGCGAAGAGGAATGTGAGCGGGTCGCCCTTCTTATACACTAATATTAATCCAGCAGCCATTATGCCTATGCCAGCGTAGCTTAAAACCATCAGCAGTATTACCGCTAAAAACGATAGCGCGGCCTCGCAACTTATTATCAATGGAACCCTTAAGACGCATACGCCCACAAGGAGCACGCCAAGCATGAAGTATCCGCTGACCAAGAAGCCTCTAATCGACTGGCCAACGATGTATGCCCTCATGTTTATTAGGGAGGCAATTATGGGCTCAAGGGTGCCCTCGCGCACCTCATGCTGCAGGGAGTGGCTCAGCCTACTGATGCACATCCAGAGGTAGTTTGCTGTGGCTACGCCGACCAGTGCAAACGATATCCAGTCAACTTCACCGTATCCGGCTAAAGCAACCCTCCTAGAGTCGACTTGTAGACCCATAAAAGAGTACATTGCTACCGAGGCGACCGTGCTTATTGTCTCCATTATAACCCAAGTCCTGTAAGATAGGAATATTTTGAGGTTAGCCCAGAAAACAGCCCAAACATGCCTGATTTCAGATGGGATGCGCGGGCAATCCTCTCTAAAAAGATCAATGATGTCCTCAACCTTCAAGAAGACTCCGCCTCCCTAGCCAACTTAACAAATATGTCCTCAAGCGTAGGCTCAGATCTACGCACCGCTGAAATCTTCACGCCTAGTGAAGTAAGCCTATCAACAACGGCTGGTATAGCCTCATACTCATCGTCAACCTGCAGGCGTATAGTTGCATTAAACGGATTATTCTTGACCTCAATAACCCTCCTAACTATTGGTAGCCGAGAAAGACTCTCGACAACTGCCGTTAAGTTATCCACTTCCCTAATATCCACCTCTACGGCGCGCATATCCCTAAGCATCTCCCTTAAAGCTGACGGTGAGGCATCGGCGATTATACGCCCACCCCTCATTATAGCTATCCGCTCGCAGAGCTGCTCAACCTCAAACATATTGTGGCTAGTGAATATTATCGTCTTCCCGAGCTCGGTGTTCAAAGCCTTCAGAAGCCTTCTGGTTTCAACTGCGCTTATCGTGTCCAAACCTATCGTAGGCTCATCCATAAACAATATGGGCGGATTATGTAGGAGCGCCCTAGCCAGCATAACCCTAACCTTCATGCCCGTAGAGTAATCTTTAACAAGCTTCTTCCTCTCCCTGCTCAGCCCGAAAAAATCCAGCAGGGCGTTAATTCTCTTCTCAGCCACATCTCTGGGAACATTCTGGAGATAAGCGTAAAATCTCAAGTTGTCCTCCGCGTTAAGCCTCCAGTAAAGCGATCTACCACCTGTCTCGCCGTGGAACCAGCCTATGCAGCTTCTAACCTTAACAGGCTCCTTCAATATATCGTAGCCGTTAACCTTCGCGGTTCCCTCTGTTGGAAGAATTATCGTGCAGAGCATTTTTATGAGCGTGGTCTTTCCGGCGCCATTGGGTCCAAGTAAACCGAAAAACTCGCCGCGCTTAACTTTAATATTCACGTGGTCAACCGCCTTAACATAGCGCTTAACATTATCCTCCTTACTCTCAAACACCTTAGTTAGATCAAAAGTCTCCACGGCATACTCCATCATCCATTACGCTCACAGATTAAACCTGATAGAGTTCGGCGGATTAGGAGAAAATAAGTGAGGCTTGCCTAATAAGCATACCTACTATAGGGAGGCTGGATGCCGTAGTCGGCAGTTTCGGGTAGATAGGTTTAAATAGAGGTTGATTACTTATACTTCTCTGATGTCTGAAGATTACGAAGAACTGCTTAGGCCAAAGGATGTTGCGAAGATATTTAACATTTCGGTTAAGACTCTCTGGGAGTGGCAGAAGAGGGGGATTATTAGGGCTGTTAGGCTTCCGACTGGTAAGCTCCGTTATCCCAAAAGCGAGGTTGAAAGATTATGGAGGCAGTTAAAAGCTACGGGATCTCGGTAGAAGCTCCAAAAGATTTAATCGAAGAATACTTCAAGGTTAAGCGGAAGGCTTTAGACGTAATCTTCTCACATGTTAAAATTTCTAAGAGGGCTCACCTTGAATTCGATGGAGAGGATAGGAAAAGGCTTAGAGATGAATTGCTAAGGGCTGTATAACGCTCTACAATAGGGGGAAAGCGAAGGAACCTCCTAAGATAACTAAAAGAGCAGTCTACATTAAGAGCACGCTTTTCAGCTTCA
>JAWBZG010000065.1:0-5666 GCA_038866525.1 Bathyarchaeia archaeon
GCTGAGGCTGAAGCCTTAAAAATTCTCAAAACCTTCCTTGAAACCAAAAAGAGTTGCCAGTTTCCATCCGGCCCCTTTACGCGCCCCGTAAAGAGGGCGCTGGCTCACGCAGAATATTTATCCATTCCTCACGAGCGTATTTTCTCTGCAGAACCCATTCAGGAAGCTGCTCATGCCAAACGAGCGTATAACCACGAACCTTCATTCCATCGGATTCAGCAAAGTTAATCATATGATCCGCGTCGCTAAAAGAATAGGCATTTGGTTGCGGATGAATAATACTGAACTTTAGTGCGTTCTCAGTTGTCAACATATTAAATTTCCGCTTAAGCGTGGATGCGTAGTTCTGTATATCGAGAGGAACACGCTCTAACGCGGTGCCGATATAGATCCCGCATTTCTCGGCAAGACTTCTTAATGGCGGCATCGCCGTTCTAACCACCATAATTTGCCTCCTAATATCTGATATTTCGCCTCAGCCATCACTCCATAAAGCAGAATCCCTTCACTAACAGCATCTATCCACCCAGCAACATTATCCATCCAGAACTCAAAAATAAATCTTTTTAAATAAACCTTTTTAGGGGAGAGAAGAAAAATTTTAGAATGTGCCGGGGTGGCCGAGTGGATAAGGCGCTGGACTCGAGATCCAGTGCCCCTTTACGGGGCGCATGGGTTCGAATCCCATCCCCGGCGCTAAAACCACCGCTTTCCTGAAACAGAGCTTAAAACGGGCTCTGCTTGAAGAAAAAATATTTCGCCATGTAGAGTATACCCGGGGGTTAACCCTTAGCCTTAGTGTTAGGAATTGTTCCCTTAGGACGACTTCCAGTAGCTGGTTGGATCCTGAAACTCATCTCCGCGGAGACTTCCCTAACTCGAGGGCATATGTTGGGGGAAAAGGAGGGTTTTAAGGGTTGCCTGAGCCCGGCTATGCAGAATAATCTAATCCTACTGCCTATAACCTTTAGTGATGTTATGCTAAACGCGTACTCATTAAAAGGTTTAAGTCAGCCCTAATAAGTTAAACGGTACTTATAAAAGGTTAAGAATAATCTATCGTTAAGAGAGATTAATGGTAAGGGATCCTTATGAATCTCATACGCGCAAATAAAGAGAAAATTATAATCGTTGACGCTCACGCGCATTTGGGCTACGATTATGTTTTCGAGCACGAGTTCAACCTAAAAGATCTAATTATGGGGATGGAAAAGAACTGCATTGATGTAAGCATCGTTCAGCCAGGCATAACATTTGACCTAGAAACTGTCATTAAGCAGCATAATGAGTTAGCGGAGTTATCAAAGAAGATGCCTAGCCGAATTTTTGGCATAGCAAATCCAAATCCTCATCTTCCGCGGAGCAAGTATCGAGAAGAACTCGAAAGATGTGTGAAAGATTTAGGTTTCGTCGGTGTTAAATTACATCCTTTAGCTCACGCCGTTAATCCGAACAGCTCCGCTGGAAGAAATGTTTTTGAGGTGGCCTTAGACTTGAAAATTCCTGGGATATAATCGAATTATGTTGCAGTGGAGCTTGGATCACCCGGAAAACGTTGCAGTGGAGCTTACTAAGTTTAGGAGCATTGGATTAAGTCGAAAGGAGCTGGAATTTTGTCTGGGTAAAACGGCGATCGAAGTCTTCAATATTCAGCCGAATATCGAAAGATACTAAGGATCATTGAAGACTAGAAGAATACAATATTTTGCGAATTAAATTTTTCATTTCTTCGCGATTAAATATTTCTCTCCAGTCTGGCTTCAAAATTCTATCACATCCATATTTTATGGCGCTTTCAGCGGCTCTAGAAATCTTATGTGAAGATTCCCCGAACAATATTGCCAGCAAAATTCTAATATGCCCCAGTAAAAATGATCTAGCAGCATCCTCTGGAACACCTGACCTTACAACCTCGTTAAAAGATTCTCTCATAAGATGAGATGCCGCACCTATAACGATTTCTGAGGCTATTGGCTCTAAAAACAGCGATTTGATTAACGCTCAGCCTATATTCTTGACGTGCTTAAAGATATTCATAAGGAGACTGGTTTAACAATGCTGTTTATAACGCTGGATCTGCCGGTTTTAGCTGAAATAGCCGATAGAATCGCAGTAATGTATTTAGGCAAAATAGTTGAAATAGCGGATGTATGGAAGATATTTTATGAGCCTAAGCACCCATATACACAAGGCCTTTTTAAACTCTATACCTTCAGTAACTGGAAGCTTGGAGAGTATTAGACCTCTATCTAAGGGAGTCCCCGATCCATTGAATCCACCGCCAGGATGCAAATTCCATACTGATGCCAATATGCGATGGAAATATGTGAGAAAGTGGCACTACCTCTACAATAAGTGATCGTTTTTAGGTTCTGGGTCGAGAGAGAACTAATAAAATAATTCTGGTTCTCGCTTAAAGATTAAGCGGCTACTATTTTTATTAGTTTTCTTTTGATACGCTTGTTTGCTTTATCTGTTTTCTGATGTCGTAAGACACAAATAGTAAGAAGGCGAGTGAAATGGTTAACGCTATAACGTCGACGATAAATTCCGCTGAATTAAAATCTAAGAATGGTAAAGGAATCAGCGCTAGAAAAACTAATAGAACTCCTATATTAAAAGCCACTCTACCAGTTGATGGATCCATATAACTGATATTTTCTTAACACCTTTAAAAACTAATCTAAAAATTGCTTATAAATCATGATTTAGGGGTAGCAAGATACTTCGCTAAAAACGGTAAAATCGCTATAATGTATTTGGGAGATATTGTTGAGATAGGGGAAACGGAGGAGATAATACGCAACTCACCGCATCCATATATTAGAGCATTGCTTGCAGCTATCCCGGTGCCGGATCCCAAGATTGCCAGAGAAAGAAAAGGCATTCCATTGAAAGGCATTGATGTGCCGAGCCTATTAAAACCAATTTCAGGCTGCAAGTTTCACACAAGATGCCCATATGCCATTGAAGATTGCGAGAAAATAAAACCAGAGCTCCGGCTGGTTGGCAACAGGTGGGTCACTTGCCACTTAACGTGAATTAAACAATGATTGAACTTTACCTCTAAACATTTTTAGACGACGTAGGCTTTTATGCCAGAAAGCGAAAGCTGCGCATAATCTATGATATTTAATGGCTTCTCGCCGGAAAATAACCTTACTAAAATCTTCCATAATAGCATTAGGTAACATGCTTCTTCTCTCGTTGGATAAGCCTGCTATGTGTGGTGTAAGGAAGACGTTTCATTTAAATCGTAGGGCGAGTTATGTTTTATCCAATGGGATTGGAGGGGTAGGCATAGTTGAGAGACCCTTAAGCCTCTCTAACCTTGGATGTTCATCGAGATAAGCATCCTTCCATTTATCCTAAGCCTACCCTCTCTCCCCTCGGCTACGCTGCATTTAGAGGCGCTTATCTCTTCTCTTATCTTCTCATGTTAAGTTGTTAAGTTCTTTCCGGTTCCCCTACGCCTGTTTAATTTCCGGTTCCTCTGACCCTCTTTGAATCTTTTAGAGAGCTGTCTGCAACCAGATAAGCTCATAAATACTGGGGAATACGCTTTATTCCACACAATTCTTCAATAGAACTAGAGAAATAGCTTAAGTAAGAAGTCTCTTTCGTGTTTTTCAAGGTAATCCTAGGTTTTTTAGCGTTTCATCCCTTGGTATTCCGTTTTCGTTCCACCCTCTAGCCAGATAGTATTCGTCTAACATTATGTTAAGGTCTTCTGGACTGATTGTGCTCTTTGATGCTCCACCCTCTTCTAACCCCTCGCTCATTATCCGGTGTGGTAAAGTATCATCTTTTCGGGTTATGCCGCATTTAACGTTAAACATTCTTTTGAGGGCATATATCCTCTCCCCTGCTTCAAGAAGTCTTTCAAGCGATGTAGGTATGCCTGTTACGAGCGTGTATAATCCCGGTATGTGTCCGGGCGCTATTCCGAGAAACTTACATATTATTAGTGATTCTAAGATTTCATGCCAGTTCTGCAGGACCGCTAAGACTTTTCCTTTACCCTTAACCTCAAACCTATTTAGGCGCTCATATATCTTTAGGTCAGGCATTCTTTCACCCTGCTCTATGCGGTGTATTAAACCCTGGAGGTGGCATGCTCCCCTGTTTGACACAGCGTACTGCAGTCCCATACCCTTAAACGCACGCGGGTCATGCATGGGCATTTCAAGCCCCTTAACATGCATAGCGTATTTCTCGGATCCTCTGCCTATGGTCTCTGAAGCCCTTTTTACGCCTTCAGCTAACATGTTGCCTAAACCCTTTCTCTCACCTATGGACTCGATAAGCTTGATTATTGTCTCTGGGTGCCCCCACCTTAAGTCGATGTCGCCCTTCTCCTGATCCGTAATTATGCCCCTCTCATAGCATTCTATGGCGAACGCTATGCAGACCCCTGTCGAAATAGTATCCATCCCATAATGGTTGCAGAGGTAATTTGCCTTAACTATGACGTCTAACCTATCGTTTAATAGAAGTGAGCCTAGAGACGCAAGCGTCTCGTACTCGGGTCCCCTCTTTAATTCTAATCCAGCGAATGGTCCTTCCTCGACCTTCACGTATCTCCAGCAGGAGATTGGGCAGTTCCAGCATGACCTTTTACCCTTAACCATGACTTTATTATATGTTTCCCCCGATATGCTGCTGATCTTCTCCCATTTTCCCAGCGTAAAATTCTTTATTGGGACGTCGCCGTACTCGTAGAGCATCATCATTTCGCCGCTAGTGCCGTATGAGGCGAATATCTGCGTGGTCGGGAAAGACATGATTTGAGGATATATTCTTCTAAGAATGCTCTTTATACGCTCAGGATCCTTCACGGGGATCTCCCTAGTCCCCTTAACTGCAATAGCCTTTAGGAGCTTTGAACCCATGACTGCGCCCATCCCGCACCTCCCAGCCACCCTGCCCTCATCATTCAGTATTGATGCGAAGCGGACAAACCTCTCACCAGCAGGCCCTATACACGCTATTTTGAAATCTTCGCCGAGCCTCTTCTTTAGAGATTCCTCGGTCTCTAGGCAGCCCATGCCCCACAGATCTCCGGCACCCTTTATATCGACCTCCTCGTCGCTGATAACTAGGTAGGATGGTTTCTCGGATCTGCCCTCAACTATTATCCCATCGTAACCCGCCCTCTTAAGTTCCCTAGCCCAAAAACCGCTTGAGTGGGATTCACCCCAAGCATTGGTTAGAGGGGACTTGGCGCAAACAACATATCGACCGGTGCATGGCACGAGGGTCCCAGTTAAGGGGCCGGTCATGAAAACAAGCTTATTTCCCGGGTCAAAGGGGTCGATCTCTGGGTCAACTTCATCATAAATTATTTTCGCCGCTAACCCTACTCCGCCAACAAACTTCTTTAAGACTTCCTCGTTTAAGCTCTCAGCTCTAATATCTTTTGAGTCTAAGTTCACCCTTAGGAGCTTACCTATATACCCGTACATTTTCGGTTACCTTTAATTGGCTAAGATTAAACCCTATATAATTTGTCTATTAGCTCTATGTCCTCTTTCGGGATCAGCGGGATATCCCTCTTAAAAACGCTAGCTACGAATGGCGTCATCGCCACCTCCTCCAATGTTTCCACTATTGTTTCAGCTTCCAATAAGTTGCTTCCAACACCTATTACGCCATGGTTCATGAGC
>JAWBZG010000066.1:0-5467 GCA_038866525.1 Bathyarchaeia archaeon
GACTGATCTCCTGGTTAGGACGGCTGTTGGATCTGCAATCCTATTGACGCGGGCTGTAGCTGAGATCCCAAAGACTGAGGTTCCTGAGAAGCTTGCTGAAAAAGTAGTTGCAGAGGTGCCTGTGAGTAAAATGGCAGTGGCTGTAGCTCTATTCCTTATGCTTACGGCTAAGGAACATGAGCTTAGAAGTGTGGGTGTCACAGATATTTCTAAGCCGTTAGTTTTAAGTGTTTTAAAAGCCATATATAAAAAGTGAAAAAGGTTTGAGTGCACCAAAGTTAAGTGATGTTATTGAACCTTCACCTCTCGTAGAGGATTATAGTACGCTTACCCCGGGAGATTATGTTGGGAGGTTGGCGCCATCCCTCGGCATGATAATAGAGCATGAGCTTTATAATCGAGAGATCTTGATAAGCAATGAGTTTCTTGACACGGACACTTTTCTATTTATAACATATCTTAAGCCTATGGTTGATGTGCTGAAAATTGTTAATGACGGTTTAAACCGCCTTCACGAGGCTCCGCTGGCTGTTTCGCTTGACCAAGAAATGGGCTTTGGGAAAACACATTTTCTCACGCTTCTCTGGCACTTGTATGCTCAAACATATAAGTGGAGTGAGGATATGCTTATAAATTCACGTGCCCTCTTAAGTGAGGTGAAAGAGAGTGGATATAAGAGAGCTGTAGCTGAGCGAACATTAGTTTTAGCATTAGACTTAATTAGCTACCCGCTTGGTTCAGATCCCTATGAGACCTTCTTTGAAAGTGCTGCTAAACTGATGGAACTTAAGAGGGCGCCTGTAGGGCTTGATCCGGAATTTCTGAGGGGTTTGAAGGGTCTTAAACCCATAGAAGCTGCGAGGAGGCTGATCTCACATCTCAACGATGTACCACTATTGATAATGATTGATGAATTCTATGGGGGTCTATATAGAGCCGCTGAAGGAGGAAGTGAGAGGGTTATTGAGAGTCTGGTAAGCTTAATATCATTCCTTAAAGAGGTTGTAGATGCATCGAGGGGTAGGGCTAAGCTGGTCATTATAATTTCATCGGCGAGGCAGGATGCTGAAAGGTGGTCTAAGGCTTCAGTGATACTTCAAAAACGGGGTTTATCACATCTTGTTGAGGCGGTAAATGACTTAAATGATAGGTTGAGTAGACTTAAGCCAATCACGCTTAGACGGATTGAAGTTGAGGATGTAATAAGCATACTTGTTAAGAGGCTCTTTAAGTTTAAAGCCGGCAGGAGAGAGGCAGCCTTAAGAGTTAAAGGCGCTCTTAAAAGTGCACTAGTTGATCTCCTTGACGAAGAATCATTGAATGATTTTACATTAAAAATTGAGAGGTATTACCCGTTTTCGCCTAGTTTAGAGCATCTTATACGGAAGTTCCTTTATCCAGCGTTTGGCGCGGATCTTCCTAGATCCCAGCATATTAGAGATTTATTGAAGATCACAGCATCAGCAATATCCAAGCTTATAAGGGATGGTGGGTGGAGTGAGTGCTTTCTTATAATTCCAGCGCATATATCTCCGGAGGATATTACCAGCATACTTGGGGAGGCTAAGGTTGCGAACGAGTGGATGAGAGTATATCAATCATGTAGGATGGTGGCTGAGAAGGTTGATGAAGCAGAATTAAAGAGACTCTTACTCCTAATTCTCGCATCAATCTACACTAAGTCTGTGACAACGAACATCACTAAACTTATAGATATGCTTAGATCACCAAAGATTCTTTCTAGGGAGGAAATAGAGTTTAGGGGTAGTACAGTTCAAGATTTAGTGAGGATGATTGCTGGAGGAGTTCCTGACGCCTTCTTAAAGCGCTTTAGTGATGCCATAGGATACCTGGAGAAAATGCCCTATGTGAACTCAACGATTTACGAAGACATTAACTACTATATTATGTCACTTGTTCCAGGCCCTGTGGAGCTTCTAGATTCCTTCATAAGGGAGGAGAGGAGGAGAGCTGGTCTTGAGGCTGAAGATTACAACGTTATAACATCTTACTTTGAAGAACATATGACTAGGCAGTATTCGCTCTCCGGCTACTTTCAAAGTTTCTCGGACAAAAGGGCGCCTCCAAAAGTAATTTTAGTTGACTGGGGCTATATTTCCGGGGACTCTGAGAAACCGAGGTTTATAGATTACCTTGATCAGGATGCCTTCACCATCATTGTAGCTTCTCCGTGGAGCATCGCTAAAAGGTTGCTTCGTGGGGCTAAACCCCAAGAACTAGGTGAGGAAGCTAGGTCTATCGTTGAAAGATTTAGGAACGACATATTGTCGCGCCTTAACCTTTTTGCCATAGTTGTTCCAGAATTCCGCTTAGAGGATCAAAAAGAGCTGTGTGAATATATAGCGCAAGTTAATGCTTCGGCAAACCTAACGGATTACATTAAGCCGAAGGACATTAAAGAGGTTAGGCGTAGGCGGCTGGATGTAGCTAGAAGGGCTCCAACATATGATCTGCTTAGAGAGCTCTATGAAGATGAAAAATCCTTTGAAGATATAATGATTGAGGTTATGAATGCGATGCTCCAAAAAATAGACAATTACGCCTCTAGAATAACTATTGCAGCAATTCAAAATTATACGGCGAAGATTATAAGCTTATTTAACACGGTTATATACTATGATCCAAGCAGTAAATCCATTAAGAAAGATAGGCTTTCAGTAAGTTTAGGAACAATTAAAGAGCTGAGGAATCTATATGGTGAGATTCCATCCTGGATTGCTAGTGCCGTTAGTACAAAGTGTGGAGTAAAGGGTGTTGATGACTTGAGAGCTGCCCTATTGGATTACGTGAAGAACTACGCCGCAAAACATAAGACCGATCTATTGAGCTGGAAAAGGCTTGAAATTGATGGGAGAGCAATAAAAGCTGCTTTGGGTGGAGGGTGGCCTGAAATACCATTAAAGCCGAAGTCGATAAGCATTGTTGAAACAGCGATTAAAAGTTTAGGTGGATCCTATGCTATAGAGGATCCCGAGATACATGCAATTAAGATCTCGGTTGAAGACCTAAAAATCATGGTTGAGCCTGCGATTATGCCTCCACCGCCTCCACCGTCACCAGAATTATTTGATGTAGTGGAAGTGAGGGGAATAGACAACGTTATGATAGGGCTTACATTAGTCACTAATCCGCAGTACTCGGATAGGGTTTCAGCCGTAAGTCTTAGGGTAGATTTAAGGAAGAAGGGTTTAATCGATATCCGCCAGTGCATAAAAGAGGTTTTAAACGACCTTAACATAAGTAAGGTATTGAGTGCTCACAGAAATGATATTGGCGATTTACACCTCACAGTATTCTTGAAGGAAAAGATGAAAAGGGAGGAGATAATTGGCATGCTTAGGATGGTGGGCGTGAATGAGAAAATGGTCGAGCTTAGGCGTGGTGGGGCATCATAATGAGCATAGAGTGGCTTTCTACCCTAAACTACATGAAGAATTTTATGCTGGAGTTCTATAGCGCCCTTAGAACTTCAACAAGTTTGGAGCCGCTGGAGATATACGTGCAAAGTGCTCTAATTTGCTTCTACTCAGCATATAAAGAAGAAGTCTACCGCGAAGTTTTATCAAATCCACTTCTTGAGAAAGCTGTAGAAGCTTGCAATCGCTTTATAGGCGCCGTCAATAGGATGTCCGGCACTGCTCAATCAATGTCCGGGCAAACAATACTATACTCCATTAGAAGAATAGAGAACTTCACGCGAGTCTCGAGGAGGAAGCCTTTCCTAATACTCTGCGACTGCCTCTCCCTCCCTGAATACGCATTTATTTTCACAGGAGCCTGTAAATTCTCTTTCAGCGATATGCTCTTCATGATAAACCCTGGGGGGAAGACGAAGACTTTTGAGTTTCTGGCCAAAAACTACTTGAACGTGGACTATTCTAAGGAACCTTCTTTAGAGGATATCGCTAATGGATTGACTAGGAAACTTAGTTGCTCAGGATGCACACTATTCAGAGAAATGGATATCTTGATTCATAGGTTTGAAAAGGTTGGTTTCACAAGTCTACGAGACATGGTTAAGGTGTTTTATGAGCGTATTTCCAGCCTTATAGCAAGCATCAAAGCTCATTCAATAGATCACCCAGTGCTTTTATTAACAGATCATGGATATGATGTTATATCAAAAGATGGGAGGATTTATCCATACCATAGGTGGAGTGGGGAATCAAGCTTAAGTATAATTGCGCCAGCGCTTGTATTGGGGTGAAACACATTGGAAAAACGTAAGGGAGAATACTACGTGATCTATCATGGATCCAAAAACCCGAAAAAATCTATGCTTGGCATCAAGTTTCCAAGCTTGGAATCGCCTTTATACATAAAGTTAGGGGGAAGAAGAGCGCGAGATTTATATAAACACATAATTTTAACACTGGACAACCTTGGAATACCCTACTCGACTGAAAAAGGAAGTTTTCATGAAGCTTTAAGGGTGCCATGGGCAGCTGGGCTTGCAATAACCACTTTTTTACTAGCAGTATACTCGAAGCGTAAACCGCTAGCTTACGCACATTTTCTAGACAAAATGCTAACTGGTGGCATGCCATTGTCAAGGCACTTAACAAACATGACTGAGATAGCATTAGACCTCTCAGAATACCTCGGAAACGTGAAGGGCAGACCTCTTATTACGCACAAAAGCGCTGCAGTAATATCTAAGATGATGATAAATCTACTAAACGCCCTCCATCTATAAATATATTAAAATTTTAAATGGACATTTGAATTTGAGTTCACCTTCTAATAGCCCTTGTTTTAAAATAGATTCCTCAATTATGAGTCAAGGCTTTGGTCTTCTGTTGAAACTGCTTCCTCCTATATGATAGCATCTCACTGTATAAGACCATTATAATAGGATTCTTATAAGTGGCATAGTTAAATATTAAATTAGTCCTAGCCTATAAAAAGGGCGATGCGCCGCCCAAGCCGTGGGCGGTGCAGAGCCCCCGGCAACTGCACACAAATGGATTTTGGGCGGCCATAGACTTAATTGCAAGTTGTTGTGGTTGACCTGTTGATTTTGTTGGGGTTTTGTGTATTGAACGTTGTGGGGGGTTGGTTTTACGGTTTTGAGTTTATATGGTTATATAGGGTTGTGTTTAGTTTTGGTAAATATTGATGTGATGTGAAAGTGTTACTTTATGTTATAGGCGTTACAAATAGGAGAGTCTATTGTAGTGTAAAGCATTTTAAATCTCAGGTTTAGGCTATGAGTTTATTTCTCCTCAATAAATTTACCTCTGTTTTAAAGGGTTTTCATAAACTATTATCGTTGATGTAACGATCCTATTTAAAGGCTCTTATTATTTCTTCATCTTTAGGTTCTCCAATACTTTTCCTCTTAAGTTGCATGTATCACAAGGAGCATGAGAATATAAACCTTACAATTAGTTTTATTATGGTTTAGAATTGATGAATATTTACATAATTTGAAGAATTTATCCAA
>JAWBZG010000067.1:0-5418 GCA_038866525.1 Bathyarchaeia archaeon
GTCTAAATCTAAAAAAGCATTCTAGGAAAAGTGTGATTTAATTGGGGGTGTCCGCCTTTAAGTCGAAGGTTTATTTTGTAAACGCCAACGTGCCTATAGACTATATTCCCAAGGTTCCGCCAACCAAGTGGTATACTCATAGTCTAGTTTACCAGACTAAAGAACTAGCTGGAAAAATTCTTGAAGATATTATTTCGCCCGGAGACTCCGTAGCCGTTAAAATCCATTTTGGTGAACGCTACACTCAATGCTACATTAGACCAATCTACGTTAGGAAGATTGTTGATAAAATTAAGGAGATGGGAGGCAAACCATTTGTCTGCGACACGCTGTTCTCAGGCGGAAGGATTCTTTACGATGAGAGTGGAGAAGCCTTATGGTCTAGAAGGGATCTTGAGGAGGGGTTGAAGACGGCCGCCATGAACGGCTTCACTTCCGAGACTATGGGTTGCCCAGTTATATTCGCCGATGCGCCTAAAGGCTTAAAGTCTGTTGAATTCGAGGTTAATGGAAGGTTTATTAAGAAAGTTTATATAGCGCCAGCCATAGCGGAGGCCGATATTCTGCTCAGCGTGGCGCACTTTAAATGCCACGATGTCATGTCGGTGGGCGGCGCCCTTAAAAATATTGGTGTGGGATGCCAGTCAAAGCAGGGGAAGTGGTGGATACATCATAATACTAAGCTGGAGGTAGACTTGGAGAAGTGTGATGGGTGCGGTGAATGCTTATCCGTCTGCCCAGCAAACGCGATAGTTTTATCTGGGGGGAAAGCCCGAATAATCCCGGAGAAATGCGTTGACTGCGCCTTCTGCATAGACTACTGTCCGATGGAAGCATTCGCTTCACGCATCTTTCCAGATGTATTAGAGCAGGAAGCGAGGATTGGGGAAGCGGCGGCTGGAATAGTTAAGTATTTCAGTGGCAGGTGTGCGTTCATAAACATCGCCATGGATATAGTTCCGCTCTGCGACTGCGACCCATTTGTGGGCATACCCATCGTCCCAGACCTCGGAGTATTCGCATCAAAGGATCCTGTAGCGGTTGATAGAGCATGCATAGACATGGTGAATAGTTCTCCAGGTATACCGGGCTCTATGGCTGAGGTTGCAGGGGTAATGGAGAGAGGTGTTGAAAAATTCAATGCTATAGCGCGGCTACGCTGGAAAGCCACGCCTGGAGCCGCGCACGTGGCGCCAGACTGGCGAATCATGCTTGAAGCGGCCGAGAACGCTGGAGCTGGAACGCAAAATTATGAGTTGGTGGAGGTTAACTTTGGGTATCTGTCGAAAAATAGTGGAAAATGACTCTGAGAGGAGCCTACTCTACCACCGTCAGGCCACAATCTTATTTAGCTTTTGGCAATTATTTCTGTGCGGCTCATAGTTCTTACATGGGCTATTTTTCTTTTCTTACCTTGAGCATCATTTAACTATTCTTATTATGCTTGTTTGCAGCTTTAACATAGCTTGCTAGAAATCTTGCCCGCTGGAAACGTTTATTAAGTGGTTACGCCGTTATTTCCTCTTCTTTAAGAGAAGTGGAGACCATGTATCTACCGGATGCAACAGCTGTGGAAAGCGGGTTGCTTAGCAGGCTTATGTTAGAGGGTAAAATAAACGGTAAGGTTCTTATACACAGCTCCATTATTGGGTATATTGAGCAGAGAGCTTTAAAGGGGGATTTTAGGGGCGTTAGAGAACTTGAGAGGGCGCGTAAAATAGCTGAGGAAAGAGGGATATCGATTGAGCTTCTAAATAGCGGCTTAAGCCCGAGTCCAGGAGAGACGTTAAGGGAGCTAGCCCTTAAAACAGGCTCGACCCTAATTACAGCTGATTATGTTTCAGCCATGATCGCTAAGGCTCTAGGCATCAACACGACATATGATAGAATTAAGGCCGGAGTAAGGCTTACAGACCTATTTAAAGAAGTAGACGTTATGTCTGTACATTTAAAGGAGAATTTGCCTCCAGTGGTTAAGAGGGGAGCTCCAGGCAATTGGGTTTTCGAGACTATTGAGGAGAGAGCCTTAAGTAGGGATGAGATTGAAAGTCTTATTCACGAAATTATTGACATGGCTAGATCTGGAGAGGGCTTCATAGAAACTAGCACCGAGGGCTCGATGATAGTTCAGCTGGGCGTATATAGGATAGTGATAACTAGACCGCCCTTTAGTGATGGCTTAGAGGTCACCGTTGTGAAGCCTATAGTCCATATATCGCTCAGCGACTACAATCTCTCACCAAAGCTTCTTAAGAGGCTTGAAAAGCAGGCTGAGGGCATACTTATAGCTGGCGCTCCAGGCATGGGTAAAACAACCTTCGCTCAGGCCTTAGCCGAATTCTACTTGAGCATGGGCAGAATAGTTAAGACCATTGAGGCTCCAAGAGACCTTCAGCTGCCTGATGAGGTTACCCAGTACTCTAAGATTAGTGGAAGTTCTCAGGAGATTCACGATGTCCTGCTTCTAAGCAGGCCTGACTATACTATATTCGATGAGATGAGGGATACGGAAGACTTTAAGCTGTATGCTGATCTGAGACTTGCAGGTGTGGGCATGGTTGGCGTTATTCATGCAACCACAGCTATAGACGCTATTCAACGCTTCATAGGTAGGGTTGAGTTAGGCGTCATACCGTCAGTAATAGATACAGTCATATTCATAAAGAACGGTAGGGTTGAAAAGGTTTACAGTGTTGAGAACGTGGTTAAAATTCCCCACGGTCTTAGAGACGCGGACTTGGCTAGACCAGTTGTCGTAATAAGAGATTTCTTGACAGATGAACTTGAGTATGAGATATATGTCTTCGGTGAAAAGACCTTTGTGATCCCTGTCAAACATAAAACACCTAAAGAGAGGTCCATATCCAGCAGCGTAGCGTCTTTGCTTGAGAGATACACTCAAGACTACAGGATTGAAGCAGAGGGTGACGCCCTAACACTACATGTTCCTAGAGAAGCCTATCAAGTAATCTCAAGAAAATGCCAAAAGAAGATTGAGAGAATAGGTAGGAAAGCTGGCTTCGCAAAGATATCCATAGAAGTGATGTAAGTTTAATTATTCAAAGCGAGGCTTCCAAGGATCCTTAGCGATGAGATTGACGAGCATTATAGCAACTATAAGTCTAATGGCTATTATAGAGGGGAAAAAGATAAAGTGGCGCTTCCAGTTGTCCAACTATAGCCAACGATTAGAGACCTAGCTTTGCTCGCTCCTCCAATATATGTTCGGCGACTTCACATACTGGCGCAACCCATATTTTATCTCTGTGATCCATTAGGAACTTTAGAAAGCCAGATAGATCGTAGTCTGAAACTGAAAGAAACCCCTCATTAATATTGTGAAACGTGTATATCGCCCATCTACCCTCATATGAGGATTTAACGGTTAACCCTATCATTTCCTCATAGCTCATTCTGTGAGCTGGCCAGGACCATAATTCATGTAGGTCGCAGGTTAGAGGGGAATTTGCGCATACTGTTTCGCCCCAGCCTCTAGCGGCTAAGAAGATTTCGGCGACTACTGGCACATAGCTCTTTTTAAACTTTCCCTTACCTACATATGTTTGGTAGCAGGGGTACGCGAATGTTCTGCTGCCGCCAGGTATAACCTCCGTGATTCTTCTATGCGCCTCAAGTATATCTGCCCTTATATCTTCGAGGCTCATATTCTCTAGGCATCTAAGATTCTGCGAACCTTCCCTATTATAAGCCTGGAAGTTGCAGGAGCATGGATGCGTAAGAGTATGATTACCTATCTCATGCCCCCTCTCAGCGGCGTCTTTCCAGGGCTTAAGAAAACTCTTATAGTCTTCTCCTCTAGGATTTATGTAGAAGGTGGCTTTAACGTTGAACCTATCCAGTAATGGTACCCCAAATTTTAGCTGAGAAGGTAGACCATCATCAAATGTTAGTGAAACAGCTAGCTTTTTCCCCTCAGGCCACTTAAAGGGTGTGCTCATATTACATCAAAAATAATTTACTTAAGGATTTTATTTAAAGGCATCATGAAAATAATGGATTCACCTTATAGCTCAACCCTCCTCTTCTACCGAAAATGTTTTATCGCCTCTATGGTTCAGCTGAACCATACGCTGCAATTTGATTGCGTCACTTATCTTTCCAGCTCGTCCTAAATTGACCTCGTCTTAGTCCATCCCTGCTTCTCTCAACTGTGACTATTAAATATGTCTTTTCAAATATGCCTTTTTGGCTCAACATATTTAGGTAGGTCTTTGATTAAAACTGGCAGCTTATTGTTTCTCCTACTTAATGGTCGTCTCCTCTGTTTTTATGAGTTACTTTTTTATGGTTTGGCTTTCGCCGTGTATTGATATTTTATGTTGCCGTCTATTATGTAGAATGTTTGCTCTTCAGGCTCTGCTGTTTTTATGATCGGTTTTGCAAGTATTTCCGCTATTTTTGTTAGGTCTTCTAGGCTCTTTACCTCTATTGTTGTCTGCGTTTCCGGCGGGGCTTTCTCTGCTTCGGCTATTATATCCTTATATTCCTCCGCTACTCTCCTAACTTTTTCATCTCCTTCCTTCTTGGGTTTAAGCTTGCTTGATTCTCTGATGTATGTTATTGCTGATGCCGCTAGCCCTATCGCCGTAGTCGCTGTTGCCAGGTAGGATGCGTTTCTTTGGGCTTCTACTTCTGGATGCGCTATCTCTTTTGTTTCTGTTATGCTTCTGTTTCTCGTCTGATTTAATCCGTTTATTGATATATAATTGCCTTTTTCTGTTCCGGTTTTAAATGCTATTGTGAGTTCTGGCGTATACGTTTCATTCACTGTTCTCTCAGCAACTATTGCGTTTATACGGATTGTGGGTGTCACATAAACGTTATATGATGACGTGTATGTGCCAACCTCCTTATCTATTTTGTCAATTAGTTGCCTTATTGCTGCGCAATCAATTCTAAGAGTGAAGTTTACCGAGCCCTCTAGACTCATTATTTCTCTAATCTCGCTTTCACGCAGAGTTTTCACCCATTTTCCAGGGGACTCTATCTCGACGACTATATTCTCCATTATTATGTTAGCTGATTCCGGATTTGGATTCGATGTAAATGTGTATGTGAATGTTACGTTTATTCTGGTTGTTATTGCTGTGTATAGTGTTCCCTCACCCTGTCTTAGCGTTGTCTTGTTATAGATTATGTTTGGTTTTAGCTCCGCTATGCAGTCGTATGTTGCTCTATGCGTATATGTGCCCAGAACAATCGTTTGCCTCTCATAGGTTGGTTTCTGATATGCGTAAAATAGGCTTATAGCTGATGCGGCAGTTAATATTGCAAATGTTATGAGCAGAATTTTTATGAGTTTACCCCTATCCATACTCACTTTCTCCATGCAAGCTACTTTACGTCCCCTTAAGTATCTCTGTGGATACTTTGATGAGTTTCTCTATTACGGGTATT
>JAWBZG010000068.1:0-5365 GCA_038866525.1 Bathyarchaeia archaeon
ACCGTATTTGGATCCAAATCAGCCGATTGACAAAAGGGTTGAGGATCTTTTAAGCAGAATGACCCTTGAAGAGAAGATTGGGCAGATGTGTCAATACAGCGGTATAACGGAAAGAATTGAGCAAATGATTAGGGAGGGTAGGGTGGGAGCATTACTTAAAGTGCATGGCGCGAGGGAGGTAAATAGGATCCAGAGAATAGCTGTTGAAGAATCTAGGCTTGGCATACCACTAATATTTGGCTTGGACGTTTTACACGGATATAAAACTATATTTCCGATTCCTCTAGGGTTAGCGAGCACATGGGATCCTGAAACCGTTAAGAAGTCGGCTTCCATAGCCGCGGCTGAGGCGTACGCTGATGGCGTGCGCTGGACCTTCGCGCCCATGGTTGATATTGCACGTGATCCAAGATGGGGTAGAATAGCTGAGGGCGCTGGTGAAGACCCGTATTTAGGCTCAGTTATGGCTAGGGCTTTAGTAGAGGGCTTCCAAGGTTCTAATCTCTCTGATCAAAACGCTATAGTCGCATGCCCAAAGCATTACGTTGCGTATGGAGGGGCTGAGGGTGGAAGAGACTATAACACTGTTGACGTATCTGAGCGCACGTTAAGGGAGGTTTATTTGCCACCATTCCGGGCAGCTGTGAAAGCTGGTGCTGGAACGATAATGAGCGCCTTCAATGATTTGAACGGTATACCGGCTTCAGCAAACCCGTACACCCTTAAAACAATACTGCGTGAAGAGTGGGGATTTGATGGATTCGTCGTAAGCGATTGGAACGCTATAGGGGAATTAATAAACCATGGTGTTGCAAGCGACATATATGAGGCTGCTGAAAAAGCTCTTAAAGCCGGAGTGGACATGGATATGGAGGGCGACGTATATCAAAGGGCTTTACTTCACCTAGTTAGAGAAGGAAGGATCTCAGAAGATCATGTAAATGAATCTGTTAGACGAATACTTAAAATCAAGTTTAAGCTCGGTCTCTTCGAGAAACCATACGTTGACCCCGAGAGAGTAGACCGCATAATAAAATGCGAAGAGCATGTTAAGGCAGCCTTAGAAATTGCGAGAAAGAGTATAGTCCTCCTTAAAAATGAGGGTAACCTCCTACCATTGAGAAAAGACTTAGAATCTATCGCCGTTATCGGTCCCTTATCTGATGATAGGGAAGCCCCGCTTGGACCATGGTCTTGTTTAGGGGATCCAAGAGACGTTGTCACCGTTTTAGAGGGCATCAGAAGCAAGGTTTCATGCAAAACTAGGATCCTATATGCTAAGGGATGCGGTGTTGTAGATGAGTCAAAAGATGGTTTCGAAGAAGCCGTAAGGGCCGCAGAGGAAAGCGACGTAGCGATAGTGGTTGTTGGAGAGAGCAGAGACATGAGCGGTGAAGCAGCCTCTAGAGCCTATCTAAATTTGCCCGGTGTCCAGGAAGACCTTTTGAAGACGGTTTATGCTACCGGGACTACGATAATCATGGTTCTAATGAACGGTAGGCCTTTATCGATCTCATGGCCAGCCGAAAACATACCTTCAATAATAGAGGCGTGGTTTCCGGGGATTCAGGCCGGACATGCGATAGCGGACATTATATTTGGAGACTACAATCCGGGAGGAAAGCTACCTGTTTCTTTTCCACGAACCGTAGGCCAAGTGCCGATATACTACAATCATAAGAGCACTGGTAGGCCGCCGTCGCCCGAAAACAGGTGGACCTCAAAATATATAGATGCTCCATATACGCCGCTTTTCCCCTTTGGACACGGGTTAAGTTACACTAGGTTTGAGTATAGCTGCCTTAAAATAAAACCGTTTGAGGTTGAGAGAGATCAGGATGTGGAAATTAAGTTTAAGTTGAAGAACGTTGGTGATATGGAGGGCGACGAGGTTGTACAATTATATATAAGGGATGCTGTTGCAAGCGTAACTAGACCAGTAAAGGAGCTTAAAGGGTTCAGGCGAATAACTCTTAAGCCGGGTGAAGAAAAGCCTGTCGAGTTTAAATTGAAGCTTGAAGATTTATCATTCTTAAATCATGAGATGAAACGGGTTGTGGAGCCGGGTGAATTTAAAGTTATGGTCGGCTCATCTTCAGAGGACATACGTTTAACGGGAAGCTTCATAGTTAGAGAATACGTGGAGTTCGCATGGAAGTAATGAGTGGGACTGAAATGCTATGAAGGACAGAAACAATTAAGTAACTCTACTCACATATTTTTTGGCGTTCAATGTGACGGTTGAGGTGTAGCATATGGTGATTAAAGCCTATGTGCTCTTTAAAGTAAACTCTGGAACCGAAAAGGAGGTCTGCAAAAAAATAGCTGATCTCAATAATGTTTTAGACGCGAGTATAATCTACGGGGAATATGACATAATCGCAAGAGTTGTTGTGCCTGAGCTAACGCATCTAAACGAATTTCTAGATAAGGTGAGAAGTATACCAAGCGTTATTCTAACGTCAACCATGATTGTTGCTCAAGAGTATAAGGGGAAAGAGAGGCGCGAGTTAAATGTACAGGGTCAGAAGTAAAGGCGAAGACCGGAGGAAACAGTTAAACCTTTAATTTATTGCCGGTGGCAGGGGTATTGTGGAACATATCGAGAGGGAGATTTTACTTGCCGTACTTAAGGAAACTTCCAAGGCAAATTATGTAAGAATGGAAGATATTAGTAGGGAGGCGCGTGTTCCTCGCGGTTTAATAAAGGAGATCATAAGAGAGTTTTCTGAAAATGGACTTTTAAAGCTCGATAGCGAATCCATAGTTGTCGACTGCGGGCAGCGTTTAAAAATAGCACTTAGGGCTGTAGAGTTAGGTTCCGATATTGAAAGGGTTGCGAGGTTTTTGACATGGGCGGAATTTGAAGATTTTTCAAGAATATCCTTTGAAGAAAATGGATTTACTGTTAAAATGAATTTTCACTTCACATGGCTCAAGAAGAGATGGGAAATAGATATAGTTGGAATTAGAAAACCTCTGATAATTTCAGCTGACTGTAAGCATTGGCGACAAAAATGGAGCGGATCCGCGAGTTTAAAGGCGGCGGAAAAACAGATTGAGAGGACAAGGGCTCTGGCGGAGTCGTCAAAATACCTTATGAATAAAATCGGAATCAATGGATGGAAGTATGCCTACTTTGTGCCAGTTGTTTTATCGCTATTTCCATCTCAATATAAGTTTCATGAGAGAACCCCAATAGTTCCAATTCTATCGCTTAACGATTTTCTAAAAAATGTCATAGTTCACTTAAAAGACTTAAATAGCTTTTTCGTTTCATACGACACTTAAAAATTTTCTAACGACATAATAGTGCGCTTAATATGCAATAGAAAAATTTTTAAGATTTTTTGGGATACACTTTTAATCCAAAAGAGCGTTTAGAGATGTCCCAGTTAAATGAGGAATTAATTAGAATAGTGAATATATCGATGCCTTTTCCAGCTGAAGTTATAAGGGCGTATTCTCGTTTAGGTATGGTTTTCACTAGCGGCGACCTTGCGAAAGAGGCGGGTATACCAAGATCAACAGCTAAATTTTATGTGAGAAAAATGCTGGAGATGCACATGATCTCTAAGGTTCCATACAAGAAGAAGTATCAAAAGTATGCTAATGCTAGAAACTTTTCTGATTGGCTTATGGATCTGGTGAGACTAGCCATAAAGCCTCTTGAAGAGAAAAAGTAAAAGCGCTCCGAGCTGGGATTAGAGGCGGCTGCGTAAATTGTCGCTGAGGGATCTGGCTAAGGGCGAGCGAAAGAACCGAGGCAAGCGCGGTAGGATTTTAACTCTAAAGGAGATTAGGCGGATGAAGAAGCGCGGCTATCAGGCTGAGAGGGATTTAGTGAAGAGACTCCGTGAGTTAGGGTTCAAATCTGTTAGGATACCTGTATCGGCGCCCAGTAATGAGCCCCTACCGGATGTTTTTGCCGTCAAGGGGAACTGCGTAATAGCTTTTGAGGTTAAAGCGCCTAACGGTGATAGGGCATACTTCCCGAAAGAACAAGTTGGAAAACTGTTCAGCTTTTTGGAAATGTTTGAGGCCTACCCAGTTAAATTGGCAATTCTAGCGGCAAAATTCCCATATAAATGGGTTTTTAAGAAGATAAGCTCTGTTGGCGATTACTCCATTCATAAAGATGAAGAAAGCGACATAATACTTGAAACTATGAGTTAATCCATACTGTTCTTAACTTTTTCTTTGTGAGGATCCAATAAATGAGCGTTAATCTTATGTACTCTTACATCATAAAGGCACATCATCATTAATTACTTCTTCTTAATGTATCTGCCACGCACATTTATAATGGTGTGACACTTCGGGCACTTATTTTCCTCCATCATATTGTAGCGTATGACGCTAAAACCATATCTTTTTATGAGCGGCTCGCGGCAATTTGGACAATACGTGTGCTCATATCTGTGCCCTGGAACATTGCCCACATACGGGTATAGCATACCCATGTCCCTAGCCATTTCATAAGCCTTTTCAAGAGTCCTTATGTTTGTTGCAGGCTTATCAAACTTATATGCTGGATAATATCTCGTGAAATGGATGGGTGTTTCTGGACCAGCCTCCTTAAGCGCCCTTTCAATAACGCTCCTTAAACATTCTTCATCGTCACTAACGTCTGTAATCACAAGGTTCACCAATTCGACATGGAAACCAATCTTTTTTGCCTCCCTAACATTCCTCCAAACCTTCTCGACATCGATCCCACCGCAAAACTTCTCATAAACCTCAGAGTCGCCCTTAACGTCAATCTTTAACCCGTCCATTCCGGCTTCCCAAAGGGCTTTTAAGGCTTCAAGCGTCATATAACCATTCGAAACATAGCATGCGTACAACCCTAACTTTCGCCCAATCTTAAACGCATCAATATTCCAGTCTGTCAGAAGGGTAGGCTCCTGGAAGCTGGCGCATAATCCCTCATCGCCGCTTTGAATGGCTAAACCAACTATGTCTTCAGGCGAATAATAGTTGACATTGTGTGGATCTGGAGAAAATTTCGATAAAGTCCAATTCTGACACCATGGACAGGTAAAGTTACATGACCATGTCGAAAATGTAAGAGCCGTTGAGCCGGGCCAATAATGGAAGAAGGGCTTAATCTCTATAGGTCTACTTTCTATAGCGCTTAAGGCACCGTACATTGTCGTATAGAGCTCTCCATCAATATTTAGCCGAGTCTTACAGAAACCGTATTCTCCAGGAGAGATAACGCATCTACGCTCACATAAAATACATTCAACTTTATTGTCAGAAGCCTCATTATAAAACAGGGATTTGCGGACATTAGGCAAATTAAACAGGTCTCCCAAAAATGTCCTCCCCAGAAATAAGAATTGAAAAGAAAGAAAAAATA
>JAWBZG010000069.1:0-5296 GCA_038866525.1 Bathyarchaeia archaeon
ATCTTTCTAACCTCGGTGTTCCATAGTATCTCAACCCCGCTGTTAATGAGCCTATTAAAGTAAATTTTCTCAGCTCTTAGCTCTCTCCTCCTATGAGCCAGATAGACTTTTGATGCGATTTTAGACATATAGATGGCTGATGTAACAGCAGTGTTTCCGCCGCCAACAACTAGAACCCTCAAGCCTCTGAAAAATGCGCCATCACATAAGGCACAGTAGCTTACCCCTCTACCCTCAAATTCTTTCTCTCCGGGAACACTCAATCTTTTATGCCTTGACCCAGAGGCGATTATAACAGCGTTGGCATGATACTCAGCCTTATCAGTTTCAATAATTTTCTCTCCGCAATTTCCAACCTTTAATCCTACGGCCCTCTCAAACTCATATATTTGAGCGCCATATCTCAAGCACTGATCAACCATTCTTCTGGCAAGATCCTCGCCGCTGATGCCCTCAGGAAAACCCGGATAATTCTCTATCCAAGGTATTGTAAGGAGAGAACCCCCGGCTTGCTTTTCCTCTAAAATTAGGGTTTTAAGACCGCTTCTAGCAGCATATATTCCGGCCGTTAAGCCAGCCGGTCCAGCCCCAATTATCACTAGATTCCACTCCATTTTACTCAACTCCGATAGGGGTTATGGATCTAATTTTACTTTAATTTCACCCAACTAAAACTATTAATGCCGTGTAGCGTAGATAACAGATACTGGAGAATGGCTCAAAGTTCATAGAATAGAGGGAAGCGCCCATGTCCGCTGGTTATAAAGGTAGAAGGTTCGAGTTTTTAGAGCATACAGCAGACGTCTATATAGCTGCTTATGGTAAAGATCTGCGTGAAGCTTTCGAGAACGCGGCTCTAGCCATGTTCGAAACTATGACCGATACTGTAGATGTGAAGCGCGAGCGCGAGGATGACGTTGAGGTTGAAGGGGAAGATGTGGAATCTCTGCTCTACAATTGGCTTGAGAGCCTCCTAGTGAAATTCGAGATCGAAAATATGCTGTACTCATCCTTCAATATATTAAGTATTGAGAGGGATAACGGGAAGTTTAAGCTTAAAGCCAAGATTTACGGTGAACCATTTAACCCAGAGAAACATAAACAGAAAGTTGGAATAAAAGCCGTAACATATCATAGGATGGAGATCAATGAGGAGCCTAGCGGGGTTACAATAAAATTTATCCTCGACATATAAGCATCCCTTAAATTAGGAAGATGCGGAGACCGTTTATAATGTACTGAATTGCTATAGCCGCTATCAAGAGAGCCATGACCCTCGCGATAACGGCAGATCCGCTTCTTCCGAGCACTCTATGTAGTAACTCGATATATCTGAGTATTAGCCATGTGAGCGTAAACACTATTATAACCGCGGAGATCGTCACCAGCATACCGTATTCTTGCAGACTCAGAATAGTGGTTGTTATTGCCCCTGGACCAACGAGGAGCGGGACAGCTATCGGAACCGCCCCTATACTTTCAGGAGCAGCTCTGTCTTCCTCCCTCCAGCCTATTAGTATTCTGATGGCAAGTATTAGCAAAAGGAGCCCTCCGGCAACCATAAAGCTTGGCAGACCTACCCCAAAAATGTTGAGTATTTCGTTGCCGGCTACAGCAAATGCTAGGAGCAGAACGAACCCGGTTATAGTCGCGGTGTGAAAAACCCTCCTCCTCTCAGTTTCCTTAATCCCCTGAGTCAGGCTTATAAAGATCGGTATATTGCCGAGGGGATCGACGATTATAAAGAGGGATATAACGCTTTTTGTGAGGGAAAACAGGAAAGCCGCCAGATCCATAAGTAATTTTATGTAGACCGGGTATATTAGCCTTAAGCCTCGGTTTGGCGTAGAGCGACCGCTTGATAAATATATATCTTTTTACATAATTTCATGTAAAAGAATATATGTGAGCTGACTTAATACTGAGCATTTAATGACTTTAGCTAGGGAGGTATGATCTCCTAATGGATGAAAAGGAGAGGCTGCGCACAATTGATGAGATAAACGAGAGAATAAAGCGCGGTGACGCTGTGGTTTTGACCGCTGAGGAAATGATTAAGCTCGTTGAGAGTAGTGGTCTCAAAGTAGCCGCTAAAGAGGTTGATGTTGTGACCACAGGAACGTTTGGCGCAATGTGTAGTTCGGGCGCTTTCTTAAATTTTGGGCACTCGGATCCGCCAATAAAAATGATCAGGTGCTGGTTGAACGATGTGCCTGTGTATAAGGGGCTTGCTGCCGTCGATGGCTATCTTGGGGCAACTTCCATAAGTGAGACTAGGGGGCTAGAGTATGGTGGAGGGCACGTTATAGAGGAGCTGGTCTCTGGTAAGGAGGTTACTTTAAGAGCTGAGTCTTATGGCACGGACTGCTACCCGAGGCGCCACATTGAAACCGTCATCACCATTAATGATTTAAATCAGGCTATACTCGTTAACCCGAGGAATTGCTATCAGAGGTACGAGGCTGCCACAAACAGCTCTGACAGGATTCTATACACCTATATGGGTACCCTTTTACCAAATTATGGAAATATAACGTTTTCTGGAGCAGGTCAGCTCAACCCGCTCTGCAAGGACCCTAACTATGAAACCATAGGGTTTGGAACAAGGATTTTTCTCGGAGGCGGGATAGGCTACATAATTGGTGAGGGGACTCAGCATAACCCTGAATCCGGCTATGGAACCCTTATGGTTAAGGGCGACCTTAAACAGATGAACAGCAGATATCTCCGAGGAGCATCCTTCCACCGGTATGGTCCCACACTATATGTTGGCATAGGCGTACCTATACCCATCATAAACATGAGGGTTGCTGAAACCGCAGCCCTAAGAGATGAAGATATCTTCGTTAATATACGTGACTACGCCGCGCCGGTTAGACCGGATCTCAGACCCATTGTTAAGCGCGTATCCTACGCTGAGCTTAGGTCCGGGAGAGTTTATCTGGGTGATAGAAGAGTCCCTTCCTCCCCGCTCTCAAGCTATAAGATGGCTAGGGAAATAGCTGAAACCCTGAAGAAATGGATCCTGGAAGGCACGTTTTTCCTAACCGAGCCTATTGAGCCCTTACCGAGAAGAGGAAAATTTAAGCCTCTAGAAGTTAGAAGGAGAGAGCCTAAGGTCGGCGACGTAATGAACCGAAATGTTATTACTGCGAAACCCAGCGATGATATAGATAGTGTAGCGGCTAAGCTCGTTGAAAAAGGTATAGATCACCTTCCAGTTGTCGATGATGAAGGTAAGCTTATTGGGATAGTGACCTCATGGGATCTAGCTAAGGCTATAGCGTATAACAAGAGGAGACTGGATGAAATAATGACTAGGAGGGTTATAACGGCTTTTGAGAACGAGTCCATAGACGTTGTTGTACGTAGGATGGCTCAGCATAATATTTCCGGCGTTCCAGTGGTGGATGCAATGAACCGCGTAATCGGAATTTTAACAACTGACGATATATCGAGAAAGATAGTTGGAGGTAGAAATATAATATGAGGGTAAAGCTGATATACTCGCATGGCGTCGTTGAGAAACCAATCCTCGCTAATATAGTGCTGAAAACTGGTATACCAATCAATATACTTGAGGCAAGGGTTAATGCCCAAAAAGGCGAATTAATAGTTTCGATACCGGCTACCGGAGACAAGCTCAGAGAGGTGCTTGACCTATTCAGGGAAGCCGGCGTTCAAGTCCAGGAGTTCGCTGAAACTTTAAGGATAGACTGGGATAAATGTATAGCGTGTGGCGCATGTATATCGCCGTGCCCAACTGGCGCACTAAAGTTTAGAGATGATTGGTCGATAGAGTTCGATGATGAAAAGTGCGTGGCATGTAAGGTTTGCGTTACGGCATGCCCGGTTAAAGCCATCTCTCTCCCGTGATAGCTAATGATCTATGAATATGGATTAACAATAGGGCACTCGAAAATACATGTGAGAAGCGACGTTAAGGAAGCTATTTTTGAAGCCATCAGAGATATAACGCGCCATTTAAGGGATCTACTAAACTACGTGGAGGAAAACCCTCATTTCAAATATTCCCTAGAGCCGCTGGACGTGCGTTCAAACGCGCCCATCATCGTACGTAGGATGGCTGAAGCCTCAAGAATAGCTGGGGTTGGGCCAATGGCTTCCGTTGCTGGCGCGGTAGCCGACCTAGGGCTGGAGACGCTATTAAAGATGGCTTCAAAGATTGCTGTAGTTGAAGACGGCGGCGAAATCTCAGCCTATACTAGTAGCAAGAATATAGTGGTCTCCATTTTAACCAGCGAACCATACTTATCGGGAAAAATAGGTTTCTTAATAACAAGAGATGATTCGCCGCTAGG
Source organism: Bathyarchaeia archaeon (assembly GCA_038866525.1). GTDB lineage: Archaea > Thermoproteota > Bathyarchaeia > Bathyarchaeales > DTEX01 > DTEX01. Next base: position 4,323 of record JAWBZG010000069.1, read on the forward strand.
TATAGGGACAAGCTCCGGTAAAACGGATCGAACAATAAGCTTTGGGGAGGCTGATTCAGTAACGGTTATCGCGGAGAACGCGGCTATAGCTGATGCCGCAGCAACAGCAGTATGTAACGCCGTTACCGGCAGCGACATTAGAAAATCCATATCAAAGGGGCTAGAGAGGGCTAAAAGCATAAGGGGGGTTAGAGGGGCAATAATTATACGAGAGGGATGCGTGGGACTAATAGGCAATCTGCCGAAGACGATTAAAATAAAGTAGAAAATAAAGCAGCAAACAATATACTTTAATAAAACGCAGTTTTCACATTAATTGAGGGCCCGTGGCCTAGTTTGGATAGGGCGCAGCCAAATATTTAGGAGAGCGGCGCAAGCCTTCGGAAGCATGCTGCTGAGGAAAGCCTGAGGTCGGGGGTTCAACTCCCCCCGGGCCCGCTATTAGATCTCATGGTTTCGCTACTGGTTGTTTAAGAAATATTCATAGCCTTGTTAGATAGTCATAACGGTCTCCAGATATGATTATGTCACTGTTCCACCGCCAGCTGCCGCCCGCCCTCTTCGCTTTTTCGTTTTCAGCAGCAACCTTAATTGTGAACGCTACAGCAGCTAGTTCAAGCTCCATTTTTATGCTAACTTTTTAGATCGCTTAACATCCCCAATGAAGTCTTTTTCCTTTGGTATTCCAGTAAGGCTATGTTTTCTCAGATGTTCTGAAGGCACCTTCTTTAAAGATTCTTGAACATTCTTGTCTAAAATTTATTCTGCCAGTTACTCTAGCCTAGTGCTTTGCTTAACGCATTCCCTGTAGCGTCCCATAATATCCTCGATGACATGTTTTAGGTGAGATTTTGGAATAAAGCCAACTATTGAGCCGATGTATCTGCCGCTGCAGTAGAAGGCGATTGTAGGCGTACCCATAATACCGTTTCTGATCGCTATATCCCTATTCCTAGGGCTTTTAAGCACGTTAA
>JAWBZG010000070.1:0-5198 GCA_038866525.1 Bathyarchaeia archaeon
AGCGCGGCAACTATAGCGTTACTTGAAAGGATCATGCCCGTATAGGGCATCTTCAGGCGGCACATATCTCGTTAGCACATTTTTCGTGCTGAGCATTTACTCTCCTCTTGGAGCTGCCTCTCCTGCACGCTTATCCACATTAAGGGAGACGTGTTATTTTTGTAGATGAAAATGTTTAAAGTGAAGATTTACTCTACGTAATGTGGGGGTTTACGCGTCATCTAGATCTGCTCACGGCTTCAGCCCTAATTAATTCACCGACTTGAAGCTCGTAGAGCTTTGCGAATAAGCCCCCTCTCCTCAATAATTCGTCATGCGTCCCTTCCTCAACAATTTTGCCCTTATCTAAAACTATAACCCTGTCCGCCAGGAAGGTTGTTGAGAGCCTGTGAGCGATTATTATGCATGTTCTACCGCTTAAAAGCCTCTTTAAAGCCTCCTGAAGCAGGCTCTCAGTGTAGGGGTCGACGCTGCTGGTCGCCTCATCGAGTATTATTATTTTCGGTTTACGGAGAAGGGTTCTAGCAACATTTATCAGCTGCCTTTGCCCAACAGAAAGGTTTGCGCCTCCTTCAGATACGATTGTGTCAAGTCCTTCGGGCAGAGTTTTTATGATTGGCTCAAGCCCGAGATCACGTATAACCTCAGCAATCTCTTCATCTTTGGCGCCAGGCTTACCGTAGCGGATATTCTCCCTAACAGTATCCTTGAACAGTATTGGCTCCTGTGGAACCAAAGCTATCTGCCTCCTAAGGGAGCTCAACTTAATTTTCCTTATGTCCACACCATCTATAAGTATGCGCCCATCTTGGGGATCATATAGCCTCAACACGAGGTTCGCTAAAGTCGTTTTCCCAGCGCCAGTAGGCCCGACAACAGCCAATATTTCTCCCGGGTTAACTTTAAGGTTAAAGCTCTCAAAGACCTTTGTCTCACCATACCCGAAGCTCACGTTTTCGAAGATTATTTCGCCGCTCTTGATCTCAAAGTCCACAGCGTCGCTTGAATCCTTAACTGATGGCTTTGTCTCAAGGTACTCGAATATTCTTTCCGCGGCCGCTAAGGCTGACTGCAGCATATTGTAGTACACGGTTAGGGTTATTACCGGGTTAAAGAACATTTCCACATAGCTGTAGAAGGCTATTAGTGTGCCTATGGTTGTCTCGCCACTTATAATTAGATGCCCGCCATAAAAAGCTAATATGGCGATCGTGGCAGCCCTTATTATGCTTAAAACTGGACGTGTAAGAGCCATGATGAGGGTTGCCCTAATGTTTGCGCGCATTGTTTCATAGCTTATCCTCTCAAATCTTCTTAAGTCAACCTTATCCCTATCAGAGAAGGACTGAGAGACCCTCATTCCGGAGACAGTTTGCTCGATGTTTGAAGTAAGCTCCCCAACCTTTGATCTAACTTCCCTATAAGCCCTGTAACTTCTCCTAGCCAGAAATATTACTGAGATTACTATCAGCGGTACCAGTGAAAGCGTTGCCAATGTGAGATTAACGTTTAGACTTAGCATGGCGACTACTGCCCCTATAATAGTTAGAGCGTTGAATACTGCGTCTATGAAGCCCGTGGTCGCCGTCTGCCCAACCGCCTCAACATCGCTAGTAAACCTGGATATTATTTGGCCAGCCGGCATGGATGAGAAGAAAGCGTAATCTAACTCCACCGAGTGATTGAAGAGAGATAGGCGTAGGTCGTAAAGAAGCTTCTGCGTCAGCCAAGCAATACTATAGGCTCTTATAATCCCTAGAACCCAGCCGCATACTGCTATAGCCGCTAGAATAGACGCGTATAGGATTAGGGCGTTTGGGTTCCTGGCAATTATCCCTTCGTCGACGATTCTCCGCCCAATATATGGTCCTACAACGTTTAGAAATAGAACGGCTGAGGCTGCGAATATGAAGATTAGTAACCTAACCTTATAGCGCCATATAAGCCTCATAAGCCTAGCAATTATCTTAATCGGGGAGCTTTTAGGCTTCCCCTCGGCACCCTCCCTCGCATATCTAGCTAATACCCAACCCAACCCCCTTACACCCCAGCAGTTTTCTCCTGATGGGCAAACTGGGCGTTATATAGCCTTGCATATGCCCCATTAAGCTTCATTAACTCTTCATGAGTCCCTTCCTCAACGATTCTACCGTCCTCTAAAACCATTATCCTATCTGCCATCTTAAGCATTGAAAGCCTCTGCGTCACTATGATCACTGTTCTTCCCTCAACGAGCTTTTTCAGGGCTTCAAGAACTATGCTCTCCGTTTCAGCATCGAGATTAGATGTGGGGTCGTCTAGGATCAATATTTTTGGATCAACTATAAGTGTTCTCGCTATAGCTATCCTCTGCCTCTGTCCTCCTGAAAGTGTTACACCTCTCTCAGCAACATTTGTCTCATACTTCTTCGGCAAACTAATTATGAAGTCATGGATGCCCGCAGCCTTAGCCGCCTCAATCACCTCGCTCATGGAGGCATCTGGTCTACCATACGTTATGTTGTCCTTTATTGTCCCGGAGAAAAGCATAGTGTCCTGGTGAACTATCCCAATATGTTTTCTAAGGGACTTAATCTTAATGTTTCTTACGTCTATGCCGTCTATAAGTATGCGTCCATCTATTGGATCATAAAATCTCGGTATCAGTTTAATAAGGGTTGATTTTCCCGAGCCCGTTGGGCCAACTATGGCGACCTTTTCTCCGGGTTTAATCTCAAAACTAACATCTTTTATTATGGGTTTATCGGGGCTATACCCGAATGTAACGTTCTCAAACTTTATATGCCCCTTAACCTCCTTTAACTCGATGGCCCCGGGCTGATCTTTAACTTCAGGCTCTTTGTCAAGCACCTCAAATATTCTGGATGCTGAAACCGACGCCCTTTGATAATCTAAGATGAAGAATCCCAGCCCGATCAGCGGCCAATTAAGCATGGAAAGATAAAGTATGAATGCTGCAATGTCTCCTATGCTTAAAACCCCTGAAACCGCTTTAAACCCACCATATAAATAGACTATTAGCTGTATGGCTGCCGACACAAGCCCTATTGAAGGCCATGATATTGAGGCATACTTCTGAAAACTCATATTTAAATCGTATATGTTGTCCAGTTTAGACTTGTAGGTTTTTCCGAAAACATCCTCTATGCCCAGAGCCTTTAAGATTTTCACTGTAGAAGTATACTCTTGTACAACGCTGTTGAATTGGCTCATCGCCTTCCAGCTGCTTTCAAGTATTGGGTAAACCTTCCTATTGAACGAGATTGTTATCAGCGCTATTAGCGGCAGCAGGGATACCGCGGTCAGCGTTAACTCCACATTCAGGGATAAGAGTATGTAGAGCGCGATTGAGCATGAGAAGATCACACCCAGTAACGGCATTGTTGCGAAGCTTATGAGGCGATTTAAATTATCCATGTCATTGGTTACCCTAACAATTATTTCGCCTATGTCTACCTTATCGTAGAAGCCGTAGGAGAGCTCATGTAAGTGATTGTATAGGTCTAATCTAAGCCTATAAATCGTCCTCTGAGCCATTGTTTCGAAAAGATATCTAACAATGAAGGCCGAAAGCCCCTCCAGAAAAGTTAACGCGATAACAGATAGCGATAAGGGGAGAAGCTTACTAGCATCGTAAGAAACCACAGAATTTAATAGCTCCCTAACATACCAAGGTATCATCATCGCAAAAATCGTTGAGAGAAAAGAAAAACCTACAGCTGGTATCAGAATCTTCCATTCCCTAACAACGTATCTGCAAAGTCTGAGAATCGATGATTTACTCATGTTTCCAACCTTGATTATTCATATCTCGCTTAGTTTATGAGTTTCACGAGTATATCAATATTGATGTCAAATTTGACATTCAACGATATAAACTTAACTCTAAAATAAAATTTTATTCGGCTGAAGAAAATATCTTTCAGGAGAACATGTTGCTGTGGACGGAAAAATGGCAAAATCCAGTAAGATGATTATTAATAATGCTTATAATTATATTTGTCAAAGATTCGAGCAGGTTCATCCGAAATAGATGGAATTAGGAGATAAGTTTATGACGGTTAGTAGATTTAACTGCGTCCTAGCAGCACTATTCCATGAAGATCCGCCGATTATCCCCCAAGTTTTAGATTTCACTAATGATGCATCTAAAGCTAAGTTTATTCCTCTAGCGGAGCTGAGTGCTACTAATCCAGGGTTAAAGGAGTTGGAGATAGCTGTGAAAATAGCTAATTACATGGATAATTTTGTGATCAGCGTGGCGAACGCTGGATTTAAGATCAAAAGAGTTATTGAGACTGGGGAGGATTGGAAGGTTGTTGAGTGGGAGACTGGCGCTAAATGGCGTATAGGGACGGAGAGAAACATATGGGCGCGACAGTACATAGAGTACCCCGTTAAAGCTGAAGAGGATATAGATAAAATAGAGCTTCCAGATCCAGACGACCCCTCAAGATATGAGGGCGTTGAGAAAGCCATAAAACATGTGGTTGAGAGGGCTTCTTTCCTTCATGCAGCATAAACGGTTTCTTCTCAGGGGTCTGGTATTTTCTAAGAGGCCCCCTAGAAACAATTTTAAAAGACATTTACGTGAGGAGGGATTTTTACAGGAAGCTTATCGCTAAAATAGGCGAATTTAACCTAAAAGCCGAAAAGAACCTGCTTGAAAGAGGCGCCATGATAATAGAATGGCCTGACGATTTAGGCCATTCTCGCGGAACATTTGTGAGCCCAAAACTGTATGAGGATCTCATATTTCCATGGCATGCGAAAGCTATAGAGCTGGCGCATAAGTACGGTGCTTTTGTTAACATGCATAGTCACGGTAAGATTGATGCTTTGATTCCGCTTCTAGTCAGAGCTAAGCTAGATTTGCTTAACCCAGTGGGACCTACCGACAACATGGATTTAAAGGATTTGAAGGAGAAGTATGGTGGCGAAATATGTTTTCTGGGGGGCTTAAGTAAAAACATTGGCCTCATGAGCGCCGCCAACCTTAGAGAGCATCTACTTGACAGACTTAGAGTTGGGGCGCCGGGAGGCGGATTTATTTTAGGCTCTGAGGGCGGCATACCCATGGAGATGAGCATAGAAAACTTCAATTTTTTGCTTAAAGCGAGTAAAAAATATAGAAAGAATAGCCCGCTTTCCTAGAGAGAAAAGAAATTCACTCGTATTTCCCGTATTTTTTGACTAGC